>PUMD01000139.1 GCA_003551215.1 Clostridia bacterium | reverse complement strand
CATCATTACCGCCAGCTGTGTCTTGTCTCCCAGCTCAGCCAAAAACACCAATCCAAAAGCACTGGCCAAAAGGCGCCAATCCATCCAGCCTCACTCCCTACTGCTGGGCCTCTGCCTGTACTTCACTGCAGAGGCAGTCGGGGCAGAGACCATAAAACTTGACATCGTGATCGGAAATACGGAACCCCGTTCGAGCGGTGAGCTTCTCTTCCACTTCGCCCAGCAGATCCTCACCCACCTCGTGGATCAGGCCGCATTCGGTGCAGAGCAGATGGTGGTGTTGGTGCTGCTCTCCCCGCATTTCGTACCTTGCCTTGCCGTCTCCGAAATTGACCTTATGCACAATATCCAGTCGCTGCAGCAGATCCAGGGTCCGGTAAACAGTGGCCAGCCCCACCTCGGGGTCCTCGCTTCTCACCATATGATATATTTCCTCCGCCGAAGGATGGTTATCCTCATCGCTCAGCAGCTTCTGGACAATCAGGCGCCGCTGCTGGGTCAGCTTGAAATCCTCTGCCTTCAGCCTGCTAAGCACCTCTTCAATGTCCTCATGGCCCTCCATGCTACCACCTCATCCCTCCGGAGTAGACAGGGCCGGACGATCTGCCCGCAGCGCCCGGCCCTGAGACTCACTATCCCCAGGCAGTTAGAACGCGTGGGTGCCTCAGTCAAACTCACCCTCGAGGATATCCTTCACCGTTGGGGTGCCTATTTCCTGCAGTTCGTAACGGACCCGAACGGCCGGTATATTGATGTCAATAAGGCGCCGCAGGTCGATCGGGGTGGCAACGATAACCAGCTCGGCATCCGAACGGTCAATAGTCTCCTCCAGGTCGCTGATCTGCTGCGCGCTGTATCCCATTGCTGGCAGCAGCGCACCCATTCCTGGATAATCATCAAAGGTGTCTGCTATTGTTCCTACAGCAAAGGGCCTGGGGTCGATAGTCTCAGCAGCTCCGTATTTGCGAGCCGCCATAATGCCTGCCCCGTAAGCCATGTCCCCGTGGGTCAGAGTAGGCCCATCCTCAACTACCAGCACCCTCTTGCCGCGGATGGTGTGAGCGTCATCCACAAACAGCGGGGAAACTGCGTCCACCACAACAGCATCGGGATTGGCATGACGGATGCTCTCTCTGACTTTGTCTACGCCTTCTGGCGGTGCGGTGCCCATCTTATTGATGATAACAACGTCAGTACGCCGCAGGTTGGTCTCCCCGGGGTGATACCGCAGTTCGTGACCGGCCCTGTGAGGATCAACCAGGGTAAACTGGATATCCGGTCGGTAAAAGGACAGGTCGTTGTTGCCGCCGTCCCACAGGATAACGTCAGCTTCGTCCTGCGCCTGCTGGAGTATGGCACCGTAGTCCACCCCTGCATAGACTACGATGTCCCGGTCTATGTGAGGCTCATACTCCTCTCGTTCTTCAATGGTGCATTCGTGACGGTCAAGGTCATCGTAGGTGGCGAAGCGCTGCACGGCCTGTTTGGCCAGATCGCCGTAAGGCATGGGATGTCGAATTACCACCACTTTTTTGCCCATATCTCGCAGAACATCGGCCACCCGACGCGTAGTCTGGCTCTTGCCCACTCCGGTTCTGACTGCGTTTACCGCAACCACCGGCTTGTCTGCCTTGAGCATGACGGCATCAGCGCCTATAAGGCGGAAATCTGCTCCAGCTGCCAGGACCCTTGAGGCACGGTTCATCACGTATTCGTGAGAGACATCGCTGTAGGAAAAGACAACTTCATCGACAGACTGGTCCTCAATTATCTGCTCCAGGTCGTCCTCTGCGTAGATGGGAATACCGTCAGGATAAAGATCACCGGACAGCTGCGGTGGATACTGCCTTCCCTCGATATCCGGAATCTGAGCAGCTGTGAAACCAACGACCTCGTGCTCTTCATCCTGTCTGAATACCACATTAAAGTCGTGAAAATCTCTACCTGCGGCTCCCATGATCAATACTCGGGTTCTGTTGTCCATATGAGTATACCTCCCGTATCTTCACTTGTTTGATTCTGTAATCTGACCGTTACATGGTCAGAGCCATTATCGCCTTCTGCAGATGCAGTCGGTTTTCCGCCTGATCAAAGACTACCGACATGGGGCCGTCCAGGATGCCGGCTGAGACTTCTTCGCCGCGGTGGGCGGGCAGGCAGTGCATGAAAATGGCCTCATCTGCGGTATATTTCCATATATCACCGTTTACCTGATAGGGGGCAAGCTCATCCAGACGCTTCTGTCTTTGCTGTTCATCATCCCCCATGCTCACCCAGACATCGGCGTAGACTACATCGGCGTCATTGACCGCTTCCACCGGATCCTCGCACAGGGTGATTGTCGCGCCGCTTTTGCGCGCGTCTTCTTCAGCTCCCGCCAGGACCTCAGCTGCGGGGCGGTACTGCTGGGGGCTGCCAACGGTGATGTTCATGCCCACCTTCGCTGCAGCGTTGATAAGCGAATGGACCATGTTGTTACCGCCGTCGCCCAAAAAGGTCATGTTCACACCCTGCAGCCTGCCCAACTTCTCTCTCATGGTAAGCAGGTCAGAAGCCGCCTGGCAGGGGTGCAGCAGGTCGGTGAGACCATTTATCACGGGAATGGTCGAGTATTTCCCCAGATCCACCACATCCTGGTGAGCGTAGGTACGGATCATTATCCCATCGAGGTACCGCGAGAGTACTTTAGCGGTATCTTCGATCGTCTCGCCTCGCCGCAGCTGCAGCTCGTCCGAGCTGAGAAACAGGCCAACTCCTCCCAGCTGCCAGATACCCACCTCAAAAGATATGCGGGTCCTGGTCGAAGGCTTGGTGAATATCATCCCGAGAGTCTTGCCTTCAAGAGGTTTTTGTTCTTCTCCCGTCCTGCTGTGCATCTTCAGCATCTTCGCAGTGTCCAGAATCTGCAGCAGTTCCTCACGGGTGAAATCCCTCAGTGATATGAAATCCCTCGATTTCAGGTTAACTGCCATGCGTATCTCTCCTTTCTCAGTGCGCAATTAAAAACCAGCGTCCATCTGCCCTTTCAGCCTGCATATTCTGAAACGACAACCCCTGGATCCCAGCCACACTCAGCGCACAGACCCGACTCATCGAGCCCGGTGAGCTGCACGCGGTATCCATCCCGCCTGACCAAATTGCTGCTGCACTTGGGGCAAACTGTGTCAGAGCCTCCGGACACCAGTAGGTTCCCCAAGTATACATTATTCAACTTTTGCATACCGATCTCCTTGGCACGCATCATAGTTTTTCTTGGTGTGGGTGGACGTTGCATTTTATGATGTGGAAAATACCGGCTGAAATGAAGGGGTATATTGT
>PUMD01000077.1 GCA_003551215.1 Clostridia bacterium | reverse complement strand
CTGGAAAAACAGGTTGGCACGCTGTCGGTCCATAGGCATGTACCCCAGCTCGTCACAGATCAACAGATGCAGCCGGCTCATGGCATCCAGCTTGCGGGCCAGCGATCGGTCAACGGTGGACGCCACCAGTTGGTCCAGCAGAGCGTTAACCTCGGCAAACAGGACAGGTTTCTGAGTCTGACAGGCCTTCACTCCCAGTGCAACGGCCTTGCCGGTGCCAGGAGGCCCGACCAGCACCACGTTGGTGGTATGGTCGAGGAAACCGAGTTGACCGAGTTCCTTGAAGCGAGCAGCGGACAACGGTTGGTGAGATAAACTGATGGCAGCTTTGATATGCTTTTGTGTTTCAACGGGGGCAGCCCCTGGTCCTGGTTGGCCGATTTTGCTCCGATCAATCCGGACGCCCGGAAGTTGATGTGAGCACTGAGGCGTGTCGATCATCTGAGGCGGTGAGGGATACGGCCGAGTCAGAAGGTGAGATACCTGTGATGCTGTGATAATTTCTGCCAGCTTGCAATAGAGGTGAGAGTCCCGTGACTATCACAGCTGTCCTTCCGAAAGGAATTGGATATTTTATCAGATCAGGTACGCTTGGACGCATGGGCTTGCAATGTTTCCATCCGGATGGTGCTGACAAGTAAGTCAGTTCATCGCTTCCTCAGAAGATCTTGCCGGGGTCTCGGGGAGTTAACGTCACTGAACAGGTGGGCAGTGGGTCTGGTGGCAAAGATGACCTGCGGACGCTTCACATCGCAGGTTCGCTGGCGCCTGCATCGGTAACCGGCAGCACGCTAATCACCTGATGCAAATTAGCCACTTGGGGTGATCCAGCAGCTGAGCCAGCAAAAGGCCTGCCGATAGCTGGTTCTGTCAGGGAGGTGAATAGCACGCGCGTCGCGAAAAAATTGTCAGACGCCCCTACTGTTGTGCTCCCCTGGGCAGGTGCTGTCCTGTGATTGGACCGCAGCTGGGGGCGGTGGTTGGAGTTGATTCCAGGGGAGAGCAGGTGCGTTAGTCTTCAGGGCAGATTCTACGGATCCGGGAGTTCGATACAATGTCGAACCAGCAGTATACACTACACAGACGAATCGACCGTCTTCACCGGCTGTCAGAGATCATCAGCGATGATCAGCTGAACCGCAGTCAAATGCTGAGGAAAGCAGTAAGACTACTGCCAGGAGGCTTTTTGTCCCCCGGGGACAGTCACGCTCAGATAAGCTTTGACGGGATGCAGGTCAGTACTGACGGGTTCTGTCAGACTTCATGCAGGCTGCAGTCAATCCTGGTAGTTGACGGAGAATACCGCGGTGAGCTGCAGGTTTATCTGGAAGGGTCCTCGGAGGATGTTTCTTCCGCTGGTGGAGAGAAGTTTTTCGCCACCGCTGCCCGGATACTCGAGAAGGGATTGGAGCACAGACTGACGGGCAAAACGCTGCGGAGCACCGAGGAAGAGCTTTCTGCCCTTTTGGGGTGTATCGATGCCGGGGTCATCGTCACCGATGAGGAGGGGCGGATCAGCAGGATGAACGATCATGCCGAGCAGCTGACGGGATGGCGGGCGCAGGAGGGGGAGGGGCGCTTGCTTGAGTCGGTTCTGCGCATCGATAGCCCTGAAGATGACGGTGGCAGCGGATCCTGGTTAGATAGGCTTTTGCAGTCGAGCGGTACCCCTGAGCATCCAGAGCTGGGTATTGTGGCCTCAAGAGACGGCTGCCGACGCCTCACAACCGTCAGCGCCTCGCTCATAGGTTCGGGTGATGATGGCATCAGGCGGGCCGTGATCGTACTTTCAGATGAGAGTGACCAGTACCTACTGTCCGAAAGGCTCCTGGTAGATCAGGAATACAAGCAGTCGATAGTCGAGCTTATTCCTGACGTTAAGGTGCTGCAGGCTTTCGCAGAAGCCTCTGACCACAGTATCCTGCGGTTCAGCCGCAAAGGTACATATCTGGACGTCATAACCTCGTCTGAGGACAGGCTTTATCTGCCCAAACACGAGCTGGTGGGGAAAAAGGTCGGCGAAGTTCTGCCAAAAGAAGAGGGGAAAAGGTTCATCGATGCCATCGAAGCCAGCCTGGATACAGGTGGGCTGCAGACCATCGAATACACCCTTCCCACACCCGACAACGGGTTGTGGTTTGAGGCGCAAATTCTCCCGGTATCTGACGGAGATGTTCTGGCCTTGATCAGGGACATAACCGAGCGGAAAAGACTGGAGCAGCAGATACACTATCTCAGCTTTCACGATGAGCTGACCGGTCTGTACAACCGCGCCTACGCCCAGCAGCAGATACAGGCAGACGGGGCGGAGCTCAGGCTCCCTCTGAGCATCATTGTGGCCGACCTCAACGGTCTGAAGTTCATCAACGATTCGCTTGGGCATGCCTGCGGCGATAGAGCGCTGCAGGCTGCTGCCGAGACGATCCGGCAGTCCTGCCGCAGGCAGGATCTGGCTGCCCGCTGGGGTGGTGATGAGTTCGTCATCTTGCTCCCTGACACCTCGCAGGACGATGTAGTCAAAATCCTCCGGCGCATTGAAAAGGCTGCCGGTGCGACGCAGATCGGTGAACTGGGGCTGCCTTTGTCCATGGCCCTGGGATGGGCCACCAGAATCAGCCCCGATGAGGATATAGAGATGGTGATAGGAGAGGCAGAAAACCGCATGTACCGGGACAAATTATCAAGGGGCAGCAGCCAGGACAGGATATTGTCCGGAATGATGAAGACTCTGCGGGTAAAGAGTCACGAGACGGAGCAGCACGTCCGACGCATGCAGACAGCGGCTGTGAGGGTTGCTCGCGCCATAGAGTTGGATTCGTCGGAGATAGAGAAGCTGAAGCTGGCCGTGGCTCTGCACGATATCGGTAAGATCAGTGTGCCCGAAAAAGTGCTCAAAAAGCCTGCCCCTCTTACAGACAGGGAGTGTGAGCTGGTTCGGTCTCATTGCGAAATTGGTTACCGCATCGCCAGAAAGACAGAGGATTTTCACGAGGTGGCAAAAGACATCCTGCACCATCATGAGCGCTGGGACGGGTGCGGTTATCCCGATGGCCTGCAGGCCGAGGATATACCCCTTCGCTCCCGCATTATCGCGATAGCAGATGCCTACGATGTTATGACCAGCGGGAGACCGTACAGGGACGCACTCCGACAACAGGAGGCTGTCTCCGAACTGCGGAGGTGTGCGGGAACCCAGTTCGACCCCCACCTGGTGGAGGTGTTCATAAGCCTTCTTCCCGGTGAATAACGGTCGCATTTTAGACAGCAGACATGCTCGTCTCCTGGGGCAATTTCTCTCGTTTCTGACAGGACTTTCGAAGACGGGCAACTTTGCAGCCTTCGTTGCACTGCACAGTAAGCAAAGGAGACTATCAGACTGATTTTCTGCAAGAGACAAAGGTCAGATTCCGGGACTGCTCAGTCTGCATATCGGCTTTGTGCCCCTTTTGCTGGCAGCCAGGTTGAGTGCTGCCGTATCGAAGGTCATTTCTCCCGACAGATAGATCGGATGAGGGAATGCGGTGGTGCATGACCGCGTCCAAAGCGGGGAGTGAATCGTTCTGTTGCCGAGCAGTAAGGAGCCAAACCGGCGCAATGACCGGTCAGATGACCCGGGCCGAAAGCAGTATCGGATATTCGAAGCAGCAGGGGAACCGGGCCTTCGTATCTGTTTTGTCGTTTGTATCGGCTTATGAGAAGACAACGTCGTAGTAGCGGTCAAGATTTCACAAGGCTCTGCCGCTGAACTGTTGATTTTCTGAAGAGGGGGAAGCAAATTGACCAACACACAACTCCTGCAGGACATTTCCGATTATATCGAAGACCAACGCTGCCAGCTTGGCGTCCCCGGGTTGGCTGTGGCCATTGTCAGAGACGGCGAGAAGATATGGTCCCGGGGATTCGGTCACCGCACGCTGAAAGAAGATGCTGAGGTTACCCCGCAGACCCTTTCGGCCATCGGCTCCTCCACCAAGTCATTTACCGCCACCGCCGTGGCCATGCTGGTTGAGGACGGTGAGCTGGACTGGGATGAGCCGGTGCGCAGCTACCTGCCGGACTTCAGGCTGCGTGATTCCTTCGCCGGTGAGCGGCTTACCCTGCGGGATATGGCCTGCCACCGGTCGGGCCTGCCCAGATATGATTTTTCGCTTTTCAACCCGGAGCTTCAGCGGAAGGATTTCGTCGACTGCGTGCAGCATTTGATAGCCAATCAGGATTTCAGGAGTACCTGGCAGTATCAGAACCATATGTACACAGCCATGGGGTATGTAATCGAGCAGGTGACCGGCTCCACCTGGGAGGAATTCACCAGCGAACGAATACTGCGACCGCTGGGCATGAAAAGCAGCACCTTCCGCCTCGCCGACTCGCGGAAGTCGGATAACTATGCCGCCCCGCACGGCCGCAGGGATGAAGAGATAGTAAAGCTCCCCTGGGTCGAGATAGGAGCCACCGGCCCCGCCGGCAGCATAAATTCTACTGTCGATGAAATGGCCAACTGGCTCCTTTTGAACCTGAACGAGGGAGAATTCGACGGCGAGAGGCTGATTTCTGCCGAGTCCCTCGGGCAGATGCAGTCACCCCAGATGGTCATGCCGCAGGATTCCCGGCATCCCGAGATAAAGTTCCGCTCTTACGGGCTGGGCTGGTTCATCGAGTCGTACCGCGGCAGACCGCTGGTTCACCACGGGGGCAATACCGTCGGCTTCACCTCATCGGTGTCCTTCATGCCGGAGGAGGGCCTGGGAGTGGTCGTGCTGTCCAACATGAGCCAGGACTGGCTTCCTGACGCCATATCCCGCTACATATACGATCGGTTTCTGGGCATAAAGCCCGCCGACTGGAGCCAACGGATCCAAAAAAGCGTGCAGTCAGCCAGAGAATCAATGAAGAAAGGAACCGAGCATCTGCAGCAGAGCGCCAGGGAGGATACTGAGCCCTCCCACGCGCTGCAGGACTATGCGGGCCGCTACGAGCATCCCGGCCTGGGCACCCTGACCGTGGAAGTGAATGAGGATGGTCTCAAGGCTCAGTACGGGCTGCTGAACATCGACTTGCGTCACCACCACTACGATGCTTTCGCCGCCGAGATAGACCTGTGGTGCGACAAATATACAGTGCTGGCGGACTTCGAGACGGACAGAAACGACGGAAGCATCGCCAGCTTTTCCATGCCTTTCGGTTTCGAGGAAGGGGTGAAGCCGGCGGTCTTCAACCGCGTTGCAGAGACGGTGTGCCTATCAGAAGAGGTACTGAGAAGCTATGCCGGTGAGTACGAGGTGGAGTCCGCCGAGGCGACGTTCACTGTCTCACACCGGGGTGATGGGCTGGTGGTGACGGTGCCGGGTCAGCGCCCGGTAGAGGTCTACCCGGTTGACGACACCACTTTTGAGGCCGAAGACGTGCCCGGCTTCAGCCTGGAGTTCAAGCTGGAAGAAAAACGGGTATCAGAGGTGTTGATCACTCAACCCGGAGCCGCTTTTGCCGCCAGGCCGAAGAAGTAGGATCCTCCTTTCGGCACGGTGCGTTGCGCAGCCTCTGAATGACGGTAGCACTGAGGGGTGACGGCGGCTTGAGGTGGCGGGTCCGAACTGACTGCTGAGCCTGGGGCCGCCGCACCCTTTATGTCTGATAAGATTGATTATCCGAACAGGGATACAGGTGTATGATCCACCCGGGCGGTTGGCCCTGCCTTTCCTCGGCCCACCACCATGAGCACCCGGTGGTATATGTATGGAAAGCGCCGAAGCAAAGCAGGCCCGGGAAGATGCAGCGCGCCTCCGGAGGAAAGTATCGTCTGCGCTTACGATGTTATCTCAGCAAGCCATAGCTTGTTGCAGCGATCGCAGCACACAATCTGCACCGGGGTCCCGAGGATAGAGTACTGATTGACGAGACCAGCCAGCCCTCCCAGGGACAGCAAAATGCCTGTTATGATTCCCATCATTCCGGCAAGCGAGAGGCCCAATAGCAAAAGCACCGCAGAGCATGCCCTCACCGCCAGGCCGGCCAGCAGCACCAGCCACCAGCTTATTGCTTCACACTGTCTGTGACCACACCTCGGGCAGGGTTTGCGGCTTCGTGCCACAGCATCTACCTCCTTGCACTTAACAGGTATTCTATCATGCGTGACCGCCCCTGCGGGTATCCTGTCCAAAGATGCAGCCTGCTCCACCATCGTCATTTTCCCTTCGGGCAGGAAAACGACCTGATGAGAGTGAAACATAACTACAGTCCAGCCGATGCATAAGGTCGCTGCATGTCTGGCTGATTCAGGCTTAGTCTGATGCAGCAGGTGCAGAAAAGAGCCCGCAGAATGAAGCGGCAGACCCGTGGTTTCCTCCGGCTTCACCGGACCGACTTGCTTGCCGGCTTTCCGACGAGGGTTCCGCCTAAGGTCGTTGCTCCGGGCGTCCACAGCGAGTAAGCTTGACTTCACGACCGATAATCGGGGCCGAACCTGTTGTCTCAGCTGAGGAGGCGGTGATTCTCATGCACCGCAGCATTGTGGTCTCATTGACGCTCATAATATTGGTTGTGCTGCTGATCAGCAGCCGGCACGAGGCTGTAGACGTGCTGGATATCTTTCATGAAAGGGAGTGGCAGGGAATGCCGCAGGGAATAGCCAGTCCGCTACCGCCGAATCCCAACCTGGAGGTCGATTATGAGGGCAGCGACCTTCGCGATATATGGCTGGCCGGGGGTTGCTTTTGGGGGGTGGACGCCTATCTTTCCCGGGTTCTGGGTGTGGCAGAGGGCACCGTAGGCTATGCCAACGGTCGCACCGATGCTCCTAGCTATGAAGATGTCCTTTACCGCAACACCGGTCACGCCGAGACTGCGCATGTGCGCTATGATCCGGAGAGGATAAGCCTCGAACAGCTGCTGCGGGAGCATTTTTTCGCCATAATCGATCCGACAGTCAAAAACCGACAGGGAAACGATGTGGGGTCGCAATACCGTACCGGCATCTACTACCGGGATGAAGGCGACCTGCCGGTGATCGAGCAGGTGATATCCGAGATTCAGCAGGAATACGACCGGCCTGTGGTCACCGAGGTTGAGCCGCTGTCTGGTTTTCATCCAGCCGAAGAGTATCATCAAAATTACCTGGAGAAAAATCCCGGTGGGTACTGTCATGTAGACCTGTCACCGCTGAGGGAGCAGGCTCCTGACCAGAAAGACTCGAGCCTCTATCAGCGTCCGGATGATGCCGCGGTGCGTCAGATGCTTACCGACATGGAGTATGCCGTGACGCAGATGGGGAGGACCGAGCCCCCGCACAAAAACCGGTATTACGACCATTTCGAGCCCGGTCTGTACGTGGACGTGGTGACCGGCCAGCCCCTGTTTACCTCCACCGACAAATACTACTGCCAGTGCGGATGGCCCAGCCTCACCCGTCCGGTGAACCAGGATGCGGTGACATATCACACCGACACCAAACATGGCATGCGTCGGACTGAGGTGCGCAGCAGCGCGGGGGATTCCCATCTGGGCCACGTGTTCAATGACGGTCCGCCCGAGCAGGGAGGTCGCAGGTACTGTATCAACAGCGCTGCCCTGCGGTTTATCCCGCTGGCGGAGATGCACAAGCAGGGATACGCCGAGCTGCTCCCCCGGATAAATGAAGGGAATGTGGACCGCGGCTGATGCTGCCGCGGCCCGGTGCTCAGCTAACCTCGCGGCATCAAGGCGGATTATTCACCAGCGATGGGGAGGTAAATGTATGGACGAAAGCAGCCTCAGCCTTGACGGGCAGGTATGGACTGCAGAAGGGGATAAAGTGTTTCACCGCGGCAGAGTACGTGTGGAAAATGGCCAAATAGCTGCGGTGGGGAGAAAAGAAGACGTGGGCGTTGCCCGGGAGGGTACGCACCTGGATTTTGCGGATCAGTGGATCATCCCCGGGCTGATAGATGCTCATACCCACCTGATGTTCGGAGGACAGGGATACAGCGGATATGACGACTATATTCGCGAGCTGCGGAGTCAGAGCAACGGGGAGGATATGGCCCTGCTGCGAGCGGTGAAAAATGCCCAGATTCATCAGGCCGTCGGAGTCACCACCCTGCGGGACAGCGGGGCAGTGGACGCCATTTCTCTGTCGCTGAAGGAGGGCATCTCCCGCGGTTACGTCAGCGGACCGCGCGTTCTGGCCTGCGGACGCCCCATCACCATTACCGGTGGTCATTTCTGGTGGTGCAATCAGGAAGCCGACGGAGCAGATGGTGTAAGAAGGGCTGTACGCCAGCTGCACAGGGATAAAGCGGATTTCATCAAGATAATGGCAAGCGGAGGAGGTACCGCGGGAACCGACCCCCGGCGTCCCTCTTTCACCCTGCGGGAGATGCAGGCGCTGGTGCAAGAGGCCCACGCCCGCGGGTTGAAGTGTTCTGCTCACTGCGAGGCCACCGGGTCAGTCCGGCGGGCAGTCCAGGCGGGAGTGGACACCATAGAGCATGCCGGTTTTCAGGAGCCGGATGGTACGCGGACCTACTGCCCGGAGCTGGTTGAGATGATGGTGGAAAAGGGGCTCAGCTACTGCCCCACCATCCAGACAGCATACAGGGCACTCAGCCGGTACCGGAGGGCCGGCGGTTCAGAGGAGAGGATTCGCGCCGCCCGATACAAGCTCCGACGCAAGCTGGAAAACCTCAGCCGGATGCTGGAAGCCGGGGTTACAGTTGCAGCAGGTACTGACGCCATCAGGACCTTTGGAGATTACGTCGTTGGGCTGGAATTATTTGTCCATGCGGGAATGAGCCCCCAGCAGGCACTGTTGAGCGCCACCTCCACTGCCGCTTCAGTACTGGGCGTAGACGAGATCACGGGTTCTATTCGCCAGGGGAAGTCCGCTGACCTGCTGGTGGTGGGCGGAAATCCTCTGTCTGACATAGCCAACCTGCGGCAGGTCAAAATGGTTATTCAAAAGGGGACACGGGTGACCCCTGCACCCCATGTCGAGGCCGCGCTGCCGGATGAGGCAGCTGCTGGTCACAGAAGCGATATAGGTCGGGTGCTTGGCGTTCAGTAAGGGCAGAGCACCGCAGCTGGCTGCGGTCTCTGATCAGCTATCGGGTATCCGGCGGTGAATTGCCCTGGATTGTCGGTTCAAACCGAGAAATTGGCTGCTTCAGCTGCATACCCACTCAGAGAGGATGAGGACGGATGAAGGCCACAAAGCAGATATTTGAGCTGGTTGATCAGCATTTTCAGCCCGAAAGAGCAAAGGACCTGGCAGCCAGGCTCACCGCATACTACCGCTCACCCGGTTCATCGGGCTATCACGCAGCCACAGATATCGCCCAGCGTGCTTTGGAGGATGCTCAGCTGGATGCCTGTGATGTGCAGGAATATCCGATAGAGGATGCCTGGGAACCACAGGGAGGCAGACTGGCAGTGGAAAGCCCCAACCGGGTGCATCTCACCGACTTTCATTCTGCTGCTGCGTGTTTGGCCTGGTGGTCGGATTCAACCGACAAGGGAGGCGAGCTGCTGCGGGTGGTTGACGTGGGCAGAGGCGACACCGACGAGCATTACCGTGGTCTTGATGTTGAAAACAGGGCGGTGTTTATCCGGGGTACTCAGAGCCGGGCAGCCTGGCGGCAGGCCGCTGCGGTGGCGGCGAAACACGGTGCCCGGGGCATTATCACCGATTACCTGCTTTATCAGACTCCCGGCGTCCGTACTCCCCGGCTGGTACCCCAGGCGGTTCAGCTTCTGCGCCTGCGGGTGCCAAAAGAACACCCCATGTGGGCATTCAGCATTTCACATGCGGCCTCGCAGAAGCTCAGGGACCTGCTTGATGAGCACGAGGAAGTCAGGGTCAGAGCCTCGGTGGATGCCCGGACTTTCAGCAGTACTGTTCGCAACGTTGAGGGAATCATAAGGGGAAGCGAACGTCCGGAGGAATCCCTGCTTTTCTGCGCTCATACTTCCGGGATCAAACCGGGGGCGAACTGCGCGGAGGGAGTTGGACTGCTGGTTGAGCTGTCCCGTACGCTCAAGACTCTGATAGACAAAAAACTGATTGAAAGGCCCGGCCGCACTCTGCGGTTTCTCATATGCTGCGAGGGAGAAGGCAGCAGAAACTGGATAAAGCAGCACGCAGACAGCACAGATGATGTGCTGATGGCCATGACCTACTGCAGCGCCGGACACGATCAGAGCTCTACCGGCTCAAGCCTGCTTCTTTGCCGCAGTCCCGATTCAGTTGCAGGCTTCGTCAACGATTACCTTCTTCACCTTATGCGGATGATTCCGGGTGAGGCCGCCGGCCCCGCAGTTGAGGACCTCCGGCAGCTGCCCATGGTCAGATTCACCGACTACCCTTACACTCCCTGGAGCGACAATACCCGCTTTGCCTCCGAGGGGATCGCGGCTCCCCTCATAATGTCCTGGCCGGACCGCTATTTCCACAGCCAGCTGCTGACAGCAGACAAGATCGATCCTGCCGTTTTGAGGCGCGCCGGTCTGCTCTCGGCGGCAGCGGCGGTCCAGCTGGGGAGTGCGGGAGAGACGGAGGCACGGGCCATCGCCCGGATGATCGCTTCCCGCACCCGTCTGCGCATGGCCGCAGTGGCTGCCGAGGCAAACGGCGATGAGGAAGGCTTCAGCGCGATAAAGGATCTGCATTTTATCGCCGACAGGGGCGCCAGAAACCTCAGGACTGTCCGTCAGCTGAGCGCCGACGGTGAACCCGATGACCTCGAGCCCCTGCTGAGCTCCCTGCATGGCGAAATATATGATGCACTGCAGCAGCAGGTCGATCAGCTTCCCGGGGGAGATAGAGAGCCGTTGGTGGATGATTGCTTTGACGTCGTGCCCCACAAGACTCAGCGGGACCGACCGCCCAGGTGGGCCGGCCTTGATTACCAGCAGCAGCTGGAGGTTACCGGGCGGTTGCTCGACCGCAGGTTTGCCAGCTATTTTCCCCGCATCGTGGTCGATGAGACCTGGAACCTCATTGACGGCAGCAGGACTACCGGAGAAATAGCCCATTTCATCTCCTGTGAGTTCGGAGTTGAAGTGCCCGGAGACGCGGTAAATATCATAGTCGAAGGACTGCGATCTGCGGGTTTTGTGCAGATTAGTGACTGGGCCCGTTGACAGGAGTTTCAACCAGCAGCGATCGGGCGGTTGCATACGCGAAGAGACGTCATTGGATCCGGGGGAGGAAATGATATGCCAGGGGTTGATAAGATATCGCTGAAGCGTATCTTTTATAATGGGGAGCATGCATTGCCCGGTCCGGTTCCGCATCCGTACAACTCAGATCAGATGAGTACCTACCAATACAGCATCAAGGCGGGAGACAGAACCGTGGGAGCTGCGGGAGTCACTGCCGCTGACAGATCAAAGCCGCACCCTGCAGCTGCGTTTCTGCGGCTGCAGCTGGAAGATGATGCCCTGAAGGCAGTCGACCTTGCCGAAGTGCTCAGGTGCCTTCTGCAGAGGGTGGTGTTTGTGCCGGGAGGTGCTGTGCGATGCACCGCTTTGCTGCCTGACGACAGCACGGCGGTGAAGGCGGCTTTCGCAGCGGTGGGTTTCCGGTGGATGATGGGCCGATTCATGTGCATCGACAGGGCGGATTTTGTCCGGCGGCTGGGCGAGGAGGGCGGTGGAGTAGATTTTTCCGGCATGCATCACTTTTGGCATCTGTTTGCCACCCTGTGGTCAGACCGTGAGCCGGACCCGGCCGAATGGGAGGCCCTTTTTGCCACTCCCGGTTACGCAGCCCTGACCGAATCAGAATTCGAAGAGGAGTTTTTCATTGAGAAGTTCCGCCTGGCCTTCAAGCCGTCCCTGCGGGAGCACCTTTTGGCTGTGCTTGAGGAAGAAAGCGACCCCTACCTGCAGCATTACCAGAAAGTGAGGAGGTTTCCCGGTCGGGTGCGCAGGCAGCAGGCGGCTTTGGCCTCGGATGGGGGGATTCTCCAGCAGGCCGTCGACAGGTGCCTGCCTCTTTTGCCCGACGGTATCGTAGATGGTGAGCCTCCGGTTTCGTTTGTCATATTTGCCTGCGACGCCCGCGGTTACACGCCGGTGGTGATTGATGTGCTGGCCTCTGCCAGGCTGCAGGATTTCATGACCGCATTTTTGGCCCACGAGTTTCACCATTATTACAGGGAACCCATCCGCGCTTTCGATCCGGATGCAGCAGGGGCTCAGCTGCAGGATGTGCTGTGGGTTTTGGAGCAGATAAACGCCGAAGGGGTCGCAGACCTGATAGATAAACCGTCCCTCATGGCAGCCGGGCACCCAGTGGTGGCTGACTTTGCAGAGGAGGTGCATAAGGCCCCCGCTTATTTGACCATGATGGATGAGATCCTCGCTGCCGTTCACACAGGCCAGCTGGACTGGCAGCAGGCTGGAGAGAAGCTGCGGAGCAGGCTTCTGCAGAGCGGTCATCCGGTTGGATTTTACATGGCGCAGAAGATGATGGAGTCGTGTGGGCGGGAGCTGATCGTAGAGGTGGCAGCAGACCCCTTTGTCTTTATTTTTCGGTTTTCGCAGCTGATGGAAAGAAGGGGCGAGAGATTCCTCTGTCAGGAGTCGCTGGAGGCCCTGCGCACTCTCCGGCGGAAAACACAGCTGGCCGTTGGTGAGGCAGGCGGACGTTAGGCTGGCCTATCAGGCAATCACTCAATTAAGCGACCAGTGGCGGCAGGTGCCGCCTATAACGCCCTCCTGCAGGGGGCGCCCTGCTCAGTGCATATCCCGATAGCTTTTCTGAAACTTGAGGGCCTTGCAAGCAAGATGTACTGCCAGCTGCTGATACGGATCTTCCAGGTCGAGCCCCGTAATCTCCTGTATTCGTGCGAGTCGGTATCGCAGGGTGTTACGATGCACGTTGAGCTTCTCTGCTGCCTTTTGCTGGTTCATGTTGCAGTCCAGGTATGTCTCCAGAGTATATACCAGATCGGTCTCGTGCTCCTGGTCGTACTTGCCCAGCTGACTTGTGGCGGGATGGTTGAACATCGGGGTAAGGTCCTGATCGAAGGCAATAGGAAAAAGGCGCAGGACCCCCAGCTCCTCGTACAAAACTACAGGCGGGTCGTTCCAAAACGCCCGTCCCAGAACCAGCGAATGACGCGCTTCAGTGTAGGCCTGAGGCAGCTTTTTCGCCTCCGTGACCAGCGACGATACCGCCACCACTGCCCGGCAGTCTTTGCGGTCAACTGATAGGGTGTTTCGCAGGGCAGTCAGGCTCTGCTTGAGTTCTCTTCTGTTTGCGTGGGCATCTCCTCCGTAGCAGATGGATACAACCCTGTTGTGCACCAGCCCGCTGAGGTTTGGCCAGTTGATCTCATTGAACCAGCTTCTGATGACCGGTAGAACCGTCGCTGGCTCGTATTCTGCGGGCGGCATTTCTGTAGTTTCTGCATCCTTGGGGCTCAGATCTATCAGCGCAACGCGTGCGGGCATGGGCAGGGTAAACTGAAAATCAGCCTCGCGTAAGCCGTTGTCTTCCTCGGGCTCTGAGGTCAATATTTCTGCGATGACTTCGTCTACGATCTCCTGCTCGCGCCGGGTCGACTGTTTCATCTTCAGTCGGGAGGCTATTAATTCAGCCGCCCGGCTGAGGGTATGTAGATGACCGGTTTCCAGCTCGTCGAAGGAGGTATACACCCATATGTAGCCCAAAATCTCGTCGCCTGCCCTGACCGGGGTCGCCACTCTGGGGGAAAGCTCTATATCCTCAAAGGACGGGATCGACATAGGTTCCTCGCTGCGGGCCAACTCATCGTAGATGCCTGCCTGCTTGAGCTTTTGAATAACGTCCCTCGGTACTCTTCGGGTAAGAATTGTCAGCAGTCGCGGAGGATCCACTGTACGGCCGTGCGAGCTGTAGGCTATGAGCTCGAACTTGTTGCTTTCCACCGTCACCGGCGCTCCTATTATGATGCTCAGCTGTTCTACCATTTCGTGAAGGCTCATGTCTTCTGCAGAGGCGGGAAAGGACATATTCTCCTCTTTCCTTTCTTCGTCGACAAAGCCAACCGTTAGAACTTCGCTGACTGGGTCCGGCTGATTTGATTCTGCCCCATTTGGTTCCTATGGTTTGTGCAGATCGTCCATATACATGCCCGCAACTTAGTAGATTGTGCTAGCAGGAAAGCATGCTTCACTCGCGAAGTCAAAGAGTGAAGCAATCGTCTTTGGGTGATTTGCTTCATCGATATTATAGCAAAGCGGATTTGCCGCAGCAAAGCCTCCAAAGCAGTCGAAAGGGGTCAGTTAAATGTACTGGATGGAGATTCACGGAGCGGCGAAGAAAGTGATGGAAGAGTTGGTGAAGGTAAAGCCGGGAGAAGTAGTAGCTGTGACCATGGATACGGAATCAGATGCCGATGTTGCCAACGCCATGGCGGGGGCCGCCGAGGCGGTAGGCGGCAAGCCCTTTGTGTTCAGCAATCCAGCTGCCCGCGGGGTGGGCAAGGCGGGAGATCCCGATCTGCCGCTTGATGCGCTGACCCCGGCGCTGGCGAACAGCGACGTGTGGATAGAGTTGAACAATCAGTGGCTTTTGTACTCCAGCGCCTTCGAAGGAGCGATGGAGGCTGCAAGGGTCCGCCACCTGTGTCTGGTGGGAATGGATGCGGACATGCTGGTCAGGACCATCGGCCGGGTTGACATTG
>PUMD01000152.1 GCA_003551215.1 Clostridia bacterium | reverse complement strand
CCGGCAATCATTGCGTTTGTCGGCCAGGGTCCGACCATCAGGTGGTCGTTGTCAGATACCCTGGACAGCAGAGCAGCGATTTCTGCGAAGGTCAGGTGTTCGTTGGGCCGTACTGTGCCATCCGGATAACCTTCGAACCAATCTCGGGCTTCCGCCAGCACCATGTAGCCTCGGGCCCATGTGGGAATCTCGTCGTCGTCCACGAAGCTCGTGGAGTCCATGCTCAGCCGGTCGGCCAGACGCCCCTGTTTGGTCATACGGGTGAGCACAGCAGCCATCTGGGCACGGGTGAAGCCATCATCCGGAAGCAGGTTGCCCATGTCATCTCCGATGAAGATACCGGAGTGCCCCAGGAAATAGGCCGCATCGTGGTAGAATTCGCCTTCCCACAGGTCAGCATCCGTGAAGAACTCGGATACGTCCAGTGCATCGGCAGCCTCAGCCGTGCCAGCTCCCATCGGTGCGAACACTGATAGGACCATCGCCAGCGCAACTGCAATTGCCAGTCCTTTGAATCTAACTGGGTTCACTATTTTTTCCCTCCCTTTCTGAAGGTAAGTTATTAGTGCCGCGCCGCCTTTGGCGACGCGCCCCCGGAGAGTACTCTGTGGTGCTCCCCAGAAGCCCGCCGTCAAAGTGTTTTGCCCTCTTAAGACAAGCTGAAGACAGCTCAAGCTGCCTTCGAGTCGCGATAATGGCAGTTATCGGCTCAACTTCTCATCGCTTGCCACTTGTCAATTTCCCTGCTTGGACGTTGACTTCCTGCTGCAGTTAATTTACAAGACGGTTACAACGATCCAGCACTGCCTAATGCTCCGTCGCATCCACCAATCATATTACCCAGTGGATCCGGAAATGATCAATGTTTTCAGCTGCTTTGTAACAGTTCTTTAAAAGGTGGTCATAAATGCACCACATCGGCTGAAAAATTGGGAGGGAACCAGTGTTTGAGCCAAACCGATCTGTGCCATTGCCTTCACCTCGAGATGACCCTTCGTGCATAGGAGCGTCCGGGTGAATCACCGAACACCTAGGGCTCGCAAGTCGCCCGGAGCTTAACCACCGCTTCGATGAAATAGCCCCCTGCTTCAGAGCAACTCCACAGCCTAAACTCTGCTGCAAAATAGGCATCATCGTTCGGTAGGTAAACCATATCAAGGCACTTGAAAGAATTGAGCACTGCTTGCAGAAATCGAGCGACAAGCCTATATTAAGTTCAAGGAGGCAAACATATGTTCGGTAACGGTCAAGGAATTGAGAATCACCGAAGGGAAGCATGCGCCCGACGAGTATGTGAGTTGTCACTTTTGCTGTAGAAGAAACGAACAGATTTTCGTCTGATTTGAGACCCAAAGTACGGCGATTATATCAAACACCATTGCAGTCGAATAGGAGGTAGTGTTATGGATGTTCAGGATCGTATTTTGGCCATCGTAAACGCTTTACCCAGCCAGACGGTGCCGGGGCGCACTATTCTTCAAAAACTCATCTATTTTGTCGCAGTAAAGACTGCAGATAAAGGATTGCAGCGTTCCTTTAGACCTCATTACTATGGTCCGTACTCTCAACTCGTTGCGGCTGAACTGTCGAGCTTGAGCGCTTTGGGGTTTGTGGAGGAATCATCCGAAAGACTTGTCAACGGTCTAACACGTTTCTCGTATTCATTAACTGACGATGGGAACGAGGTCCTTGGAGTGATTTTGAACGATGAGAAATCCTTGTTCCAAGACATCAATGACGTGATTGAGGAGATAGCAGAACACGATATTTGGAAAAGCACCATGGATATTTCTGCAGCCGCTAAAATCCATTTTATCTTTAGCCGAAGCAAGACGCCTCTGAGCGTGCCGGCGATCGAAGAACACGCTGAGGAGCTGGGCTGGACTCTGGAGGCGGACAAAATCAGAAGCGTTACAGGCTTTATGGAATCACTCGATTTGGTATGAACCCAGAGAGCAACTTCCAAGATGACTCCTCAGAGGAGTAGACATTTTCAGACGGCCAATCTAAACTACCCATAAGGATGGACAAATAAAATTCACTGTTTCGGACATTTGAATTACCCGTTGGGGATAAGGGAAAGCGTTCTTTACCTGGCAAGTCTGGTACGTTCGAAAAAAACACCTGAGAGGAGAGAATCCACAGTGAAAGTAGGTCCGAAAACCGTGGCTGAGATAAAATTTCTGGCCAAGCAGGGTCTGGACAAGACCGCCATAGGCAGACGACTGGGACTGAATAGAAAGACAGTCCGTAAGTACCTGAAGAATCCGAATGCTGCCAAGAAGCGGAAGCGGAGAAGCTCGATCATTGACCCCTACAGACCATACATCAGAAGTCGGCTCGAAGACTACCCTCAGCTGACCGCAACTCGATTGTACCGCGAAATCTCCGGGCATGAGACACTAAAGGGAGCCAAAGAACATCTGCTGCCCGAGCAACCCTACGAAGGTTCTGTACGCACCGTGCGCCGCCACGTAGCTCAGATGCGGGCTCGGTATACAAGCCGGTAAGAACTCTGCTGGGCTGGGCTCCACATAGATAAAGAAAAAAGGAGCCGCTGCATCATATCCCTTGAGAAATGTGGCCACTTTCTGTCGTGGCGCCTATCTTTGAGGCCGAACATATCCAGAAGCTCCTCCGGCCACGTCCCTCTGTGTCAAGAGCCCTTTAAGCGCACTCGGTTTCGGCCATTTAGTTTTCCCACCTGGTTGATAGCGATAGTGTCAGGTGTCAGGTGGAGGCCTTCACCCGAGTCGGTCCAGTATGGCTGAGACCACCACTGCATCGTCGAAAAGGCCTGCCCATTCCTGAAAGGGACGGTTGCTGGTGACGATCAGTGACTGCTTCTCGTAGGCTTGATTGACGACCTGAAAGAAGTGGTTGGAAGCGGTCCGGTCCATGTTGAGATATCCCAGCTCATCAATGATCAGAAGGTCATGCTTTCCGTAACGGCCCAGCTTCTCTTGAAGGTGCCGTCCGCCAGCGAGGAGTATAGAGTATCAACCAGCCCCTCGGCACTGGTGAACCGCACCTGATAGCCCTCTTCCACAGCACAGACGCCCAGGGCGGTGGCCAGATGGGTCTTGCCCACACCTGGAGGCCCCAGGAGAACCACGTTTTCCTTTTCCTCGATGAAGTCCAGCCTGGCCAGCCGCCTTATTCGGGACTCATCAACCGACTTCTGCACCTCGAAGTCGAAGTCATCAAGGGTTTTGACTGCCGGGAATCTGGCTTTCTGATAGAGTCTCTGCCTGCGGGTCTCCTCCCTGGCTGCCACCTCCCGGCTGGTCAGCTCAAACAGAAACTGCATGGGATCGGAAATATGTG
>PUMD01000194.1 GCA_003551215.1 Clostridia bacterium | reverse complement strand
CCACCCCGAACGCAAACTGATACGAAAGAGTATATGGCACACAGAATAGGAAGTCAAAGCAAATCAGCTGCTGCAAAACTAGCGAAATCACATGACTGAGCGGGGGGATTTTGACGCACACCATGTGGGTCAAAGAAACTCCGCCTCACGTGTTAAGGGCCCAGAGGGTGTGATACACTCTCGTAGAAGGTGACTCTTTTCGCCAGACAAGGGGGAGTTGGGGTGTCTGAAGAGCGCTATTTTCGCTATTCAAGTTATCTCAAGGGCAAATACGGCACCAAAACCTACAAGCTCACCGTCAACCTGCCCCTCAGCTGTCCAAACCGGGACGGCCTGTACGGTAATGGGGGGTGTATGTTTTGTGGGGAGGATGTGCAGGCAGAGGCAGTATCTGCGCAGCGGGTCAGAGAACAGCTGCTGCAGAGCAAAGATTCCATTGCCCGCCGGTACGGGGCAGAGAAATTCATCGCTTATTTCCAGAGTTTCTCCAACACATACATGCCATCTACCAGACTCAAGCCACTGATCGAGGAAGCCTGTGCCGTCGATGATGTAGTTGAGATTTCGTTGGGCACTCGGCCCGACTGCGTAAGTGACCGATGCGCAGAGGAGCTGGTGCATCTTCTGCAGTCGCTCGGAGATGAGGTGAACCTGACCTTTGAATTCGGCCTGCAGACGATCAACCACCGTACACTTAAGCGGCAGAGGCGTGGCCATACGCTGGCCGAGTTCATCGACGCTGTGTTGACGGCTGGCAAGTACGGCATTGAGGTGTGTACGCATCTGATTTTGAACCTTCCGGGAGACGATTTGTCCGACTGCGTGGAGGCGGCCAAGATCCTTTCCGCACTGAAGGTAGATACGGTCAAGCTGCATGCCCTTTTCATACACCGTCGTGCGCCGATGGCTGAGTCGTTCCGGAGGGGCGAGGTGGACATCATTCCGGTGGAGGAGTACGTCCAGAGAGTCATCGCTTTTCTTCGTCATCTTTCTCCGGATATAGCCGTCCAGAGACTGCTGGGTCGGGCGCCCAAGGAGGATACCCTGTTTGTTAACTGGGGCCTTCACTGGCGGGAGATTCATCAGATGATTGTCGATGAGATGCTCCGAATGGATGCAAGGCAGGGAGACGAGTTTGGTTACCTCGACGGCAAGGCTCTGAGGAAGGCGGGCTACTGGCAGGACTGAACGATGGTGGCTGAGGGACACAATCGTCCATCATTGTCACAGTTTTGTAGCTGTATTTGACACACTCCTGTTACACCTTTGGGGTACTTTTTTTTGTGCGAAAGGAGTGATTGATATGACGAAAAGGATCATGGTTCTGGCCATAGCTATCGCTGCCCTGGCCGTCGCGGCAGGTTGCCTCGAGCTGTCTGTGGCGGTGTCTGAAGAGGGCGGGGAGCCTGCGGATGAACCGCAGCAGGACGAATCTCCCCAGCAGAAGCCGCCGGCGGACGAGGCAGAAGATCCTTATGAGAAACCAGCCTCAGAGGGAAAACTTGAAATATATCTGCCCAACGATGAGGGTCTCTGGCTGGAAATACAGCAGGTACAGGCAGCTGAAGCCAGCGCCCAGACAGCGCTGTCTGAGTGGAGGGCTCTGGCAGCCTTTCTCCCACCGACGGAGGTTGCGGTTGAGGTCAGCGAGGACACAGCCTATGTTTCTTTTTGCGCGGCAGTACAGGATATGGACATCGACTATGAGGGGCTGGCAGTTACCGGGCTGGTCAACACCCTCACCGGACTGGAGGGAGTTACCAGCGTAAGAGTGCTGGTTGACGGGCATAAGCAGTACACCCTTGCAGGTCGTTCTTACATCGCCGAACCCCTCGAAAGAGATGAATCACTGGTGGCCCGGGACGACTACCTCCCCCTTGCTCCGAGCGATCCCCGCAGGGGAGAGCAATTCATCGAGGGAGTAGTTCTTTCGGTAGATGTTTCCGGCGGGGCGCTGTCCATAGATCAGTTTGATGCCGACGGGTCCGGGGAGGGGCGCACCATCACTCTCACAGACAGCGCAGTAATTCACCGCCAGCTGGAAAATGGCGAGACGGCACACGTGACGATTGATTGCATCGACGAGGATGATACCGTGGGCATTATAATGACCTCGCAGGGTAATGCCAGGGGAGTATTGATAGCGGCCGAGTAATGGGGATGGAGGTATAGGGGAGGACGGGTTCATCTGCATCTCAGCTGTCGGCCCCTGCCACCCAGCAGCTGCCAGACCTCCCCACCTATCTGCAGGACTGGTTGAACTGACGCATTCAACCTCCCAAAGATGAGGAAGCCCTCTTCTCTATCTGCTCTCGGACGCTTTTTGGATACTCGTCAAGCACCTTATCAACAGATAGATCGGAGTTTTCCGTCAGATCGACCTGTACGGGTTGCTCCAGTATCTCTCCCTCTGCGTCTACGACCACCCGGACGCGGGGACGTGCCGCGGAGCAGTCATTCTGTCCGTAGACGACCGCGATCTCTCCGGTGCTGAGTCGAAGGATGGTTCCGACGGGATAGTGGGCCAGACAGCTGCTAAGCAGCTTTACCGCCTTGGGATCAAGCTGGCTTCCCGCGGCTGATTGCAGGAGTTCGATAGCCTGGTGAGGCTTCATGGCCTCGCCGTAGACGCGGTCGCTGGTTACTGCATCAAAGACGTCTGCCGCCGACACCAGTCGGGTTAAAGGGGCGATCTCGCTTCCCCGCAGTCTGTGTGGATACCCCTTTCCATCGATTCTTTCATGGTGCCGCAGCGCCAGCTGGGAAGGGATGGGGTCAGAGAGCAGCTTTTTCAACAGGTTATGGCCCGCGGTAGTGTGCTGTTTTACCTGCTCGTATTCATCGGAGCTCAGGGGCCCCGGCTTCAAAAGCACCTGCAGAGGAACGCTGAGTTTCCCAATATCATGCAGCAGAGCACCGGTGCCCACGCTGGCCAGTATATCTTCTCTGTCGGTAATCTCCCGGGTGAGGATCAATGAAATGGCGCACACGTTCACGCTGTGTTCGAAAGTGTAATCATCTATCGTCTTGATTGAGGTCAAATTGACCACGTTCTCCGGATGGCTGCACAGTGAGTCCATTATGGTCTCCACCGTCTCACGAACTGGTGAGAGGTCGGCAGATTCATCGTTAATGTTAACTGCAGATATGGCAAAATCTCTGGTTATCCGCGTTGCCTGCGCCCTGGTGTTTTCGCTGATAACCTGCGGCAGTTTGAGATCGGGCGCCAGCTCATTTTGGACGTATACCTGGGAGTATCCTCTTCTTTTTAATCTGGAGATATAGGGTCCCGTAAGGGGCACGCCCCGGCGCAGAAGAACCCTGCCGAATGGATCGTATATCGTGTGGCCTAAAACCTTTCCCTCAAGCTTGTTGCTTAGCTTTGCCAGACGCATTCCAATCACTTCCCGTTTTCGTGCCGTCATGATGACTGCAAATATGTCTGCAGGTATCGGTGCAGCCGGGTAACTTCAAATGACACTTCGCCACAGTTAGATTATCGATGACGGTGGCAATAACTTAAATGGATGGTGGCATTGTGGGCTGTGAGACCTGTGAGCCTGATTGCTTCATTTTACTGCAAAAGGTTGTACCAGATTGCAGGGTTTTTTCGGAGGCAGCAAGAATCTTTCTTATACACCTGAAGACCCCGCAGGTTTGGGAATGCTGCGCACGGTACAAAACCGATAGATTGGAGTCGAAAAATGACACGATTTTCTCTTGATGATCTGTATCAGATAGACAGCGTTTCATCTCCAGCGGTATCACCATCCGGAGACCGGGTTGCTTTTGTGGTATCCGGTTTTCGCAAAGAGGAAAATGATAAATATCAGAACCTGTGGATTGCCCTCACTGACGGCGGTGCACAACCCCACCGGTTGACCCGGGGAGACACGAACGACTCCAGTCCGGCCTGGTCTCCTGATGGTAGATACCTGGCCTTCCTTTCCCGGCGCGCAGACGAGATCGAGGTTGCTGCCAAAGACGTTGACGAAGATGAATCGGACTCCTCCAACACCGAACCCAAGCCGCAGATCTGGATCATGGACCTGAAAATGGGGGGTGAACCGAGACAGCTGACCAGCAGGCCCGAAGGCGTCAAGGAATTTGACTGGTCTCCCGATGGCAGCCAAATTGCATTTGCGAGTCGTGACCCCAGCGAAGATCAAAAGGACTACCTGGCAAGTGTCCGCGGTGAGGGAGAGAAGGAGGACAAGGGGCCGGTGGTAATCCGGAGAACTCAACACAAACGGGACGGACAGGGTTACCTTGACGAAGTGCGGACACACCTTTTCTGCGCCGATGTCGGCAGCAGAGAGGTTCGCCGCCTGACCGATGGACCGTGTGATGAGACATCGCCCCGCTGGTCGCCTGACGGAAAATGGGTGCTCTTTGTGTCCAACCGTACAGGAGATGCCGACAACAACCGGAGGGCGGACCTGTGGCTCATCAGCTGCTGTGGTGAGCAGGTGCGCCGGCTTACCTTCGGCGACCTGAACGTCTCCACCCCAAGCTGGTCCGCAGATTCGCAGCACGTTGCTTTTGTGTCCAGCCCTGAACCGGAAAATGCCTACCGGCAAAACAATCTCATGGTGGTGGATGTATCGGACGCCGAACCAGTATGCGACCTGACCGACTGCGTCGGCGAAGGATGGAGCAGTCTGGGGGGAGTAGTTCCGGATGGGGCCGCAGATGACCCGGCCGAGGCGGCGCGTGTTTACCCGGTGCCCAGGCGCAGTAGCGACGCAGCAGTCTTGACAGCTGATCTGGACCGACCGGTAATCGGCATGAGTCGGCCAGTCTGGTGCGGAAGCGAGGAAATTCTCGCGCTGGCTGCCGACCGCGGTCAGACCCGCATACTGCGGGTCTCGTTAGACGGTGAGACAAGCTGGCTGTATCCACAGGATGAAGACCGCGGCTGTTCGGTATCCTTTGCGGGCATCTCCGGCGGGGAGGGGGGAATCGCCTTCGGATTGGACCGGCCTCAGACCAGTACCGACCTCTATTACCTGCCCCTGACCGGAGGGGCTGAACCAATCAGGTTGACTTCGCTGAACCGAAAACTCCTTTCTCAAAGGTCAACGGCCGGCTACAGGCGTGTGACCTTTGACAACTCAGATGGCCAGCAGGTCGAGGGGCTGGTTGCAGTACCCGACGGGTTCAGCGAAGGGGATTCGCCCTGTCCTCTAATCGTAAAGATCCACGGAGGACCCATGTCGTACGACAGTCCGGGTTTCAGGTTTGATGTGCAGTATTGGGCGTCAATGGGTTACATGGTGCTGATGGTCAACTACCGGGGGTCCATCTCGTATGGCGAGGATTTCTCTGCCGTCATACGGGGCAGATGGGGGCCTCGTGAGCATGATGATGTCCTGTCTGGAGTTGATGCCCTCCTGCAGCGGGGCTGGGCTGATCCGGACAGATTGTACTGCACAGGTTTCTCTCAGGGCGGGATAATGACCAACTGGGCAGTCGGGCACACTGACCGGTTCCGAGCGGCGGCCAGTGAGCACGGAATGTGGGATTACGTGGCAGCCTTCGGAACTGACGATTGCCATCTGTGGTGGCAGGATGATCTGGGGGTCCCCTGGCACAACGAAGAGGGATACCGACAGATGTCACCCAGCAGCGCCGCTGCTGACATACAGACTCCGCTACTTATCACCGCCGGAGAGGTGGACTGGCGGTGCCCCCTCAGCCAGTCAGAGCAGCTCTACATGTCGCTGAAAAAACGGGGGATCCCCACCGAACTGGTGATATATCAAGGGGAAAATCACGCCATAAGCAAGCCCAAGCGGGCGACAGACCGCATCAGCAGGATAAGCCGATGGTTTGCTGAATACGGGGGCATTGATCCACAAGCCGCAGATGACGAGCAGTATCCCGACCCGCAGTAAGGTTGATCCTGAAAAACAAAAGGAGCACGGCAAATCAGCTGAGGTGACCTGCCGTGCTCCAACTCATTCTGCCGCTAAAGCTTCACCGAGGTCTTAACGGTACCGGCCCGATCTGACTTGACCTCAACCGTTATCTTGTCTGCATCCTGTGGGTCGACAAGCCAGCTGACCCTGCTGGCGTTGTCCACCGGTCTGCGGGTCATTCCCAGTCTGGCCTTCATGTAGCCGTCTATGTGCCCTATTTCCTGCTCTTTGTCACCGTCAAGCACCCTCACTCCGTCGCCGCATATGACGGCAACTACCGGGTTCACTGCATCTTGAGCCACAGCCTTATTGGTCACATTCGTCGGCAGGTATCCTTCATTCCTTACGTCCACGCTGATTTTTACCAGCCCGGAGGTCTGGTCTGTGACCTCGACTGAATCTATGGACAGCCGCGGAGTTGCCGCGGCCTGCCGGAGACTGAACAGAGTGTTAGTGCGGCATTCCTCTTTGAGGTACTTGAAGGGGGTATTCTGCTGGAAGGTCTTGACAGCGAACCCTCCGATTTCGACTTCTCCCAGCTGCGGGTGGTCGAACTTCTCCCAGTCGCGAAAGGCATCCAGCTGCTCTTCATCGTGCCACTGGATAAGCTTCAGCCGCTGCTTCTCAGACAGGGGCTTTCCGTATTCGCGGTCGATGCCTGCCTTGCTGTGTTTGTCCCACAGCTCGGTGGTGTAACCCACCACACCAAGGTGCTCGTAGACCCAGTCGATGAAGACCCCGTGCCGCGGTTGACCGCGGTCCCGGGTGAAGCCGTGATACACGGACCTGACTGGATATTGGGTCACCTCGGTTCCCCTTTCTCCGATGCTCTCGAAGGCGCGCAGGTCAATCTGGTCCATTTTGGCATCGGGCCTGGTGCAGGACGGACGCAGGATGATGCCGGCGAAAGTGTGGTAAGCCTGCAGGGTGGCAATATTTTTGTGTTCGAGTATAAAGTCCACCATCGCCCGCGTTTCCGGCTCTGACAGGGGGTACCTGCCGGCACCGGACTGGGTGGGGCTCCAATCCGCCGGGAAGTTGCGGTTGATGTCCAGGTTGTATTTGCGGGGCCCTATATTGAACGGGCCGCCTTCGTAATCGTGGATCGTGCCTTCTGGATAAAGCGAATAATATTCTCCTCCGAACTCGTCCGGCTCGCGCGGGACCATAACCCTGGGGTCCTCTGAGGATATCTTGTAGGGTCCTGCGGGGTCGGGGACACGCATGGTCAGAATTTCTCCGTCTCCGTTTATATCCTCGGGATACAGGTGGTTTGTCTTCATCTCGAAGTCCGGGTTGGGGCGTACGCTGCTGCGCAGCATTTCCTCGGATGTCAGGTATACCTCTGCACCGTCGGGGTTGACCCGTGGCAGAACGTAGAAGGTTCGCGTGTCCAGAAGGTGGGAGACCATTTCATCACTGCTGTAATTGTTAAGCAGGTACTGAATGGTATACATACACACAGCACAGCCGGTGACTTCGCCGGCGTGTATGTTGCCGTCGATATACATGGCGGGCTTTGAGTCGGGTTCACCCGTGGCGAAGTTGGTAACTGTCAGTGCCCAGATATCCCGTCCCTCATAGGACTTACCAATCGATTCGAGTTCAGTGAATTGGGGAAATTTTTCGTGGGCATCCCTGAGAAACTCGGTGAGCTGATCGTAGGTGTAAAACTTCTCAAACGACATGGAGATTTCTTCGCTGATAATAATCGCCTCCCTTTGCAGCCCGCCGCACAGCGGCGGTACTGGCTGCCGCCTGCGCGACGAAAACGTCTCCGCCCGCTGCAGGTGCTCAAGTATTGATATTCCCCAGACCCAGCCTTTTTCCTGCCTCATGCCCCAACATGTGACTTGACAGCCTGTTGGCCCTTCTGGGAATCTAATTAGCAAAATGGTGTTCATAAACCGGCGGGAGGTGCCTTTGTGGAATACCACGAAAAGGAAGAAAAATGGTTTGCAGTTGAAACTCCCTTCGCTGAAGAAATTGATCAGTACTGGGGGAACTGGGGAGTAGACAGCGAGTGCGGCGAGCTGGGTGCGGTGCTGCTGCGCCGCCCCGGGGAGGAAATCGAAAACATAAAGGACCCTGCAAGGTGGCGCTGGGCAGAAGCCATGGATCCGGAGCTGGCCCGAAAGCAGCATGATGAGATGGCCCGCCTTTACCGCGAGGTCGGGGGAGCTGATGTCTTTTACGTCGAGGAGATGCGCCCGGACCGCCCAAATGCTATGTTTATGCGCGATCTGGTTTTCATGACTCCCGAGGGGGCCATTGTGGGTCGGCCAGCGATCGCCTGCCGCAGGGGAGAGGAACGCTACGCAGCGGCAGCCCTGGCCCGACTGGGGGTACCGATAGTCCGCACCATAACGGGTACCGGCGTTTTCGAGGGGGCCTGTGCCATGTGGGTGGATCCGGAGACTGTGATATTGGGAACTGGAGTCAGATGCAACGCCGAGGGGGCTCGTCAGGTGGCCGAGGTTCTGCGTGCCATGGGCGTGAAGGATATTCTGCCGTTTCCCATTCCCTATGCCCACGCCCACGTCGATGGATTGATGAACATGGTGGATCGGGATTTGGCTATAATTTTTCCCTGGCAGACCCCACATGACGTGTGGAAGGCTCTGGTCGACCGGGGGATCCGCGTTATTGAGGCGCCGTCCGTAGAGGAAGTAAAGGGCGGCTCGGCCATAAACGTGGTTTCTTTGGGTCCGCACAAGGTTCTCATGCCCGCGGGCAATCCGTTGACCAGAGGCGTACTTGAGGATGAAGGAATGCAGGTCTATGAAGTCGATATCTCCGAACTACGTAAGGGCTGGGGAGCGCTGCACTGCATGACTGCCTTTTTGAAAAGAGGATGAAATGGCCACCGCTGAGTTACCGGACGGAATCATCGAGCTGCTCGTCCGGGGCGCCGCCTGACTCACCGCTGGTCCATTCGGGGGGGAACTCGCCGTCATCCATCTCCTGCAGCCGGCGCTGGCGGCGTCTCCACCCCCATATGATCCACCACATGACAGCTGTCAGGACGGCAAGGCTGAGCAGAAGCCTGGGAAGCTGTATCCACGGAACGGCAAACCACAGTGGGGGCTGAGGCTCTGCCTCCGCCAGCTCTCGCAGCAGCTTCGGCGCAAAATCTTCGAAGGTTGGGTATTCCTCGCGATTTTCGCGGTATATCTCCAGCTGCTGTAGTACTTCGGATGTTAGATAGAATCCGCGCACCTCGGTACGGAACTTATGTGCCAGGTAGGCTTGCGTGCCGTACAGATCGCGGTGGGCCATCACCTCCACCGCCCGCAGAACCTGTTCGTTGATGAAGGTGGGGGTGTTTGTGTATGCCTGTCGCTTCATTCGCTGCCTCACCGGCTCGTAAAGGAAATCCAGCTGCCTAACCAGATGGGGATGCTCCGCCAGGGTAGGATCCACGAAGGAATGTCCCCACTCGTGCAGAGAAAGGCTCTGAAGGTTTCTGCCGGTAGGGATATCTGGAGTGGCTCCACCGGAGTCATCGGCCCTTATAACCTGAATAGCCAGCATGCGTTCATCCGGTGTATGAATGGTGCCGCCGTAGCCTCCGGCGGGAAACATGCCGGGAGCGATTATGAGGTGGTACTCGTCTGCTGACCAGCCGAAAAAACCCTCCAGCCAGCCGATAACTTTCTCCTGGTGCAGCTGTTCGGCGGTCTGTGTGACCAGCCCTCGGTACATCTCTTCATTGTCGGCGAAAAACGAGCTGAATTCGGATTTCTCCGCCAGGTCTATCAGTTCGTCGCGCAGTTGCTCCAGAATCCTGGTTCCGCCAGCCCGCCTGACCATCATATCACCGTATCCCCAGTGGGGCTGCAGCTGGGGAAGGGGGCTGAGCCGGAAAACCAGGTGGGGCAGTGCATCATGTATCATGCCCCGCTGCAGCAGCTCTTCGGTCAAACTCACGGCCCGGTGGTCGGCGAACGGGGCGAAATGCTCCTGAAGGTTCTGAAAGTAGGCGTTGCCTGTGTCAGAAGGACCCCAATCGTCCATCCAGGAGGTCTGAGACAGCACTCCCGCAAGCAGCTCCATGCGAGGGATTATCTGCACGCACACATCGGGTTGTGAAAAACATTCAGTTACCTGACGGTACTCGGCGGCAGCTATCTGTGGCGCCGTGCCCGCCAGCAGCGCTACAGCGGTGCAAACGACCACCAGCAACAGAAGCAGCGAGCGCCGCGGGAAAGTGGTGTGATGATCTGGTGCAACGAGTTCAGAAAGTGACCCGAAGACCACTGTGTCAATCCTCCCCATTCCTTAGTGCCTGGCAAAACACCAAAATGAACCTGTCGATCACTTCTGTACGAAAACGAGAATCTCCTGTCTTGGCTGTCCGACTGCTTTGGCACTTACCGATGAGTGGAAAATAACGTAGAATTTAAGTGCTGCTTTGTTGGGTATAGTGGGTGAACAGCTGGTTGTGCGGTAATGATATCATTGAACACAGCTAAGGAGGACATTGGCTTGTCTGCTGCATACCGCAACATAGATGAGGAACAGCTTTTTAACAGGGCAGAGGAGGCTGTCGGTCTGCTGCGTGAATGCCGCCTCTGCCCGCGGGAGTGCGGAACAGACCGCCAGGCTGATGAACGGGGATACTGCCGCACAGGCCGGATGTCCCGGGTGGCCAGCTATGGACCGCACCCGGGCGAGGAAGCTCCTTTGCGCGGTACCCGTGGTTCGGGGACCGTCTTCTTCGCCGGGTGTAATCTGGGCTGCATCTACTGTCAGAACTACGATATCAGCCAGCGCAATGCCGGCAGGGAGGTAGATGCAGAACGCCTTAGTCGGATCATGCTGAGGCTGCAGGAGCGGGGCTGCCATAACATAAATCTGGTGAGCCCGACTCATGTTGTGCCTCAGGTAATTGAGGCGGTGGTTCTGGCGGCTGCAGAAGGTCTGGATCTGCCTCTGGTTTATAATACTGGAGGGTATGATTCAGTACGCACCTTGCAACTGCTTGACGGAATTGTGGACATCTACATGCCGGATCTTAAGTATCAGAAGAAACAGGCGGCTGACAATCTGTCGGCTGCCCCGGACTATCCAGAGGTCAACCGTGAGGCGATCAGGGAGATGCACCGCCAGGTCGGGGATCTTCAGATTGATGACCGCGGCGTGGCGGAGAGGGGTTTGCTTGTCAGGCACCTCATCCTTCCCGGCGGTCTGGCAGCCACTGAGGAGGCCATGAATTTTCTGGCCGAGGACGTCTCACCGGACACTTTCGTCAATCTTATGGCACAGTATTATCCGGCACATCGGGCAAGGGAACATCCACCCCTTGACCGTCGTCCGCGGCCCCGGGAGCTTTACAGGGCAGTCGAAGCTGCTCGGGATGCCGGACTGCACCGTCTTTACGGGATAGGAAAACGACTCTGAGTGGCCGCAGCAATTTTGCTTCGACCGATGGATGGTCTGTCGTCAATTTGGGAGGAGAAGCCATGGATAAAAAATCTCTGGGTACAGTTCTTGTAATTTTGGGATTGCTCATGCTGGTAGTACAGGTGGGCACAATAACGGGCGAATACCTGCTGTTGGCTCTGGGGGCTGTACTTATAGCTGCCTATTACCTGACCGGCTTCAGAAGCGGCTTTTTGATAGCAGGTTCGATATTGAGTGCGGTGACGATTTTTGGTCTTCTGGATTCGCGCGGGCGCCTGGAGAGTTACAGCGGAGCGCTCTTTTTCCTCTTTGTGGGTCTGGCTTTCGCCTTCGTTTATGTGATTGAGGCGGCAGTGGGGAAAGACAGCCGGTGGGCAATATTTCCTTCGCTGGCCCTGTTGGCGTTATCCGGTGTGATTTACCTCTCGGAGATGGGGTATGTTCATCTGCAGGCAATTGGGCGCTACTGGCCGGTGCTGCTGATCATAGCTGGCATAAGCATTTTGGTCGGAGGCTCACGTCGGCGCAGACGGTAATGTGACCGGGCGGGCCGGCTGACTTCACCCCTGCCCGGCCACTGTAGACCTAATCGAGAAACTTTTGAATTTCGACTTTGTATCCGTTGGGGTCGCGCGCGAAAAAGTGATAGATGTTAAAATCAGGATTGTCACTGGGAGGATGCTCCACGGATATGTCCTCCCTGGCGGCGAGCTGTTCGTAAACCTCGTCCACCTCGTCGGTGAGCAGAGTTATTATCATTCCCTCAGGGGGTGATCCGGCAAAGTGGGTACAGAACCCCACGTAACTGTCGACGCCTACCTGGTATATACGGCATTTGCCCTGATCTTTATAAAGGGGCATACCCAGCGTATCATGATAAAACTTATGGGTAGCCTGCAGGTCATCTGTCGGCAAAAAGGCCACCAATCCGTCCCATTGCACAGATACCGACCTCCTTTTAGGATTACTCATAATTGCTTCTTGCTTCGGTCCGGTACCAAAGCTTCTGCAGGGGGCCGCATTTTCCTGCCGGATGGTCAAGGTCGCTGAGAGAAGCAATGAAGGGAGAGAAAATATATGCAGCGAGGCGACGAATGGGTATGGGGATTTGCTCCCCACAGCCGGCGCCTGGCACAATGCTACCGGCCGCAGGTTTATCGCTGGACGGCAGCACGTACGGCAGCCAGCGGTGCGGTGTGGGTATTGGCGGTCTTCAGTGGAGCATTCCATACCCTGCACGCCTTCTTTGCCGGGATGAAGGCTCCCGGGTGGATTGCGCTTTCGGCTTTTCTGCTCTGTATATACATTCTGGTTGCACTGTGGAACCTGGTATGGCAGTACGCAGGCAGCTATCTTCCCGGCCGGCGATTTGGTTTGATCACAGCCACCCCCGATCAGTGGCTGCGGGACAGGTTTATGTCTTTTGCTCTGACTGCTCCGGTATTTGTCGGTGGGGGATTGATGCTGCAGCAATTTATGAAAGCACGGCCGCACCGGTGGTGGGTCCGATGGTCTTTGCTGTGGGTTGTGGGTTCCTTTGTGCTTATCTATGCCTTTCCGGTGCTGATACTGCCGCTGTTTTGCAATGCTGAACCTCTATCAGAGGGGTCGCTGCGCGAAAGGCTGATGGCCCTCAGCGAGACTGCGGGGTTCGACGTACGGAATATTTGCGCAGTAGACCTGAGCCGACGCACCAGCGCCATAAATGCTTTTGTTACAGGAATTGGGTCGACGCGCAAGATAATGCTGGCGGACAACCTCCTGAAAGGTGCTGCTCCAGCTGAAGTGGAGGCGATCCTTGCTCACGAGCTCGGTCATCATAAACTCAAACATATTTCGGCCTCAGTCGTCAGGACAGCCTCCCTGTCGGTGCTGGTAATCTGGGCATCTGCCCGACTGACACCTCCTCTGGCTGATGTGGCCGGGTACGGATGGCCACCAACTGGTGCCATCCTACCTCTGGTGGGGCTTTTGTGGGTGGTGATGTGGGGACTTTTGACTCCGGTTGTGAAGGCAATTTCCAGGCGGGCAGAGAAGCAGTGTGATGATTATGCTCTTCAGGTTTGCTCTGATCCTTCGGCTTTTGCTGCCGCCATGGTTCGTGCAGCCGACTCCAACCTGGCTGACATATTTCCGTCCCGAGCCGTTGAGGTACTGCTTTTTTCGCACCCTCCCGTAACAGCCCGCATTGCGGCGGCAAGGAGAAGGGGCGCGCAGCCGGAAAGAACGCGGAGCATATTAAGAGAATATAGGGCCAGCAATAGATAAACACCTTATTACCTATGAGTCTGCCCCGAGATGTTGTCAGCCGACAGTCAGGTTTGCTAAGATCTATTTTACACTGCGCCAGTAGCTCAGGTGGATAGAGCAAGGGATTCCTAATCCCTGCGTCGGGGGTTCGAGTCCTCCCTGGCGCACAGTTTCGGGCCCGCCTTCGGGCCCTTTGTTTTCGCCGAAAGCAGACAACCCCGCAAATGGCATGCGGAAAATCTAGCAAACATTGGATGAAGACATGGAGGAGAGCGGTCGTGGGCGATGCCTGCGGTGTGGGAGCGGATGAAAAGTTCATGGACCTGGCCATAGGTCAGGCGCGCCAGGCACTGAAGAGGGATGAAGTTCCTGTAGGTGCTGTGGTAGTCTCACCCTCTGGGGATGTTGTCGGGACCGGTCACAACCTCCGCGAGAGTCTGGTCGATCCCACAGCCCATGCTGAGATTATGGCTTTGCGGGAGGCGGGCGAAGCTATAGGTGACTGGCGCCTGGTGGGCTGCAGCGTCTACGTTACCGTGGAGCCGTGTCCCATGTGCGCGGGGGCGCTTGTAAACGCCCGCATTCAGAAGTTGGTTTTCGGTGTGCGTGATCCCAAGGCCGGTGCCGTGGTAAGTCTTTTCTCCCTTGCATCTGATGACCGCCTTAACCACCGCTTTGAAGTGGTGGAAGGAGTTCGGGAATCTGAGTGTGCCGGGCTCCTGAGGGAGTTTTTCCGGCGCCTCAGGTCTGGTCGATGACTGCAACGGATGTTATAATAACTTTGCCTCAGGATGGCTTGTTGAATACAGATGTGGAGAGGTGGCCGAGTCCGGTTAAAGGCGCGGCACTCGAAATGCCGTGTTCCCTTCGTGGGAACCGTGGGTTCGAATCCCACCCTCTCCGCCACCTGTTTCAACAGGTCATGAGGCTTGCTTGTCTGCATACGGAGAGGTGTCCGAGTCCGGCTAAAGGAGCACGCCTGGAGAGCGTGTGGACGGTTTATCCGTCCCGTGGGTTCGAATCCCACCCTCTCCGCAGAGATTTGGCCGTGCTAGATGGGGAGGTAGCGGTGCCCTGTACCCGCAACCCGCTACAGCGGGGTCGAATTCCCACTCGAGGTCCGGGGTTTCTTGACACCGCTGGTG
>PUMD01000027.1 GCA_003551215.1 Clostridia bacterium | reverse complement strand
TCCCTTGCGGCCCGGTATCGCCGGGAAACGCTTTCAAGAAGACTGAGGCCCATCCTCAGTATCATCATCCGACGGGCCAATAGAAGGTTGCGAACCAACGCTGCCTCAGTAGACGTACTATGAATGGTCAAGGTCGATTTGATCCAACCAAGGCACCATTATTTAGTTAGTCACGCTCTGCTGGGGTGACCAGCGGTAGTCCGGATCAAAAGGACGCTGGTTCTTCCATATGCTGTGCAACAGGTGTGCCAGCTTCCTTGCGACAGCTATGGTGGCCACGTTCGAGTGTTTGCCCTGAGCCAGTTTGGCCTGCTAATACTCCTTGAGTTCCGGGTTAAAGCGCCTGGCATTTACTGCAGCCAACCACAGAGCGTGACGCAGGACGGGTGAGCCCCTTTTTGAGATCCTGTTACGTGTCCCCTCGAACTGGCCAGAGACCCGCACCGTGGAATCAAGCCCAGCGTAAGCGACCAGGGATTAGGCCTTGGGAAAACGATTTATATCACCTACCTCACCGATGATGGCGGCCACCAGAATGGGGCCCAAGCCCGGTATGGTCTCCAGTACGTGACGGTAACCGGGGTCCGGCTGAGGACGGAACTCCTCCAAAACCCGGGTTATAGCTTCCTCTATGACCTTAATCTGCTCAACAATAAACTCAATCTGTTCCATGAGCAGCTTGAGCTGCAGAGTAAATGCGTCACGTGCCAGATTGATGCCAAAGGTGCCCTGGGCCAGGTGGCGGATCTGCCTGGCTCTGTCCTTTCCTAACTGACCGCGTGAATGCTCGGCCAAAAAAGAGCTGAGTTCGGATAGATCCACCTCGGCCAGCTCCGCCGGGTCAGAATAACACTTGAGAAGCTCCGTTGAGGTGCGTATAAAGACGCTGGAAAAGCACTGCTGATACTCGGGGAAGATGCGGTCCAAGATACCCAGCACTCGCTGTTTGAGGCCGCCGACCTGTCGGACAAATTTGAATCGCGGCGCGAGAGAGTCTGCAGCTTCAATACTTCTTCTGAGGCCAATTCGGTCTCCGGTGCACGCCCGAGTCGCAAGAGGTCGGCCAGCAGCAGCGCGTCCTTTCCGTCAGTCTTGGTCTTGCGTACATAAAGGTTCCGCAAGGCGTCTGATTGGATTGGGTTTATGACCCTCACCCGGTAACCCGCCTCAGTCAGGTGATAGTAAAGAGCCAGCCAGTAATGACCGGTGGCTTCCAGGCAGAGTTCAACCGACGTTGGCTCCCCGCGAAGACCTTCCAGGGCTGTGAGAAACTTCTCAAGTCCCCTGTGATTGTTAGGGATGGGCATTCGGAGGATGACTTCACCCTGCTCATACACGATGCAAACCGTGTGGGGGTGCTTGGCAACATCTATACCGCCGTATAACATGGGGCCACCGACTTTCTTTCAGGATTGAGGGCAGGGTTCCCGCAGCCGCCTACGAGTCTCAACCTTGCACGTGACTCGCGGTATGTGGTCCTGCCACATCCACAACGTGCTCATTCGAGACATCTCGTAGGGGCGGGGCTTCACTCTACAGAACGAGACAGCACGTTTCGTGCTTCTCAAGGTTCGCCGTCGAAGTCCCCTGCCTCTACGAGCACATTTGGCCCTCAATCTTCTTGATCCTTCTCGCTGTTCGCCTGTTATTGACAACACGTCAGATGATAAGGGTATTGTACAAGGTTCAGAAGGTTGTCCGGTGAGAAGCTGTCTCAGGATACTGCTTTCGGAAGACCGGAGGATATTCACTCCGGTGGCCCGCAGCATTTACCGCTGGGATGACCTTTATCAAAAGAGAACCGCGGTGGAGCGTCTGAACCGCCGGTTGGAGGTGTCCTTCGGGTTCGAGCGCCACTACGTGCAGGACCTTGAGAAGATGAAGACCGGACTGGCCCTGAGCGTCATGCTGGCCATGCCGGTGGGCCGGATAAAGGAGAACCAGGGGGAGCACATGCGCAGTCTGGTCCGACCCGCCTGAAGGGCGGGACCCGGGCAAAACTCAACCGACCGCGGTGGGTCAGCTGTGGGCAGAGTTGCGGACGGGCTTACTGATGCTACCAGACATGGGTGCTGGAGACAGGCAACACTGCAGGATAACCTGATTCAAACAAAGTTTTGCCCCGACCCCCTCCGGGCTGGGGCCTTCGAATTGCCGCTGAAGGGTACAGCGGGAAAGCCTGGCTGAGCGCGGTTTCCTGACACTTTCTTGACAAAATGTTTGTGTAAAGAATACAATTAATTTCTAGCTATATTTTTAATTGATACCTTCCGTTTTGCATTACTTCCGTAAAAAGGGAGATGCTGAGCGCCATTAGGGGAGAGGGGGTATTGATGTCTCAATCGGGTCCTGCTGGAGGGCATCAACAATGCCTGGTGTGCGGTACCCTTGTACTGGTACAGTGCGCTGGATGGAAGGGGGCCGCGCTCCCTGAAGGACTCCATATCGGAATCGCAGAAACTCATGCAGTGGCACGCCGAACGTAGTGTTCCGGTGGAAGTGAACGAGTCACACCACTGGAGCCTCAGGGATGGCCCGGATACCATTGCCGTAGCAACGGCCTATCTGGCAGCGTACAACGCACGGGCAGCGGGAGTCTCCGATTATATAGCACAGTTCATGTTCAATACGCCTCGTGGCACATCATTCGTCAGAGATCTGGGCAAGATTCTGGCAAAACTGCAGTTTATCGAATCACTCGCCGACGAGGACTTTCGCATATGGCGCCAGGTCCGCAGCGGTCTGTTCAGCTTCCCTCCGGAGACGGAAATGGTCCGCGGGCAGCTGGCGTCATCTACCGTGCTGCAGATGGCCACGGACCCTCACATAGTTCACGTGGTCGGCTATTCTGAGGCAGATCACGCCGCGACCGCCGACGAGGTCATCCGCAGCTGCCGACTGACTCACTAGGTTGTGGACAACGCCCTGCGGGGAATTCCCGATATGACGGCGGATGATCAGGTTCGCCGTCACAGGGACCACCTGATAGGCGAAGCGACAATCCTCCTGCGGGCAATTGAACAGCTTGCAGCAGGCCAAGACCCGTTCACCGATGTCCACGTTCTCGTCCAGGCAGTGAAGCGAGGCTACCTGGATGCTCCGCACCTGGTAGGCAACCCGGTGGCGAAGGGGACAATACAGACGGCCATCATCGATGGAGCCTGCGTGGCCATCGACCCCCAGTCCGGCAGGCCCCTCTCAGAAAGCGACAGGCTTTCCTCACTGAAGTCAGATTAGTGTTCCTTGCACCGACCCGTTCGCTGCGATTACCAGAGAGCGAAAGGGATACCCTCCCGGTGGGGACTTGAGCACCGAAAACAAAGAGATACCGGACAAAACACATGACACATTACGGGATGGGCCGCAGGAGAGACAGGAGGAGTCAATATGAACAGAGCATTGATCCAGATAGCCGTGCTGTGGCGTCCAGGCCGGAATGTCGAGTGGCACGCCAAGTTCACCGGTCAGAATATCCCGGATGACGCCGTTGAAGAAGCCATCATCTACCGCGACGGTCTGCGGGACGCCGGATATCGGGCCGAACTGGTCAAGTGGCGGGAGGGCGATCTGGCCGCGGTTCTGACCGAGCTGCGTCAGTATGATCTGATATTCAACCCCTCCTCGCTGGAGGAAGTCGCATTACTTCAGGTCGCTGGCCTTCTTTTTTGCGGGTCTGCCCTGGATCTGGTAGCCCTGAGCAAGGCCACTCGCAAGAAGCTGTGGGTGTACCATGGGGTCCCCACTCCTCCCTTCTTTGTCATCGACCGGGACGAGCTGGCCGGCGGACCGGTGACCGGGTGGAGCGAGCTGGCTGATGAGCGGTGGGAGTTGCCCTCCGGCCTAGGTTACCCCCTCTTCGTCAAGCCCGTTCGCGGACGGGGCAGCTCCGGCATCACCGACGATTCCATAGTTTCGGATCGTGACGGCCTGCGGCGACAGGCCAGAGCAATAATCACCAGTTTGGACCAGGGTGCGCTGGTTGAATCATATCAGCAAGGGAAAGAGATCAGTGTGGGCATCATCGGCGATCCTCCAACCGTACTGACGCCGCTGGAGATTGAGTACAACGAAGCACAAACGAACACATACGAACACAAAAAGGACAACGAGATTTTTCACTGCCCGCCTCGCCTGGACAATTTGGAGGTTGTCCGGGATGTAGCTATCAAGGCTTTTTTATCGCTGGGGGCGCGTGACCAAGGAAGGGTCGACATGATCATCGACGAGGACGGCAACCCGTCGGTGCTGGAACTGAACACGTTCCCCGGACTGCAAATCCTCACCGGCGACGAGCGTCACCTCCATTCGAGCTACATCGGCGTCATGGCCGAACATATGGGCCTGCAGCAACGCTGCCTGATGGGCAGAATTGTCGCTTCAGCCCTCCGCAGGTTTCCTGCGGACTATAGAGGGAGGTAATTTGACAGGAGGTATTTTGATCCAGCCGGTCACCCATCGAGGAGACTGTCGCGTTTTGACCGGGGCGACCGGGATGAAAATAATAGCGGGGTCACCCGGGTCCGGTGACCCCCAGGGGCACAGCGATGGTCACTATAAGTCAACCCGCCAACTGTTCACATATCCTCTTCATTGACATTGACGTCGAGAAAGCGAGGCACAAAGAACTCTAGAAATTGTCTCAGTGTGTGGTGCAAATTGGCGCGCTGAGGAATAGGGCGGGCAACAGAGAAGGCTGTCCAATACGTGCGTCCACACTCAGCATGCTTTTTTTGATTCGACGTTTCACGCATCTCATCCGGTGGGTAGTCCTGTCGCCGATCGGTTACCCATCAACTACCTCCCGACCTCTTTGAACACTCTGAGAGAGTTGCCGCCCAGCAGTTCAGTGATGTCAGACTCACCGTGGCTGCGCTTTACCGGGCCCTCACCGAGGTTGTGCAAATCTCATGGAATGGTGCCCGGCTAGTTCTTATCATGATTCCGGCTGCCTGATTGACCAAGGCCACGGTAGGGTCGGGAGCTGGCGTAGTGGTTTGCAGGTGGGCCTAGTCAGTTTGCTGCCCCTTTCGGTTGGCAGTGCCTCAATATCCGCACCAATACCCTATCTCCAGCTCCCGCCTCGTCAATTCCAGCATACGGATTTCCCGCACTGGGCTTTCCTGATGGTTTCGTGACCAAGGCTATACGGCCGATCCCGCTGGTCGTGCTTTCGGTCCTCGATAGTATTACACCGCGTAATCAGTAAACAGCCCGAGATGCCCATATATCCAGGACCTACTCCACCGTTTCCAACCGAAGCCGCTCCTCTTGCGCGCCCGCATCAGGTGCCTTCGCACCTTCTTCTCCACCCAGTCTTTTACATACGCGAAACACCGGCTGGAGTGTCCAACCCGGAAGTAGTTTACCCAGCCGCGAAGTATCGGGTTGAGCTTCTCGATCACCTGCCCTATCGGCTGGGACTGGTGGCGGCGGAAGATCTCCCTTAGCTTGGATAAAAGGGTGCTACGTGCTTTCATCCTCGGTGCGTACCGCACACCCCATTTCCCCTTCCGCGTCTTCACCCTCCTGAACTCAAATCCAAGGAAGGTGAATGTACGTCCCCGTTCCATATTCACCAGACGGCTCTTCTCCCGGTTCAACTGGACGTCCAGTCTACCGAGTTCTTCCAGAAGCCGCGTGATCACCATCTTCAGAAGCCGATCCCATTTGCGATGGCCATCTACCAGTATCACAACGTCATCCGCCCACCGCGCATACTCGATGTGCGTGAACGGACCAGTGCGGGTCACCTCTTTGGCTCTCTCCAGCATCTTGTCCACCTCATTGAGATAGAGATTTGCCAAAAGAGGTGAAATCACCCCCCCCTGGGGTACTCCCCGCTTCCCACCGGCTTTGAGTATCAGCCTAAGCAGTCGCATCACGTCATCATCATCTACACGCTCCGCCACCTTGCTCAGTAAGAAATCGTGGCGAACAGTATCGAAGTAGGCCCGAAGGTCCACGTCAATAACGCGTGTTTTCCGTGCTACCACTACCCTGGCCACTCTGGCTATCGCCTGTTTGGCCGACCGCTTCGGCCTGTACCCGAATGAGCCGTCCTGAAAATCAGCCTCGAATATCGGCTCCAGAATGAGCTTCAGTGCTCCCTGAACCACCCGGTCTCTTATGGTCGGTATCCCCAGGGTGCGGACCTTACCGCCACCCTTGGGGATTTCCTTTTCCCTGTTCCGCATTGGACGATACGTGCCGGAGACTAACTCATGTCGAAGCTGTTCCAGAAACCTCTCGGTGCCCTCTCTCTCAATGGCCTCGAAAGTGACACCGTCGATTCCCGGTGCCCCGTTATTCCTCTTGGCCAGGGCATAAGCATGCCGCAAGGTTTCCAACTTGCAGACATGAACGTACAGTCCCCAGAAACGCCAGGATTCTTCTGAGCCATTTTCGCAGTGAATGAAGCCCCTTGAGGCGGTGCTGCATAGAGTTGTTTGAAATGTCTTTACCCCAGAAATGAGGTCATAGAGCGGGTTTTTGCGGGAATTTGCGGTGGTCCGGGAAGAACCGCAATCTATCGACCAAACACAGCTGGCCATTAGCCATCCCGCTTTTTAAGTGCAGGATGAAAACCTCATGACAATCCGGCTACGGATCGCCAAAACCGCAAGAGTCAGGCAGCATTATCACCAGCACGGTGCCGAAATGCTGACCGAGTCTTTGGTCAAATCCAAGCGCAGTACGGATTCAAGTAGCCTGTTGGTATCGATCCCCTCTCCATATAACCTGTAGTGGGTGGGGTCAGAACCGCCTGGCCACATCAATATGAAGCGGGGATCGCTAGAAATATGGACAAACAGCTTCTCATCATCTGCAAACCGTATGTTTAAGACCGTATACCGAGGCGTTGTGTAATCTGGTTGGCGATATTCGACCCTTGGGACAAACAATCTTCTTCGCATTGTCTGGTCTTCAAGCACGCCTAATACATCCGCGAAGAATTCTTCGTCGGTGATAATCTTATTGCCTGCGATTGTTTCTGTTCGAGGAGCCCTCCCGCTACTGTAGTTTTCCTCGTAAACCGTCATTGTTAACTCTATTTGGGTGATATCATCGGCGGTGACATCCTGAATACCTGCTACCCCCGCAAAACTTCTGGGGTAGTAGATGAAGGCAAAAGCCAGAATTATCGCCCCTATGGCAACAAACTTCAGGGCTTTCGCTATGGTCTCACCTTGTGTTCGCTGTGTTTTCGCCATAATGAAAACGGCCCTTTCCTTTATGTCCATAAGATGCATCAGCCATCCATAAGCTTTCGACTACCAATTGTACATAGACTGATTGGGACATGCAAGATTTCTGAGGGAGGCTTTCCGGCTTTTTTCCGGTAGGCGTTGATGATGTAGATATCTGGCCTGAAAGAAGTCTGAGGGTTGTTACCAGCTGCTGACTCGCTGCAGGGGTGACTCCTCTGTGCTTGCCGTCTCACCACAACTACGATCCATTTAATCCGAGCAAACATGCCGGGTTAGCGGTCAAATAAAGCTAGCATTCGTAACTCTACTTTCGTCCAATAAATGGACTTGGTGTGATCTATATTGGTTGGGTTATTCTCGGGACATAGTGTTGCCATTACGGGACGCAAGTTAGCAAGCCCTACTCGGAGCCCCTCCTGAACTGCTCCTGTACTCATCACTCCCAGCAGAAAGTCATCCTGTATGATAAACCTTACTCAAGGAAAAGCTCGCTCACCTTGGAAAGGTGCCCGTAAGAGTCCTGCCTGAGCTCAGCACCAAGTGCTGACAGTCCGGTTGCAAAGAGATGTTTTTCTCAGTCTGCCAACAGGGACTCGCCCACCTTGATGATGTCTGATTTGGATAGGTCTGTTGCCATGATTGAGACACCGACCTCATCGACAGTGAAGTTTGTCAGATACCTTGCAGTTTCCCCACTAGCCAATTCAGTAACGAAAAACTCAGCCGTGACCATTTCAGAGAGGGCAATGCCCTCGACGTCATCGCCCGTATCCATCTCAATCTCGTAATTCGATTGTTCAACTTCCATATAACCATTGTCCCCGCTGGTGAAGATTAACGACACCAGATACATTCCCTCCGTCACCTGGGGCGGAGGAGTACTCACCCTTATTTCCGCGAAAGTATATCCGTCAGGAATGTGCTCGGGGAGAATAATGGTAAACGGTACGTTGTCTTGAGCTGCTTTGATTTCTTCATTGTCAGCTAGGGACGCGCCTACTGAAGAACCACACCCACTGATTGCTAATATGATCACACAGCATATTGCAATTATGCGCAAAGGGTGCAACTTTGCCCACTCCTTTCCATTTGTCAGTATATCTCATTGTTTGAGGGTAGCCAATCGCAGTAAGTAGAACCGAGAAGACCGGAAGCTGGGGTAGCGGCGGCGGACGCCAGGACTGAGTTTCGATGATATCGGTCATAGATACCTTTGGCCGCCGCTAGTGGCCAGCAGGACGTCGCCCCTGGGGCGCATTAGAGAAGCCAAAGACGTGTTGGATGAAGCGGTTCAGAAAGCGTTTCCCGAGGGAGTGCGCGCGCATGAGTTGTAAATGGTGGCCTACAACGGCTCACAACCCACCTCGAAGAGTTATACTGGTATGCTGAGGATGCGCACCAGTTACAAGCATCCACAGAGGACCTGCATGATAGAGCACTGACATCGGAGCCTGAAGGAAGAAGAGGTCTGGTTGGGCGATATGAGAATCTTCTGAAAGAGACGAAAGAAGGCATCCACCGTTGGGTGCAGTTTTACAACAGAGAACGGCTGCACTCGGCGGTGGAATACAAGCCACCACTACAACTCAACCGGAGTAGCCTCCGAAATTCCGCGGCTTGATGTGTCCCAAAATCGGTGGGGCACTACATCCTTTCTCGCTTGCAAATCCTGCTTGGGAGGTTGATACATTGCATTTTATACGGATGTTCTTCGCAGAAGCATCATTGACCGCTGTTACTATTGCAATAGCTATGTTGGAGATACACTCCTCGCTGGTCACTGGCCTGGCACCTTGTCTTGACAGCGGTCGCTCTTTTTGCTGCATGCTATGTGACACGCTTCATCAGGGCTCGACTGCGCAGTCGGCTCCACAACGAAGACACTGATGAATGCGTACATTGTCCCAGACCGAGGGAGGGGTGGCAAAAACCCCTGCTGCATCCTACATTTTCTGCTGATCTCCACCCCTTTACATCACACCGTATCTTTTGCTCGCTTTCTTTTGAAGTACCAAATTCGCCAGACAAAGAAACGAGCCTTTTGCCTGCTTCAAAGCGGGGTAATCTACCTGTCCTATTGCTAGCACTTATACTGAACATATTGGCTTGACTGCCACGGTAGCCCAGGCCGCATCATTCTTGGAGACAGATTACGGCATATGCGCCAATTTGGTTCAGACAGGAATATAAACCATGGATATTGAAAAAGAGCAGGGAGCACTCGCGGCAGTCTCTGCTGAACTCAGCACAGGTGGCGTTCTGCCCGGATTGTTAACTGTCGATATCTCCGGCGGCGGGGATGGCATGCGGTTGCGCGGAGAACAGACCATCGAGACTGATGCTTTGCCCGAAGCTGGGGAGGCTAGCGGGTGAGGGAAGTCTATCTCCCTGTGCTTTTTGCAGGCTACATAGCAGGGCATCACTCAGTGCGCCAACTGTCTGTCTCCCGAGCAGCAGCGGCAGACTATGGGAATGAGAAGAGCACAGAAGGGGTGTTTCTGACATGGAGGGGGCAGTGTTTTCTGCTGTGCAGGAAGAGGGTTTCGAGCAGGTGGTGTTCGGCCACCATCCGGTCTGGGGACTGAAATCCATCATCGCCATCCACGACACCACCCTGGGTCCGGCCTTTGGTGGCACCAGGATGATGGATTACGGGAGCGAGGCGGAGGCCCTGGCAGACGTGCTCCGGCTGGCCCGGGCGATGACCTATAAGAATGCGGCGGCGGGGATTAATTTCGGGGGTGGCAAGGCGGTGATCATCGGTGACCCGGAACGGGATAAGAACGAGGGTCTCCTCCGGGCTTTCGGCCGCCTGGTTACCAGCCTGGGAGGGCGTTATATCACTGGAGTTGACGTCGGAACGAATCAAGACGACATGATCATCATTCATCAGGAGACGGACTACAACGTCTCCATGCCCGAATCCTACGGGGGAGGGGGCAGTACTTCCGCGGCCACCGCCTACGGTGTATTTGCCGGCATGAAAGCCTTGGCGGAGGAGGTTTTCCCCGATCCCCGGTTGAAGGGCAAAGCAGTCGCCGTGCAGGGGCTGGGCAGTGTTGGTCGGTTCCTGCTCGAGTACCTGGTGGAGGCGGGCTGTGAGGTTTATGCCGCCGAGGTGGATGAAAGAAAGATTCAGAAACTCAGAGAGGAGTTCGATTTCACCGCTGTACCGCCCGAGGAGATATACGACGTGGAGGTGGACATCTTCTCCCCGTGCGCTTTGGGTGAGGTGCTGAACGATGAGACCATTCCCAGGCTGAAATGTTCCCTGGTGGCCGGAGCGGCCAACAACCAGCTTGCAGATGAGGAGAGACACTGCCGTATGCTGGAGCAAAGGGGGATAACCTACGGGGTTGACTACATTCTCAATGCCGGAGGAGTGATCAACAACGCCCACCAGTTTCCGGGTTATAACCGGGAGCGAGCCTACCGGCAAATAGAGGGTATCGCCGCTACCGCCCGGCAGGTTCACCGCCTGGCAGAGGAGGAGGGGATTACGGCCGTCGGCGCGGCAAGACGTAAGGCAGAGGAGAGGCTGACCATGGCCGGTGAGTTGAAGAAATGGTATCTGCCGCAGGAAAAGGGGAACACTAGATAGACGGTTGCCTTTCATTGTTCTAATGAAAAGGGAGGGGTACAGATATGCTGATGGATGATGTGAAGAAAATGATGGAGAGTGTGGGGGTACCGGGAGAAGACCTGTACGAACGTTCGCCATCCCCGAAGACTTTTCCCGATGGGGCTCACTTCCGGGTAGAGGTTTCCGGGATCGAGAGTGTGGACATATTGAAAGCCACCATAGACGAGGGGAAGAAGATGGGCGTTCCCCTGCACCGGGCGATCTCCCTGGTCAGCGGCGCCACCTTTCGCACCAAGGAAGAGTTGAAGGAGTTTGCCAAGGTGGCCCAGGAGAACAGGGTCGAGGTTATCATTACTCCCGGTCCCCGGCCAACCTGGTACACCGGGAGGCTGGTGGCCACCGAGCAGGGAGCCCTGTCCGGATTGCGCATGAGGGGGGCGGAGAGTGTGGCCCATTACCTGGCGGACATCATGCGCTGTATTGAGGTGGGCTTCAAGGGCTTTTTGGTGTGGGATGAGGGAGTCCTTCACATGTTGAATCAGCTGCAGAAGGAGGGTCACATTCCGGACGATGTGATTTTCAAGGTCTCCATCTTCGCTGGCCATGCCAATCCTGCTGGGGCAAAACTACTGGAATCCCTGGGGGCAGGAACGTTCAATCCTGTGGCCGACATAAGCATCGAGGCGCTGGGGGCCATCAGAAAAGTGGTGGATCTCCCGTTGGACATCCACATCCAGTATTGGGATGCCGGAGGCGGCATGATGCGCATGTACGAGACGGCAGATATCGCCCGGGTGGCCTCTCCCGTTTACTTCAAGATGGAACCGGGACCGGGACTGGGCATGTATTCTCCATGGGGAATGCCCGAGGGAGCCAATGCCGAGCTCTGCCGATTCAAGATGAGGTGTGTCAAGAACATTTACGAGATAATCGAGAACTCCTACCCTGAACTCAAAGGCTCTCCCTGGGGGCCCGATGATCTCTATGTCCCCCAGGTGGATTGACACTGGATCGCCTTTTGCTGGGCCCAATCCCGTTCGGGATTGGGCCCGCGAGATCCTATTCCCCTCGCGGTGGCAGCGTTAACAAGCGAATGATCCCCATGGGTGCAATGCAGACAGGCTGCAAATCATAGGGCATCGTCGCGACCCTGTGAAGCGTCCCGTAATACCCCGGCGGGCTTCCAACGGGTCCTTTCTCTCGGCCTCACCCACGCAGCATGTGATGTGTGGGTGACCCCGAAACGCCACCCGGTGCTCATGCATGACGCCACCGTCGACCGAACAACAGATGGGACGGGAGAGTATCCCACCTTACCTGGTCCGGGATGCACAGCCTTGACTGCGGTAGGTGGTTCAACGGGCGATCACTGGCAAAAGGTGTCCTCGTTTCAGCAGCTGCTGGAACTATCAATTGCTCTATTATCGATTCTGCCTAGACTGAGATTCATTGATCATACGCGCTCCAAAGCAGCGGCAGGAGCAGCAAGCTGACTAAGCCCATCTGCAGCCACTACGCCAGCTCCCGACCCTACCGTGGCCTGTGCTCCAATCTGCCTGAGCGAGTACTCACGGCTCGCGAGCTCGATAAACCTCTATAAACTGTTTCTCATTTCTGCAGTACGAGAAATAGCCATGTTGCTTCATCATATTGTGCAGTGTACATGCCTGATTCGACGACAGAACCTCTAAGTCAATAAAGGTGAACAAAAATCCCAGCGTGCCTGTGCAACGCACACCCTCGTCTCGGGCAAATCTTCGGGCGGCTTTATCATCACTAGCCAGGGGTAACCCATGAAAAAGGCACAGAGTCAGGGCCTCCGCTTCGCCAGGGTCTAGGCTGTACTGGGAGTGGTTGAGTATATCCTCTACCATCTGCATCTGCCTCGGTTCTTCTATCCGTCGTATTGCCAGCTTGTCCATGTTTCGCCATCGCCTAAACCGTGCAGATACGCAGTCGTGCGAGATGGTTCTGCCGACCACTTCATGCCACCCTTCACGCGGACACCAGAGGTGCATGGACTCTCTTCCAAGAGATCGAGACGACGCACATTTTCGAAGTTGATCAACACCGTAGAATCTACAACCACGATTCTTTCTTCAGAATTGCTCAAGGATCCACTCGTCTTTCTCTGCCAGATGATGGCCCAGCCCAGCCTCTTTCATCACTTGCGTGAATGTCTCTTCGTTCATGCCTAGCAAGGTTTGGAATCTTCGACGACTCATCCGACCCTGAAGCAAGGCGTTGAGAGCCAGTCGTCGAAAGCGTTTAGGGACTACGGGACCAGGCTCACCAAAGATCTCTTTCTCACTGTAACCCAGCTCGAGTGCTCTACGGGCCGGATGCTCCTCGTTGAGCAAGCGCCCTCGATGTCGATCGCTGATCTGGCTCATATCGCGTAACCGGTACACCATAGCCTCATAAGAAACGCCAAAGCGCATCTGAAGCCTAATGACATCATCAACCCCAAGTGTCTTGCTGGAGATTTCCATTTCATCTAGCACTGCTCTTATGCCGGTGAAGGGCATTAAAAAGTCAGCAGCAAATGCATCTGCTGACTTCTCAACATCAGGTTTGCGTCCGGAGGCCTTCAGATCCTCCCAGCGAAACGGTTTAGCCGGGTCGTCGCGATAATGAAACAACTCATGAGCTGCCGTGAAAACTTGATGTCCGCGTGTGCGATTGGTGTTGATGAAGATCAATGTCCCGATCTCCGGCACGTTTGCCAAACATCCAGAGACCTGGCTTTCCATAGGCCATCTAACGGTTTCGATTCCGTGTTCATCAAGGAGCAGAAATATGTCCTTGACTGGCCCATCACCGAGTTGCCATTCGCCTCGCAGTCGCTTGGCTCCTCGCCTTCCATGTCGATAAGGGCTCAAGGAGAACCACCGTCCTGAGACTGGCACAGAAGACGTCGATATTCTTTGCAGAACTCCTCAATTTTACCTATATCTCTGCGGGTTTGTGGATCCTTTTCATATTGTCTGAGAGCCCCCACAAACGTAGGTCTATTTTCATCGACTTGCTCGTCATCTCTGAGCAAGTGTTGTACAGTAACCCCATAAATCCTGGCAATCTCTCGTAGTTCCAGACTGTCGACTTTTCGGTCTTCGTTTTCAATTTTGGACAGGACACTACGGCTCAGGCCAATTCGCTTAGCGGCTTCAGCCTGGTTATAGCCCGCCTTCTGACGCGCTTCTTTCAGACGCTGTGCCAGGATTGCTTGGTTAAGCATAGGAATCCCTCCCACTGCGTGACATTTTATCACGTCCGCATTGCGTCTCTCTACCAGTATGTGACGTTGTCGAACACAACATTCACGCTGTTTGAGTAGCTGTCACACTATCGGCTGTCACACTATCGTAAGTAAGTTGGTGGTCCTATATTAAGGATCGCTCGAGGGGAGAAGAGCGATGTTGTAATTGCGCATCTCGGGATTTGGCACTCGAAGGAATGATAATAGAGGTTATCAGAACTCCCAGCCGACACTATCTCCACTTTTCCTAGTTCTTGTTGAAGGAAAACCCCACCAGTAGGTAGAAGCTGCAGGTAGTAATTTGGCTGGATATGGGGGTATTGCACATGGATTTCTTGCGGGGTTACAATCGCATTGACTGGACTTCCGAGAGCCAAGCATTTAACTGTTTCGGCGTATTTCTGGGGCAGGGGACGAGTGCGCTGGAGATTGTAGTCGGCGATATGAAGACTTGGCCCACCAAGGCCACACTTCAGCGCGTCTGGAGCGAACGAAAAGGGAGGAGAGTTAACCCAGTCGTACTTGTCGCGCTATATGAAGATAGAGCGGCTTTTTGTGGCCCATCGGGAGACGATCCTCCTATTGTCAGAGACTTGGACCCCAAACAAGTGGAGCGAATATGTGCAACGGCTTTGGATGAGCCGGACCGCCATGCGGCTCACAGGTTTGTACGCAGGATGACCGAGCAGATGGATGCCGACCTGGTAGGCCTCAGTAATCAGGGATTGTTGTCCAAT
>PUMD01000012.1 GCA_003551215.1 Clostridia bacterium | reverse complement strand
CTGGCGGAGTTCTGCATTACCCCTTTTGCGGCGGTGAATTGCTGTCGGCGATGCCAGGACCTTCTCTTTCGGGCTGTCCCTGGAATTGCTCTTCGTATGGCAGATCGGAGAGAAGAAGCACCCCGGTGAGATATTTTGTGTCGTCGGGTGTAATGGCAATCTCGGCTCCCACCGGCATATCTTCATCCAGCCGTGCAATAACGTCTGCCGGGCAATTAATATTTTCCAACAGGCTCATGGTGTCAATTCCCATGAGACTCAGACACCCATGACCAATCTCGGCCACCAGGAATCCTTCCCGGATGGTTTCGGCTTCTGACAGGTCCACTTCAGGGTGCTCAATATCACGCCAGTTCTCAAGCAGGTCCTTCTGCGCTTGGTCCGAGCATGCTTCGATCAGCAAGCGAAAGACCAGGGCAGGCTCTTCTCCCATCACATCGATGCCGTGCAGCCATTTGACCAAACGCTGCAGGGTGGCCTTGTTGTCTCTGATACCTGCCGGCGACGATGTTCTTCGCCAAACCAAGTAAAAGGTGAAATACAGGTCAAGACAATCGAGCATGAGTCTCAGCCCTGTTGTATCGGTGAGTTCCAATCCCCGCTGTTCGAGCAGGTACAGATCCACGGGGTAAAGGGCAGGACCGGTCACATCGATGAAGTGCATGAGAGAGGCTAGATTCTGCTGGCAGCGCCGCCAGGTCAATTGCGTTGTTTCTCCCTCAATGTCCTCCAAAAATGAGCTGCAGATTCTGCTTATGCTCCAGTCGACTTCCTGTGGGTCCCGGTGTTCCCAGTACCACTTAATAAGAACGTTGATTCCTTCCGTATCCAGGCTTGAGGGCTGATCATCTGCTGCGCTGGGGTCCTTCTGTGCAGCCTCGATGAGGTCGCTGAGATTCTGCTGTAGGTTGCCAAAGGCTTTGGTTCTCCCGGTTTCGTCAGTGGAGGAGAAGTACTGGCCAGCGGTGCATGCCGGTGGCTCGTCCCGCTGCAGGGCAGCTGAGCCGGCAACCTCCAGGTCAATTTTCCAGCACTCCTCAAGATCATATATATAGGTGAAAGAGTCTCCTCTTTGCAGCGGCATCTGTGACAGTTGGGTGTTAATCGATGACTTCGTCGGTTTGTCAGGGAGGTATTCCTCAGTAGTGTAGGTTTCGCCGTCGATGCTGAAGCAGTATCTAAACAGGTCATTCCAATCCATTGCTATCTGCAGGATCATGTGCAGCTGGTGGAGGGTAGCGTTTACGGGAACCTGCAGCTCTCGCCAGACCTCCGGACGGGAACCGACCAGCTTTGCTCGCAGTGTGATCTTCCTGCCTGCTCCTTTCGACAAAATGACACCCCTTTCCGGTCTTGCGGTCATGCATATACTATTTATTCCGCAGTGTTCTGAGCAATCCTGCCGGTGGCTTCGTTGTTTCGCTTTATTTCTCGGCTGCAGCTGATTTCTGAGTGACGGGGAGTTTCTCACACCGGATGGAGATCAACGGCTCGTTCCTTGCGAGCTGCCCAAAACCTCTTAATATCACGGCGCTACCACTGAAGCAATCCGGGTCTGCTCGCTTCAGATGGACTGATTCAACCCACGAGGCTCCCTCACAGTTTCCGATTCACAATCTGACCTTTTGGATGCGTACTTTCCTATGATTCTGGCTTCTCGCTGTTTAAAGCGTATTCCAGCTTTCCAGCAACACCGGGAAACACATCAGGTTGTCCTGCAGGAGCTTGGAATGAGGAGGTGAAGCTGATAGTAACTACTCTATAGTTCAGAAAATTGGATGGAGTTATGGAGATTCGATGGGGGGAAGACGGTTGAAGCTGCATATCGCATATCGTATCATAGAAGCATACGAGGGAACAAATGTTCGACTAAAGCCTTGGGGGGTAGAAAGTGCCAGGTTTTGAGGTCCACGAAATTAGAGATCCGATTCATAATTTCATCACCTTTAGTGATGATGAACGAAGTGTTATAAATTCGCATCCCTTTCAACGGCTTAGAAATATTCACCAGCTTGGGGACGACGTATCTGGTATATCCAGGAGCTACACATAAGAGATTCGAACATAGTCTTGGAGTTATGGAGTTGGCTTCACGGGTTTTTGACATCATGGTGGAGAATATTGACGCCGTTGTTACGGATATTGTACCGGAAGCAAGCAATCAGGAGAAACGTCTATATTGGCGTAAGGTCCTTCGGATTGCAGCTTTGTGTCATGACATTGGGCACTTGCCGTTTTCTCACACGAGTGAACAGCTACTGCCAGATAATGTCGATCATGAGACTTTGACTGAGGACATCTGTTATTGCACGTTCATGGTCTCTCTTTTTGATAGTCTCACCCCACCGGTTCGCCCTGAGGATGTGGTGAAGATCGCATTAGGTCCCGAGAAATATGATGGGGACATGAGTAGCTGGGAGACGCTGCTTTCAGAAATTATTACGGGCGATTCCTTTGGAGTAGACAGAATGGATTATCTTCTTCGTGATTCTCATCATCTGGGAGTGGCTTATGGTAATTTTCTCACTTTAGGTTGATAGACACGATTCGTATACTGCCGCAGGATGAGGAAGGCGTCGATCAGCCGACTCTAGGTATAGAAGAGGGAGGGCTGCATTGTGCCGAGGCCATGCAGCTCGCGAGATTCTTCATGTTTTCTCAAGTCTATTTTCACAGGGTACGTCGCATCTATGACTTTCACCTTAAACAGTTCATGAGATGTTATCTGTCGGACGGTCAGTATCCAGAGGAGCCCAACAATATATTGAAGTACGATGATAACGGCATCTTGACCGCAATAAGTAGAGCTGGCGAATGTCCTACCGTCAATGCTCATGAGCCAGCGAGGCGGATTATCTCCAGAGAGCATTTCCGATTGGTTTATAGTCCGACTCCGAGGCACAAAAAGAGTCTTATGCCAGGGCAACAGATCTACGAAGCATTAAAGGATGATTTCGAACAAGACCTACTTCACCATGACACAAACGATGAGGAGGACGCCGAGGGAGCTACGATACCTGATTTCCCGGTGCTCAAGAGCGACGGAAGCATTATTTCAGCCGCTGCAGGGTCCGACATGCTAAGAAGCATATCGGATGCCTCATATGATTACGTTTTTGCCGACCCCTTAATAGTGGACGAGGTACAAGAATGGCTTGATGAGAACAAGAAGGACCTGCTTGCTGAAAAGGAAGGGGAGTGCTGATGGACAAGCTGGAGAAATCTGCTTTGGTACTTTCGCTTGTGGAAAACGCCAAGTTGAAGGGCAGCTGGTGTGGGATCTTAATTCCCACTGAATACTGACCCACTTTTCCCACTGAAAATTGACCCACCCCGGAGGGAATGCAGACTCTTTCGTGGAATGATCAGATATTCTGCGGAAGGGGAGGGGAG
>PUMD01000144.1 GCA_003551215.1 Clostridia bacterium | reverse complement strand
GGGAGGCTCGGCGGTTCGGTTTTCGGCCAGGATGTGAGGCTGAGTGGTGATGACCCGCTGATAACAGCAGCTGTGGCATGCATTGCTCATGACTATCACACCAGCCGGAGGTGATTGAATTGGGACAGGTGCTCACCTTTGTGCAGCAGGAAGACTTCACTTAAACAGCCTCCCCGAATTGACAATCGATCCGGGGAGGCATGCTGTCTTGTCTTTACCTTGGTTACCTTCTGTTCAGCTGCGCTGTACCTTTACTTCTCCCTCAACCATGACTGCTTTTATGCTTTCTACGTCCTGCAGGCAGGTCACGTCCTCCAAAGGATCTCCGTCTACCACCAGCATATCGGCCAGATAACCTTCCCGGATCTGGCCGGCCTGTATGTCCAGCAGCTCGGCACCCACGGAGGTAGAAGCAGCTACAGCCTGCATAGGCGTCATGCCCGCGTCCACCATCAGCTCCAGCTCGAAGGCATTTTGTCCGTGTCGGTTGAATGGAGTACCCGCATCGGTGCCCATGGCGATCTTCACTCCCGCCTTCAGCGCCCTTTCGAAGCTGCTGATGTGGGCGTCGCGGCCGATTTTGGCCTTCTCTACCGCGTGCGGGGGAACTCCCTCGTCAGTACCCGCCTCGATTATGTGATACACTGCCGCCAGAGTGGGAACCAGATAGACATCGTTTTCCACCATCATCTCTACCGCTTCATCATCCAGCCAGAAGCCGTGCTCTATGGAGTCTATCCCCGCCCGTATGGCATTCTTGATCCCCTTTGTAGCCTGGGCGTGAGCCAGGGTGCGTTTCTTTCTGTTTTCGGCCTCTTCGATGGCCGCCCGCATCTCCTCTTCGGTCAGCCCCCGGGTGGTGTGGTCGGTTCCCATCGACATGACGCCGCCGGTGGCAATCAGCTTGATGCAGTCGGCTCCGGCTGCCAGCTCCTCCCGGGCCGCCTTTCTTGCCTCATCCGGGCTGTCAACGGTGCGGCGCCCGCGGAACTCGATCTCTGGAGGCCAGCCGCTCGCGGGGTCCCCGTGCCCCCCGGTGATGGACAGACCCTGTCCACTTACCATCATCCGCGGTCCGGGATGAAGGCCTTCCCCTACGGCGCGCTTCAGGTCAAGGGCCGTGCGGAATCCGGCCCCGGCGTCGCGCACGGCGGTTATCCCCGCCTGCAGCGTTTTCTTGGCCTGCACTGCCCCCACCAGGGTGGTGTAGGGGACTCCCTGTCTCAGGTTTTTCAGCAGATCGGGGTCTCCCGTGGAGGTGATATGCAGGTGGGCATCCACCAGACCGGGCATCACCGTGTAGGAGGAGAAGTCCAGAACCTCAACATCTGCATCGGTCTGAATGTCAGGGGCCACCTCGACGATTTCTCCGTCGTCTATGAGAATTTCTATGTCCGTGTGCATACCGCCTGTACCGTCTATGAGCCTGCCCGCCTTGATCTTGCGCATCGGAATCATCCCTTCGTATCGTTGTCCTATCAATTCCCCCAAAATGTGCGCAATCCTGCCTCGTACATATTACGGATGGCGGCCGCAGCCTCAGTAATACGCGGTGCATCAAATACGGCAAAGTTAGCCAACCAGAGGCCCCAGACTTTACATCAACCCGGTGCGCTCTGTACAATTAGTCATGAATTAGTTTGCCGGCTATATATATGGGAGGAGATTTGCGAGTGAAAGATGACTCCGTATTTCACCTGATCGTCGGGGTATGCCGGGCGCACTACAAAAGGACTCACGATCTTCTGAGCGCGCTGGATCTTTACCGCGGACAGCCTCCCCTTCTGCATCTGCTTTGGGAAGAGGAGGGCAGAACACAAAAAGAACTGGGCGAGGAGCTGAATTCCGAACCGGGGACCATAGCCAAGATGGTAAGCAGGATGCAGCAGCGGGGTTTTGTCGCAAAGGAGGTCGATGAGGAGGACCGGAGGGTCTCGCGGATATATCTTACCGACAGGGGAAAACAGATCAGGCAGAAAGTAATAGAAATCGAAAATGAGATCGAAGAGATATGCCTGCGGGGATTCACTGCCGAAGAGCGGGCGCTGCTGCGGCGTTTTCTGCTTGCAATCAGGGAAAACCTGACCGAGTGAATAGTTTGCCAGCCAACAAACCCGGGGTGATACCTTGAAGAGACTGTTCGAGTACGTCAAACCATACTGGAAACTGGCCCTCATCGCCCCGCTGTTGATGGTCCTCGAAGTAGCGATGGACCTGCTGCAGCCCCGTTTCATCCAGCGGATCATAGACATAGGGATAGCCGAGCAGAACATAGAGTTTGTCTTCCGTACCGGGTTATCGATGCTGGGAATTGCCTTCATCGGCCTGCTGGGAGGAGCCGGCAACACCGTATTCGCCGTCATGACCTCGCAGAAGGCCGGTGCAGACATTAGAAGTGATCTATTTGCCAAGATACAGGACTATTCTTTCGAGAGCATCGATGAAAGCAGCACCGGCAACCTCATCACTATTCTGACCAATGACGTGGAAGTATTCATGAGAATGATCCTGATGCTGCTGCGCATTCTGGTCAGGGCTCCGCTTATGGCAGCAGGCAGCCTGGTCATGGCCTACTACACCAGCCCCCGCCTGTCGATGATAATCATTCCGTTCTTGCCGGTAGTCATCGTCTGCCTGCTGGTGGTCAACCACAGAGTCTATCCCCTTTTCAGCAAAGTGCAGGAGAAAATGGACGATGTCAATTCGGTGGTTCAGGAGAGCCTGGCGGGCATGAGGGTGGTGAAGGCCTTCGTCAGGGATGATTTCGAAAACCGCCGCTTTGGCAAGACCAACGAGGAGTACATGCATAACAACATGGCGGCGCGCAGGTTGATCGCGCTGCTGATGCCGGTGGTCATGCTCACGGTGAACCTTGGCGTTGTGGCGGTAATCTGGTTCGGCGGTCTGGATGTCATTGCAGGAGACCTGCAGGTGGGGCAGGTCGTGGCCTGCATCAACTATCTTCTTCGTCTGCTTTTCAGCATGGCCATGGCCGGTATGATGATAATCCGTCTGTCCCGCGCTGCCGTTTCCGCTGACAGGATAGCGGGAGTGTTTGACGTTGAGACCGCAGATGAAGATGAACGTACCCCTGCGTTGATTCCCTCCGAAAGAATGGAGGGCGGGATAGAATATGTCGATGTTGGCTTCAGCTACACCGGGAAGAAAGATGACCTGGTGCTGTCGGAGCTCAACTTCACCGTCGAGCCCGGCGAGACTGTGGGCATCATGGGCGAGACGGGTTCCGGAAAGACGACACTGGTGCGGTTGATCCCCCGCCTGTATGCCGCCACCGAAGGCCAGGTCCTGATCGATGACATCAACGTCGATGAATACGACCGGCACTGGCTCAGAGGGCACATCGGGTTCATCCTGCAGGAGACCATCCTCTTTACCGGCTCCATACGGGAAAATATCTGCT
>PUMD01000026.1 GCA_003551215.1 Clostridia bacterium | reverse complement strand
GCCCTGGCGGGCATTACTCCGCAGGCCATAGAATTCATGCGCCGGGGTGTAATCGAGGCATCCGAGCAGTATCTCGGCCGACCCTTTCCGGAATCTGATGCCCCCGCGTATCTGCTATTGCGGTTCGACGGGGCCTCCCGGGAGGAATTAGAGCGTCAGATGGAGACCGCCGGCAGGGTTTGTCTGGAAAACGGAGCCAAAGATGCCCTGATCGCCGATACGCCTGAGCGTCAGGACGCTTTGTGGGACGCGCGCGGCGCCTTTCTCGAGGCGATCAAGGGCGATTCCGAAATTGATGAGTGCGACATTGTCGTCCCTCGAAGCGAGATAGCCGACATGGTAACCTACGCCGATGAGGTCGGCGAAGAGATCGGCGTCCGCATAGAGACCTTCGGTCACGCCGGTGATGGTAATCTGCACATCAACCTGGTGAGGGATGATCTGGATTACGATGAATGGAGACGCCGGGTGGACCGCGGCATGCAGCTTCTGTTTGACCGGGCCGCCGAGCTGAACGGCCTGGTCAGCGGGGAGCACGGCATTGGTCACTCAAAGCGCAGCTATTTTGCCCGCCATACTCCTGAGCGTCAGCTGCAGATGATGAAACAGATCAAGGACATGTTTGACCCGCGGGGGATACTCAACCCGGACAAGATCCTCACGTAAAAGGGTTGAGCCCCAGATGCAGCACTGAAGTGAAGGGAAAGGGGAATCGGACAGTGTTTGATGTACTTATCACAAACGGCAGAATACTCGATGGTGCGGGCAACCCCTGGTTTTTCGGTGATGTGGGAATAAAAGGCGACCGCCTAGCTGCTGTGGGTGCGCTGAAGGCCGAGGGTGGGGTGGAAATCGATGCTGACGGCCAGATAGTGGCTCCCGGGTTCATAGATATTCACACCCATTCGGATGGTCCGCTGCTCATAAACGGAGAAGCCCACGCTCATATCCGGCAGGGAGTTACCACTAACGTAATTGGCAACTGCGGGTCGTCCATGGCCCCTCTGACCGATGAGACCGCCGATCAGATGCAGCGCCGTCGCCTGAGCGATCATACGGACCTGGATGTGGACTGGCGCAGCACAGCTCAGTACCTCGACCGGCTGTCCGGAAGGGTCAGCGTCAACGTCTGCCCCCTGGTTGGACACGGAACCGTGCGTGGAGCAGTTGTGGGATACGAAGACCGTCCGCCCGACGCAAACGAACTGCAGGAGATGAAGGAGATGGTCAGAGGGGCCATGGCAGACGGCGCCTTCGGCCTCAGTTCCGGTCTTATCTACGTGCCGGGCAGCTACGCCGACACCGAAGAGCTGGTGCAGCTGGCCGGCGTAATCGCCGAATTCGACGGAGTCTACGCCACCCACATACGCGGTGAGAACGATACTCTGATGGATGCTCTGACAGAGGCAGTGGAAATCGGCAAAAGGACCGGAGTTGCGGTGCAGATCTCTCACCTGAAAGCCATGGGCAGGCACATGTGGGGAGCCAGTGAGGAGGCTCTCCGGCTGATAGAGGATGCCCGCTCAGAAGAGGTGGATGTCACGGCTGATCAGTACCCTTACAACGCCTCCGCCACCGGTCTCGGAGCGTACCTCCCCCGCTGGGCTCACGTCGGCGGCACCGATGAACTGATCCGCCGGCTGCAGGATGCCGAGACCAGGGAGAAGGTAAAGAGGGACATTCTGGAGGGGACCGAGGATTGGACCAGCCTTCACAAAGGCGTGGGGTGGGACAACACCATCGTGACTCGCTGCGAGCAGACCCAGCTGGAAGGCAAATCCATAGCCGAGATAGCAAAGATGAGGGGTGTGGACGATTTTGACGCAGCCTTCGACCTTCTGTGCGAATGTGACGGTAACGTCGGTGTGGTGTACTTCACCATAGGAGATGAGGATCTTGAGAGAATCATGGCTCATCCCGCCGTCATGATTGGTTCTGACTCCAGTGCGGTTGCCGCGGAAGGTCCGCTGGCTAAGGGCAAGCCCCATCCACGCGCTTTCGGCACCTTCGTACGGGTGCTGGGGCGTTACGTGAGGGACAAACAGACGGTAAAACTTGCCGAGGCGGTACGGAAAATGACTTCATTCCCCGCTCAGAGGATGGGATTGACGGATCGCGGTATGCTGCGGCCGGGGATGAAAGCCGATGTGGTGGTTTTCGACCCCGAAGAAGTAATCGACCGCGCTACCTACACCGATCCCTTTCAGTATCCCTGCGGCGTGGAACACGTTTTCGTGAACGGAAAACACACCATTTGCCGCGGTCAGCACACCGGCCGGCTGGCTGGAGAGGTGCTGAGACGGAAGGCTTGAATCAAGCCTGAAGCCGGAGAACGGGTGATTGAAGTGGTGGGGCCGAATGGAGAGGGGCAATCCACATCAAGAGCCGCCCTATGGGTGATTGTTGCAGCTTCGGCAGTGCTCATGCTGGCGGTGTTGAGCCATGTGGGGGCTTTAGGTTTGGCCCGCGTCCTGCAGGGCCTGCCGCTTGTTCTGCCGGACAACGCGGAACCAGAAGATGAACCGGAGGATGTTCCTAAGATCCTGCGGGGGGCGTACCAACTCCGCAGGCTGGGGGATGTGTCCTCTGCAGAAGCAAGGCAGCAGCTGGAGGATCTGGCCAGTCGGGAAGATGCCGTTGGTTATCTGGCCAGTGTGCGCCTGGCGCGGCAGCTTCCCGATTCCCGGTCGGAGGACACAGAAAGGTACTACCGCCGGGCCCTGGATCTGCTGCGGACGGATGAGATTCAATGGGAGCTGGCGCAGTTTGTGCAAAAGATGGGGCGCGACGGCGAGGCCCTCGAGCTGTACTTGCAGCTTCTCCCCGATGACCGCATCTACCGGGAGGTCGCAAAACTGGATCTGCCCGCAGAAGTCCTGGGGGAGGGACTGCTGAAGGAGGAGCTGTTCTCCGAGGCGGCAGGGCTGCTTGAGCCCGAGGTTCAGCAGCAGCCGCAGTCGCAGGTTGCCGGGCTTTACGGACGGGCGCTGGCCGGACTGGGTGAATATGAGGAGGCGCTGCCGTATCTGCACGCGCGCTGGCAGGCCGAGCCTGCGGACCTGGAGGCCGGCTGGTGGTTCGCCCGGTGCCTGGAAATTACCCAGGATGTTGATAAAGCCCTTGAAGTGTACCGGCAGCTCGGTCCGCGCGGCAAACAACGCCGGGCTGCGCTGGCAGAAAGCAGGGGAGATCTGCACTCTGCTGCCGGGCTGTACGCCGGTGCACCGGAGGCCTCCGCCCGCTGGCGGGGAGCACAGCTTCTACAGATAATTGGCCGTACCGATGAGGCCCTGACCGTATACCGGCAGATCATGGGGCAGTCCGGCTCACTGCAGGATGATGCTGCATTCCGCCTGTATGTGCTGCTGACGGAGCGGGATGATGACTCCGCCGCCGACGTACTGTCCGAAATCGAGGACATCCCCG
>PUMD01000124.1 GCA_003551215.1 Clostridia bacterium | reverse complement strand
GATTATTGTGGCAGGTTGTGTGGCTGTCCACAGCATCAGCACCACTATCCTTATGTAAAAAGGAGGTGCGAAAAAAAGTGGGAGACGTTTATCAGATGAGAAACCGTGAAGAAGAGGAAGAAGAGGTTGCGGTGACTAGGAGACAATGCCGGGTGGTTTGTAATAAGCCTGGTGCTTGTGCCCGGAAGTCCCGGTTTGAGGCGGGCGAATTTGAAGCCTGCCAAGGTTGCATTTTCTTGACACTTGCTTAACTAAAAACAAAGGAGACGTTATTATGAAGACAGAAGTGATGATGAAATCAACCCGGAAGTTAGCAAGTGCCTATGGTGACACCGGCAAGGCTGACTTCCAGAGGGGCAGGAGAGGTCGGGAATGGTGGAACTACCAGACCCGCGAATACGAAAAGATGAATAAACGCCAACCGGTGCGCATTTATCAGTTGGAGGAGGTGTAGTCTTGGAGTTGTATGAGAACGAAAACACGCTTAATAAAGAGATGGTGGATTGCGTAGAAATGCGATGCAAAAAGTGTGGCGGGCCAGTGACTTACAAAGTGCTAGACAGGTGCCCTTTTTGTGGCATGATAGAAATATCTTGCGCCAAGTGCAAGTACGAATTCCGTTTTGGGGAGTGAAAGTTGATGAAGGCTTACGACATAGTGGGGTACGTTTTGCATGAGTGCGATGTTTTCTGCACCGACTGTGCCAACCACGGCTATCCTATCTTCGCTGGGTCGGAGTGGGATGTGGCGCCGGCATGTGATGAGTGCGGAGACGTGCTGGATGTGGCGGTCATTACGGAAGGGTCGTCTACGCCACCTACGATGATGTGCCAGGGTGGGGGCGCAGGTTAACAAAAGTAGAGGTTGTGTTTGTTTCAGAAGAATTCCAATCAGCAACAAACCAAGGGGCGCTCCAGCCGGGGCGCCCTAAAAAAGGAGGCTGAACCAATGAAAGAACGTAACCACTGGGGTTATTGGTCCGTGGTTCAAGAAGTCGGTTATGCGCAGGTCCTGAAGTACGCAAACGACTTCATGGACGACAGTGGGCTGAGGAAGTTCTGCCAAGAGATTTGCGGTGGTATCTGCTGTAATGGTGGCGACACCGATCAGAAGTTTGATAACTACAAGTGCCGACAGCCGGTGGATTGCCGGGAAAAAGTAACATGCGTCAACTACAGGTGTGGTAAACTTCACCGCATAGTGGGGTCGGCTCTTGTTGACTCCACGGGAGACAACCTGTTGCTAAGGCTGTGGCGCAGATTAGGATCGTACGCCGAGGCAGGCGAAGAACTTTTCCACGAGCTGAAAGTCAAGCACCGAAGTAAAACTCAAAAATACTTCGGTTCCTGGGGGTTCCCCAAAGAGGAGATGATGGAGTTCCGGGTCGAAGTAAGGACAAACAAATACGTGCGCCCTATCCCGGTGACGGTGACGAGGGCGATCCGCCGGTTCATCGACCAGCACTGGGAAATGCTCTCCTCGAACAGAGGGCTTTGGTTCGACTAAAAACTAAGAAAACCTGCACCAGTTCTGAATGCACCCTGGGTTGAGAATCCTGCCTGGGGTGCATTCAGGGAAGTTGCAGGCATTACGCGCTTCAAAAAACAACCGAAAGGAGGTGGAATCCCGTGGGTTCTTACGAACACAAGGAGTGTTCAGCTTGTAACGCAGAAGGGCACCCGGCGATGATTTTTGAGGCGGTGGATGAAGCCACCACCCAGTGCAGGGAATGTGGCGCGGTAAACGGTGTAGTCAACACCTACTACCAAGCTATTCACATTCCCCGCCAAGAACTTGAAGAAATGGAGAACATTCTGAGCATCACCGAAGGTCACCACCCGGAGTACGGAAGCGACGAAGTGATTAAAACGTACACGGCGCATTTCCCAAACGGCATGGTTGCGGACATCAAAGTGTGCAACGGAGACACGCCTTACGTTGATAATGTGCTATTCGAGCCTACTATCGAAAACGGCACCACCTATCTGGTGGAAGTATGTGTGCCGGAAATAGCTGAGTCGTTAGAGGGAGAGTACTATTTCAACCACGAAGGCATAGAGTACGTTGTAGACGTTAAACCACTTCCCTGCCAGTAACAGCGCTCATTCAGGGGCGCACGAAAGGAGGTGCCTATGTGCCGAAAACACAACTTTATATCGGGGAACGCCCGCTTCCTGAGAAGATGCAACCCGTCAAGGACTGGAGGGGGTGGTGCAAGCCGATAGGGGGTTTATGGACTTCTACGCACATCCCCAGGGTTGGTTCGGCTTGGACCCAGTGGTGTGATGTCGAAGGGTACGGTCTGCCAGAAGGCGATTCTTGGGGTGGGTGGCTTCTGTTGCCAAGGGAAGATGCCCGGGTCTACACGGTTGACAACCTTGGAGACTTGACCAACTTGCAGATGGACTATCCGTTGCCGGAAGGCGTGGAGCGGTGCGGGATGCTGTTTCTCAACCTGAGCTTCGAGTCGATGGCGCAGGATTACGACGCCATGAGGTTAACCGAGGAGGGGCAATGGGCAACCCGGTTCACGACACCCAGCCTTTACGGTTGGGATTGTGAGTCTACAGTATGGTTCCGATGGGCGTTCAAAGAAGTCCGAGGGCCGGTGCATGTCAAAACCAAAAAGTTAGACTTTTATACCGAGTGCGCTAAGGAGGTGTGAGCATGGGAACCAAGGTCAAGGTGCTATGGCTGTCCCGGCACGAACCTGACGACCGGCAGGTTTATGAGCTTCGCCGGCTGTTCGGTGACGAAGTAGAAGTGGTTCAATCTAACCCCAAGGTTCGTAGTGGCAGGGAAGTCGTCAAGCTGATGAAGGAAAGCGGTTGCCACGAGGTCATTGCGGTTCTACCCGTTTACCTGCTTCAGCAGATTTGCGAGGCAGGCGTGAATCCGATAAAATCCACGATGGACCGCCGGTTGAACAAGTTTGGCAAAGCGGAGTTTATCTTTAAGTATTTTGAGCGAATAGAGGAGGTGCGAATAATCACAACCGTTTTATAAAAACAGGAGAAAGAAGAATGGGTGTGCTGGAATACAATGTACGGGGTGGGCTTGACGCACTGAAAAGAAAATACTTGACAGCATGTAAAGGTGCATGATACAATTAAATCAAAAAAGTATTGACGGCGCCACCCCGGCGCAAAGGGGTTCTGCCCCTGCGCTGAGCTTGACCTCCCAGAGGCGGTTCAGCGGAGTGGCAAAGCCACTACTATTAAGAAGGAGGGTAGAGGTTGTAGAAAACTATAAAAACAGAAAAAGGAGGCGTTATCATGTCGGACTCTGACCGCCCGAAAAGGGTGGTTCGTGGACTAGACGGCGAACTTGACATTGACAGTCGCACAGGGCAAACACCAATCGAAGAACTGCCAAGAGCAATTTCACGGTTGGGATTGCGCAGGTGGTTCAATCGCATCGAGAACCATGGCGGTCCGCTCGCGCGTATGCCCGCGAACGCAATG
>PUMD01000136.1 GCA_003551215.1 Clostridia bacterium | reverse complement strand
GAGCCGGTTGTTGCTGTGTTCGGCGAAAAATGTGGCCAGTTCAATTATATCGGTTTCGGCTATTTCTTCCGGGCTGAAGTGCTCCAGCAGAGCCATACAGGATGCTGAAGATGCCGAAGGGGGCGTCATCGCTGTAGTTGGTGAACTTCAAAGAGTTCCAGCGCCCTTTGCTCTTCTCTTCGCAGGGTACCGGACAGCTGAAAGCGAAATCGGGTCATCCGCTTGAGGACGTCGTATTCTATGGCAGTGGCAGGAGAGGGCTCTACCCGGCCGAACCGCAGCCGGTCGGCGATGACCCATGCATCCACTGCGTCTGTTTTGGGCAGCGCAGTGCAGGACCGCTTGAAGCCCTTTATGACCGAGGGGTTGAGCACGTAGAGCCTGGGTGCGAGGTCGACGAGCTGCCTTCTTAGCAGCTGCTCTGCGTGGTACCAGCAGGCGTTGGTAGCCTCCATACCCAGGTGCACGGCTGGACTGGTCAGTCCGGCGGCGAGAGATTTAATAGTCTCGGCCAGGTTTATAGTGCCCTGACGGTTGTTGTCCACGGTCAGGATAGGGCGAAGGATAGCGCCGTCCTGCTTCATGAACTGGCAGGTCAGTTCTCGCTTGGACACATCAATACCGGTGTAGATTGCATGCAAGAGGGGATCCTCCTCTGGGTGAGGTGTAAGCAACGTTGAATGTTTCAGGGTATCCCTGGGTGTCTGACGGATCAACAGCCTCGCGATGAGAACTCACCTGCCGGGCCGGATGCAGCCCCTGGTGCTGACCCAGGGAGTCCCGGTGGACAACAGCATACGCCAAGGATTTCGCGTCAGAGCCAGGGCAACATTCTTTGGCTAGAAGTCACGTCACCGACGTGCAACACGAGGTAGCCAGAACCACCCTGAAACCGTCGCTGGAGGTTCATTGTCCAGAAATACCCTGAAAACTGCAAAGATAGCTAACTATTTTGTCAACCACGCCAACCATAAGATACGAGGAGTGAATAGGAATGGATGCCGTAGTTGAGATGGCCAGGAATATGCACAGCCAGATCGTCAAGTGGCGCAGGGATCTTCACCGCATACCGGAGGTGGGGCTGCAGCTGCCCCACACCAGCAGGTACCTCACCGAGCAGCTTAACCAGTGGGGGCTTGCTGTACAGACAGGGATCGCCGAAAGCGGACTGGCAGTCACTGTAGGGGGGGATGCTGACCCGGGGAAGACCATTGCCATAAGGGCTGATATGGATGGACTCCCGCTGCAGGAGCAGACGGGCCTGGAGTATGCTTCCGAGCATCCAGGCTACATGCACGCCTGCGGACACGATGCACACATGGCCATGGCTCTCGGTGCCGCAAGAATTCTTTCCCAACTGGATTCTGAGCTGGCCGGTGGGGTGAAGGTGATCTTTCAACCGGCGGAGGAAGGACCCGGCGGAGCCGAGCCCATGATAGCCGAAGGTGTCTTGAAAGACCCGGATGTGGATGCCATAGTTGCTCTGCACATCGGCGCCGTTTCCGACGAGGTAGCCAACGGAGAGGTCGGCATACTTCCCGGATCGGCGATGGCCAGCTCGGATAGCTTTTCCATCAGGGTGCAGGGAAAGGGTGGGCACGGAGCACTTCCTCACACTTCTGTGGACCCCATCGCCGTATCAGCCAGCGTAATACAGGAGATTCAATCTCTCATCAGTCGGGAGCTTTCACCTGTGCGCCCCGGTGTGCTCAGCGTATGCCAGATACAGGGGGGAACGGCCAACAACATCATTCCGCACGAGGTTGAGATGAAGGGTACCGCCCGCTTTCTCCACGAGCAGCAGCGCGATAAGATCTCCCGTAGATTGATTGAGCTGGTTGAACAGCTGGGTAAAGCCCGCGGTGCAGAGGTAACCTGCGAGTACAACAGAGGCTATCCAGTGCTGGTGAACGACCCTGAGTTTACTGACTTCTTCGCCGGCTGTGCCGGTGAGATTCTTGGAGATGATAAGGTCATTACTCTCAACGAACCTATCATGGGTTCGGAGGATATGGCTTACTTCCTCCGCTGTGTACCCGGCACCTTTTTCTTCCTCGGCGGGGCGAGAATTCGGGACGGTGAACCCATACCTCACCACCACCCAAAGTTTGACATCGATGAAGAAGTGCTGTGGCTGGGTACTGCCCTTCTGGCCGCCACCGCTTTTTGGTGGTTGCAGAAGTCGTAACGGTCCGGCTGCGGGGTCGGGCCGCTGTCGGGGACTTCAGCACCCGATTGCCCGACACCGCAGTGCCCCTCGGCCCGACCATGCTGCAGTCATCCGCCAGCGCTGGCGTATTCGGATAGACACCTGCGGTAAAGCCATCTCGCCAGCAGCTGGCCCAGCAGGTTGAATGCCAGTGCCCATAGGGAGGCGCCGAGCATCAACCTGTCCCCCGAAAGAACACGTGCGCCGGGGTTGGCGACCAGCAGGACCGGGCATATGTAAAGCAGAAAGATTCGCCCCAATCCCCTGAATACAGCAGCCGGATATCGTGAAATTGTGTTCAGCTCGTCGATGACGAATACGACAGCATCAGCCCGCACGATCCACAGCGAAAGTACACTGGCCAGCAGGCTCAGGTGATAGCGTATGCCCAGCCCCAAAATCAGCAGCAGCCCACCGGCTGCGAGTCTGCCTGGTGTCATCTCTGACAGCGACCAGGCGTGTATCAGCAGGGGCAATGCAGCAAGAGAGTTCACCAGCCGCAGCCAGTTTACCTTCCACAAGCTGAGCAGCGCCAGCTGGTCTACCGGCCACAAAAGCAGGACATCCATCTGTCCGGAACGGACTCGCTCGCTGACGCTGTGCAGCCCGGTAAACAAAAACCCAAACAAACTGTCCACCAGGTAAGCCAGCAGCAAAAGCCACAGAATTTGGTTCCATGGTGCAAAGCGCTGCAGCGGACCTGCCCGGTATATGAGGTCAAAAAACAGATAGGTTATCCCCAGTTCGACCACCGGTGAGGCCAGCCTGAAGGCCAGGTCTCCCCGGTAGTAAAGAGAAAGCGTTGTCCTGCTGCGGGTAAGCTGTTCGATTGTGTTCAGAGTTCGTCTAAACGTTGACATATATCAACCTCCTGGAGCACTGTAGTGCTTCATTCCCCGCCGCCAGAGCATGCGGCAAACGCACCACAGAAGGCCCGTCCACAGAATGAGGATCAGTATGGCTTGCAGGATCTGTGCTTTGCTGACTGCACCCAAGGCAACCTGCAGCGGCACAAAACGAAGGTAGTAAAAGGGAAGGCAGCGCAAAAAACCAAGCCAGGGCTGCGGCAGGAAATCCAGGGGGAAGAACGCTCCGCTGGCGACGGCCGACAGCAGCCCCCAAAAGGCAGTTATCCCGTCCACACGGTCGGTCCAGAAGCTGAGCAGCTGCAGGCAGAAACCCATGGTGAAATGAAGGGCGAATCCCAAAAAGAGCATCAGAAAAAGGGACATCCAGTTGGCAATATGCGGGCTGACG
>PUMD01000058.1 GCA_003551215.1 Clostridia bacterium | reverse complement strand
GGTGCAGAAGATCAACCTCATTAAAACCGGCCTCCCCATCAGCAAGGGAAACACCGCAACGTAAATCCTGCAGAATGCCGTGATCCGGACTGCCGTTGACCCACACCAGGTACACTTTGGAGACCTGATATCTGGGGTGGATAATCTTCTGCGCCCAGCTGCCGTCGTTGGTCATCAGCAAAAGACCACTGCTGTCGCGATCCAGTCTGCCTACTGGATAGATCCTCTGAGGTATGTCAGAAACCAGATGCATCACTGTCTTCCGTCCCTCGGGGTCATCAGTAGTAGTTATGAATCCAGGCGGTTTATGCAGCTTGATGTAGACATCCTGGCGCTGCGAGAGGCCAGCTATAGGTTCACAGTCAACCAGTATGCAGCTGCTGGGGTCGACCCTACACCCCGGCTTTCTTATGGTCCGTCCGTCCACAACGACCCTTCCATCAGATATGATCTCAGCGCTGCTCCTTCTCGAAGCAACACCACTGCGCGCCAGCAGCTTGTCAAGACGCATATCATTCGGTTTATTGTCATCGCACCCAGCCATACAGCCTCCAGGATGCGAACAGGCTGACACCGTGCGCCCCCTTTCAACAGGTCATTCAAACTCGACTATCATCTCTACCTCAACCGCAGCTCCAAGCGGTAGACTTACCATTCCTACGGCGGCTCGAGCATGTGCTCCTGCCTGTTCGAAAACCTCTCCCAAAAGGTCGGAAGCCCCGTTTACCACCTGCGACTGGCCGGTAAATTCGGGAGTTGAATTGACAAATCCACCAACTTTGACGATCCGTTTAACCCGAGATAACTCCCCCAGTTCAGACTTCATTACGCCCAGACAGTTCAGACAGCAAACCCGGGCCGCCTCATAGGCTTCGTCAACCGATATGTCGACATCAACTTTCCCAGTGTACCTGAGTTCTCCATCCACCAGCGGGATCTGTCCCGAAATGTGCAGTAGATTGCCCGCCTTGACCCCGGGTACATATGCCGCAACTGGTTCAGCCACCTCTGGTATTTCCAGACCCATTTCCGCAATTCGCTTCTCTGGTGTCATATTCTATCCTCCCTATCCGTAATCTGCTGTATGTTAGCTTATATTGTATCATCCAAAGAATAAACGACACACGTAGAGAGAGGCAATAATTCCGGTGATATCGCCTATGAGTCCAGTAGCCATCGCATGCCGCGTCCGGGTAACGCCAACCGAACCAAAATACACACTCAGTACGTAAAAAGTTGTGTCAGTGCTGCCCTGCATGGTAGAAGCCAGGCGACCGACAAAACTATCCGGGCCCCACTCACGCAGCAGGGAGGCCGTAATTCCCAGGGCACTTGAGCCAGAAAGAGGACGCACCAGCGCCAGCGGCAGAATCTGAGGAGGCAGCCCGATATAGCTCAGAAAAGGCGATAACAGTCGCGACAGAAGAGCCATCGCCCCGGAGGCATCGAATACTCCCATGGCAAAGAATATGGCGATCATATAGGGCATAATTTTGACCGCCATGTCCAGCCCCTCCTGACCCCCTTCAACGAACTTTTCGTATACCGGCACTCCCTTGAAGTACCCATAAAGAGGGATCCCGCAAACCATCACGGGTATGGTCCACATCGACAAAATGTTTATCAGTTCCATGCTCAATCTCTCCCATCCTCAGTGCTGCACCAGCGAAATATCCTGTCCGCGGTGAGGGCAGAAATGCTGGAACATGTGGTAGCGATTACCGCTGTGCCGACGATTTCCGTCGGGTTGACCGAACCGGCCGAGGTCCTGAGAGCTATCACTGTTGCGGGGACCAAAGTGATGCCCGAGGTGTTGAGGGCAAGGAATGTGCACATTGCATTGCTGGCTGTCTTACGATTATCGTTGAGCTGCTGCAGGTGCTGCATGGCCTTCAGACCAAGAGGGGTGGCGGCCGCTCCCACTCCCAAAAGATTGGCACTGACGTTCAGCAGGATTGCTCCCATGGCCGGGTGGTCTGGCGGAACCTCGGGAAGCAACCTGCGCATAAATGGTTTGACAAGGGACGATATTCGGTCAATGAGACCTGACTCCTGTGCAATGTTCATCATACCCAGCCACAGTATCATCATTCCGGTAAATCCAAGGACCGTCTCCAGACCCATCTGCGCCTCATTCATGACGGCGTCAGTCACAGCGGGCAGCTCATCCTGCAAAGCCGCCACGACAGTTCCTCCCACTATCAGTAACAACCAGATAACATTGATCATACTAACGCCCCCTGTAAGCATGTATACGCATGGGGACGAGAGGCAATTATGAATGCCTCACTGAAAACAACTGACAGGGGTGGATGAAAAGTGGGATATAAAGCAAAACCGGACCTGCCGTTCTGAGTTCAGCAGATCCGGTCTATCATGCCGGTCCAAAAGCTGCCCTGGCAAGGATATTGTCTAACCTATGTGTGCCTGCAGTTTCTCTTTTAGGTCCTCTTTTGAAGAGAAACCCACCAGCCTGGTTACTGGTTCTCCACTGTCAAAGAGGATCAGCGTCGGAATGCTCATTACCCGGTATTCTGATGCAGTGCGCCGGTTTTCATCAACGTCGATCTTGACCACCTTCAGCTCCCCATCAAATTCCTCGGCTAATTCTTTTATTACCGGCGCCAGCATGCGACAGGGTGCGCACCAGTCGGCCCAGAAATCTACCAGTACCGGAAGGTCTGCTTCTAAGACGTGCTGAGAAAACTCCTCATCCGTACTCTGAACGATATTGTCTGCCAACGGCAACATCTCCTCTCGTCTGTTGACCACCTATTTTTTTACTCCTAGGGGACATTCACTCTGTTTTGACTCCCTTTCTGCCCCGTCCGTTGCAGTGTCCCGCCAGGTCCCCAGTATACCGTCAAGAACGTCGGGGAGCATGTGGAGCAGCTGCATGTAGGGATTGTCCTCATCTACAGGTATGAGATGAATATCCTCCTCTGAAACCACCAAAAAACCTACCGGTTGAACGGTAACCCCGGCACCGCTGCCTCCACCGAAGGTCTTTTGATGCATCTGTCCCTGCTGCTGGCCGGATTGCCCGCCATCTGGCTCCCAGTCAGAACCGCCAACAACGAAGCCAAATGATACGCGCGATACAGGGACGATTATCACACCCTGCGGAGTCTCTATAGCATCCCCCACAACGGTGTTGACATCAACCATCTCCTGAATGCTCTCCATGGTTGCTGACACCAGAGATTGCAATGATTCTTTGGATGACATTTGACGCTCCTACCCCCTCATGTAGCTCCAGACGGACCGCGCCAGGGAAAACCTGCCGCGGCATTCGACTGAGCACTTGAGGGCGGGACCTGCGCTGGTTGCAGCCTTGACTCCTACGATCACGTCCGTACCTTGTGGCAGGACAGCCCGCAACCATCGCTCAAGCTGTGCTCCAGCTATGCTGCACACTCCACCGGCTAAAGCGGATAATGCGGCATCACCAGCTGATACCTGCAACGTCGAACGTATTCTAACCTCGCGGCCCACCCTGAGAAGCCGGATGATCCTGTCGACGATCCGCACTTCACGGCCGGAACCTTCCTTCTGCCCCATGAGAAACCGAACACCGTGGCGCAGAAGGCTGTCTTGCTTTAGGGTAAACTTACCACACCACAAGGTCAAGTCATGGCCCTTCAGGTGGAGAGATAGAGTCACCTCACAGCTTTTGTCGTGCCAGAAAGCCCTCGCCCGGAAATGAAACGGGTACACCAGGGCTAACACCACCACAGCTGCCAAGACGGCCGTCACCATGCGCAATTTTGTCACCCTCAACGTGCTCACACCTTAGATGAGCTTCGCCTGCTTAGGATAACTCCGGTGAGAGGCAAATATAAGGCCTACGGGCCGTTCAGCCGCTGCCAGATACAGGCACCGACTTCAGCCTGTACCGTTCTGGACAGCCGGTTTTTGCACATCTGCCGGCATTTCTTCAGGAAGCGGGGGTAGTTCGTCCAGGTCGCTGAGACCAAACTGCTGCAGAAACCGGCTGGTGGTGCCATATGTTTTGGGTCGGCCCGGTACATCCTTCCGGCCCAACACTTCGATCAGTCCGTCTTTTTCCAGTTTGCGCAGCAGGTGAGCAGTATTCACACCTCTGACGCTCTCGATCTCGGGCCGGGTGATTGGCTGACCATAGGCTATAAGCGCCAGCGTTTCAACAGCAGCCGCTGACAACTGCTTGCTTTCCGGCTGTAGTATCTTCTCAACGGCTTCGGCGTATTCGGCCCGGGTTCGCACCTGAAAACCTCCGGCCACCTCCAGCAGCTGAACGCCGCTGTGCGGGGCAGTATATTTGCTGCGCAAATCATCCAAAAGCGACTCAATTTCGCTCCCAGGCAGCTGGGTCGCCTCTGCCAGCTCTTCGGCGCTGAGGGGGGCATGTGAGGCGAATAAACAGGCTTCCACCGCTGCCAATTTCATGTGTCGGTCCCAGTTCAAGCCACCACCTCCATCTCAGCTTGAGCAAATCATCTTCCCGTTTGGCCTATCTTATCAGAGTCAGCAGACGAAAAGACAGTTATCTCGCCGAACCTCTGTTTCTGAGCCACTCGTATCTCTCCCTTTCTGATCATCTCCAGCAGGGCAACAAAGGTGACCACCACTACTCGCCTGCCCGCCCCACTGGGGAAAATGTCATCAAAACTGAGAGAACCATCTGCCCTGCTCAGCTTATTTCGGAGAGATTCCATGCAGTCCGAAACAGTTATCTGTTCCCGCTGTATCATCTGGGGTTGGTCTTCACTTTCGGCAAGGACCTGTTCCAGTGCCCGGACCAGATCAGATAGGTCGGCTCCCTCAATATCAGCCAGGGCATCCTCCCACTGCCTGATCTCGGGGGGAAATCTGGGGTGTCTTTTTCTCATCTTCTCTGCTCGCCTGCTCAGCTCTTCGGTCACTTCACGATACCTGCGGTATTGCACCAGATGACGCAGCATCTCCTGTGAGCGTTGCTCCTCGGATTCTTCATCTGATTCCTGCCGTTCTGAGCGCCGGGGGACCAGCATCCGGGACTTATTTAACACAACGCGGGAGGCCAGCTGCAAAAATTCGGCCTGAACATCCAGTTCCTCCTCACACGGCGGTTTTCCCATGTCAGCATAACATCTCAGCAGCTTTCCTACTGAATCCGGCGGGCTTTCTATCTTTCCGTCCTCCATGTCCTGCAGCATATTCTTCAGGCGGAGCGTTATTTCTTCGGCAACCTCCTCAGACATGTTTGGCCTCCCACCGGATTGCCCGGATAATTGTTCAGACCACAATAAACCTGACCGCGTACTCGATCACCCGCTGCAGCCAGCTTGCCGCCGGGAACAGCAAACGGGGCAGAAGGCCGCTTATCAGCAAAACGATAAGCAAAAGCCAGCCGTAGTTCTCCAGCTGGTAGTACAGCCGCTCCACGGCCGAGCCTCGCGGAGCAAGAGCCCTGAGAACCCTGGAGCCATCCAGCGGCGGAACCGGCAGCATATTGAAAACTCCCAGCCACAGATTGTACATCAGAAGATAAAATATCATGTCCCGGATAAGCAGGGGAAGCCCCATGCCAAACTGCAAAAGCAGGTACGTGGCAAGCGTCGCCATTACCACATTGGCTCCCGGTCCGGCCAGCGCAACAAGCAACATGCCCCGGTCCCGGTCGCGGAAATACATCGGGTTGACCGGGACAGGCTTGGCCCAGCCGAAACGGGCAACGACCAGCATCAGCGTCCCCACCAGATCCAGGTGAGCGAGCGGGTTCAACGTCAGCCGCCCGCTGTCGCGGGCTGTTGGGTCGCCCATAGCGTATGCGACATAACCATGTGCCAGTTCGTGCATTACAATTGCCGCCAGGAGTCCCGGAGCGATGAGCAGAAGCTCTCTCGGCGTCGGAAACAAGACCCAACCACCAGCCTCTCCATTGCTGAACTGTCAGTTATCTGCTCCCACAGCTTTTTCCTCGACGGATACGGTATCAGTCCTGTCCCAGCGGTCACATCTACCGCCCCAGCGAGCGGCCAGGTCTCCATCTATGTATATTTCCAGTATTTCACACCGGTTCGGACAGTCTTCACACTCGAAGTTGTCCGTGTTGTAATCCATCGAATGGAGACCAAATCCTCGGAAGCTGGTCGGTCGCGGCTCATGCTGCATATCTTCTTTGGCCAGCAAAGCGCTGCCTATAGCCCCCATTACTTTATTGTATTCGGGAACGAAGACCTCACACCCAAGCTCTTCCTCGAAGGCAGCTATCATGCCCTCGTTGCAGGCAACTCCTCCCTGAAAGACAATGGGCGGGCGAATATCTTTACCCTTACCCACATTGTTCAAATAATTGCGGACAAGAGCATCGCAGCACCCCTTGACGATGGCCGGGTTAGAGTGACCTATCTGCTGTTTGTGAATCATATCAGACTCGGCAAAAACTGCGCAGCGACCGGCAATGCGTACCGAGTTGTCCGTCTGCAGGGCCAGACGGCCAAAATCCTCTATGTCAACTCCCAGGCGGCTCGCCTGGCGGTCGAGGAAGGAACCGGTTCCGGCGGCACAGACGGTGTTCATGGCAAAATCCACAACAACTCCGTCGTTGAGGATGATAATCTTCGAGTCCTGTCCGCCGATCTCCAAAACGGTCCGCACATCGGGGATTAGCTTTATAGCACCAATGGCGTGTGCCGTGATCTCGTTTTTGATCACGTCTGCGCCGACGAAGACTCCTGCTATCTCCCGCCCTGATCCGGTAGTTCCGACTCCAGAGATTTGCAGATCGTCGTCCTGCTGCTGGGCGATCTCCAGCAGCCCTTGTTGTACTGCCCGTAGGGGCTGGCCAGCAGTCCGCAGGTACACGTCCTGCCTTACTTCTTCATCCTCGCTCATCAACACCAGGTTAGTGCTGACTGAACCTACATCAATCCCAAGATAATACTCCATCAGCGTAGCCCACCTCCAGGATGCTCATCCGATGCTGCGTTGGCCCTTCTTTCTCCTGCGCCGGCGCAGCAAATCCACGAAAGCCTCCAGTCTCGTCAACACGCCTGCACGGCCCGTATGCTCATCGAAAACCAGCGTCAGCACCGGTACATCATAATCCTTGCTGACCTGAGGCATAACTGACTGAGCCACGATCTCCGGCATGCATGTAAAGGGCATAAGATGCACTACTCCATCGACAGCATCCGCCAGCAGTACAGTCGAGCCGACGCTGGCCTGTCCCTCACCACCCACAAAATGGTTCAAATAAGGTTTGGCTGCCTCTTTATGGTCCTTCCCCCGACTGTCCCAGCGCAGAAAGTCAAGCAATATGTTCTCTTTTGCCCAGTCGGTCACCATAATGGTTCGGTGTATTTCTGCCCCCAGATACCCTAACGCCTCCTCTATATGCAGATTGGCACCTGGTTCCATGCTGACGTAGATCTCTCCGACTATGGCGACCCGGACTGTGTCACCATCATCCTCGCGACATATATTCTGCAACCGCCTGAGGGTCTGTCTTGCTATCTGGTCAACCTCCTGCAGGCTATCTGCATTTTCCATCTGTGTAACGGCCGCCCGGAATATCCTGCTTGCGGCTCCGCGCTGGGTCTCGTGCGCTCGCACGCGGTGAACGGTCTTTAGGATGTCATCCATCGCTACTAATTTTCTCCAGCCGAGCCTCAGTGCAGCTGCCACCTGCCATGTGCTGCATCCGTCGTTTAAGGCCCCGAGACTATCAAGACTCTGACGGAGGTTGCCTCGCGGAGGTTCCATCACCACCCAGTTGACGTGTCCGTAGCCCAGATCAGTCAGAATATCCTGTTCGGTGCGGAAATAATAACCAAACCGACAGGGTCCAACTCCGCCAGCCATAACAATCATATCAACATCGGGATGCTCCCGGAACACCTCGAGAAAACTGCCAAGATTTATCTTCAGCGGAAAACAGGCAGTCTCCGGCGCATGCTTGGCGCCCAGGTTTACTGTTTCCTCTGTTATGCGCGGAGGCACCACCACCTCATGTCCCAAGTCCTCCAGCACTGATTTAAGCCCCACATGAACCGTACCCAGGCGGGGAAAGGTGATCTTCACTAAACATTACACCTCGCTTTACTGTTTCTTCCTTTTCACCATATCACAAAACGCCTCCAGCCGCGTCAGCAACCCGGCTTCGCCCGAATGCTCATCAAGCGATACAGACAGAATCGGACAGCTGCCTTCCTGCCTGACCCGCCTTTGGGCCTCCTCACCCAGCAGAGAATCAGAACCGCAGCCGAAGGCGTTCACCTGGATGATTCCGTCTATATCGTCCCTTCGACTGAAGTGCCTGGCAGCAGCCAGCAGCCTACCCCCTTCACTCCAGAACACTTTTTTGGGCAGGTCCTGCAGATACTCCTGCAGGATCTCGTCATCTACTGATTCCAGCGTGACAGGCTTCACATCCATGTCCGCCAGAGCCCACATGAGGCCTGCGCTGGTTACGTCATCTGCCAGCAGGTAAGGGTGCCCCAGCACTGCCATCTTCATCGCTGACTGCTTTGAACTGGAATGCCCACATTTTAAAGCCGGCTTCACCCGGCTGGACATTGTGCGCATTTTGCGCCGGTATGGGCTGCCGGCCTGCTGAATTGCCTCCCGCGCACTTCGAGGGGAGAACCCCATATCGCTTGCCGCATTCATAAGGGAGGCCCGCTGCCTCAGGGCAGACTGCCGGATATCTATTTTGGGATCGATCACCGGTGGCGGCCCGGCCACCGCTGTCCTGATCATGTCCGGCAATCCCATGAATTTCGGGCATATGTACGTATGTTTCTCCAGGCTGACCAGCCGGGGGACGAGCATGAAATCGACTGCCTCCGTCGTCAGCCACTGCGCGTGCCCATAGAAAGCCTTGACCGGCAAACACGTATCATCCACAGCCAGCTTAAGGCCATCAGACAACATCTCCTTGGAGGTGGGAGGAGAAAGGACTATCTCGGCTCCCAGCCCATCTAGGTATTCCTTCCAGAAATCCCACTGTATATGGTACAAAAGAGCCCGGCAGAACCCCACCCTGGGGACACTGACACCGTCTGCGTTACGCGAAACGGCACTCAATTGCCAGCCCCCTTTCCATTCAGTTCAACAAAGTCAACAGGCACCTGTACTGACGTCCCGTGATTGCTGTTGTCGGTAGTCTGTGTATTCGGAATATCGCCTGACGGACCGCTCACTATCAGGCGGAGTATCTACCTGGAAGCAAGTGAAGCTTTTCCCCAAAGCGGCAACAATGAATTGCCAAAAACGAACAGCTGCCGCCACACTCCGTAAAAGGAGGTCAGGCCGCACACAGAAGACGGTATTTTCCTCTTAGACCGCCAAACTCTGGATATTGCTTCATGCCAGTACTCATTGTACCAGCAAAGGTCACCTTACCTCCAGCAACTGCAGTTGTGTCGCGCAGTTTGTCAAGAAAATGGTAACATCGACCCGTGCGCTTATCAACTCCTTCCTACTGCACACAGAATCAGCTGCGTGGGTCCCTGCTTATGTCGCCTGGCCGCAGTAGTGAGGGCCGACGACCGGGGTCGGTGCCCGGACGTCGATACAAAATTTGCCAAATACCTGACCAGTCAGGCGGTATTACCGGCCACAGGTACGGTATGTCCCAGGAGCGAGTAGTTCCCATTATTACGACCGTAGCCAACACCGCCAGCCCAAAACCCACCGGCCCCGCAGCTGCCAGGACCACCAGGTAGACAATGCGAAACAGGCGAAGTGCGATTCCCAGTTCCCAGCTGGGCAGGGCAAAATAGGCCAGCACAGCAATAGTAACGTATAGTATTGCCTCGCTGACAAACAACCCTACTTCAACAGCCAGCTCGCCCAGCAGGACTGCCCCGATTATCCCCAGGCTGGTAGCCAGCGCGTTCGGGGTGTGCACCAGCCCCATGCGAATGAATTCCATACCAAACTCGGCAATTATGAACTGCCCGATCAACGGAATGACCACTTCTTCTTTGGGACCTATGAAATCCAAAACCGCGGGCAGCAGGTGCCGGTGTTCGGCAAACATCACCCAGAGGGGGACCCCCAGCCAGGCAACGAATACCGCCAGGTACCTGGCCCAACGCACAAACGTACCGTTTATCACAGACTCATGAAACTCCTCGGCATGCTGCAGGTGATGAAAGATAGTCACCGGAAGGAGGATGACAGCCGGCGAGCCGTCCACCACAACTGCCACATGACCTTCCAGCAGGTACTCCGCAGTGATGTCCGGCCTCTCTGTATATCGAATCACCGGCAGCGGGTTCCAATCGGAGTGCCAGGGGGTAAGAAATTCTGCAACCGTTCTCTCTCCCATGGGGAGCCCGTCAATGTCGATGGCCTGTATGCTCTGACGTACTCTCTGCACCGTTTCTGGGTTTGCTACGTCCTCCAGATACAACACCCCTATGTCCGTCTGAGACCTGGCGCCAGCCGTCTCATACACTGCACGCAGGCTGAAATCCCGGATTCTTCTGCGAATCAGAGTCACATTTTCCACCAGGGTTTCTGTAAAGCCGTCCCTGGGTCCCCGCATTACCCGCTCCAGGTCGGGTTCCTTCACGTCGCGCATGGGATAGGTGCGCGCATCTATGGCAATGCAGTTGGACTCCCCATCCAAAAATAATACCGACGGGCCGCTGAGGATCTGATCTGCAGCGTCGTACATGTCGTTGAGCACCTCGCATTCAACGTAACCCACAAAGCGCTCAAACAGGCTCGCTGTAGGGTCCGGGAGTATATCATCCCGACTGAGACGACTCAGAACATCAACGATGTACAGGTACACTTCTTCTTTCATAAACCCATCGACACCGACCAGCAGGGCCTTGCGGCCAGCAATGCGAAATTCCTTGGCCACCATATCAAAGGAATCTTCCAGTCCTATCTCATCGGCCAGAAACTGCCGGTTGTCTTTCAGGTCATCGGAAACCTGCTGCTTTCTGTCCTGACGCTTTTTCACTGATGCACCCCCCTCACCTAGACCTCCTCTACCCCCTGGGATCAAACAGTATGGAGATAAAGTAACCAAAAACTACTGCCACGGTTATGCCGAAGGAAGTTGATGTTAGGCCTCCGGTGAAAAGCCCCAGCAGTCCCTGCTGATTCAACGCATCCAAAATTCCGGTGACCAGAGCGTGACCGAATCCGGTTAGCGGAACCGCCGCCCCGGCCCCTCCGAAATCGAGCAGGGGCTGGTAGAATCCAAGACCGCTGACCACCGCGCCCAGTGATACGAACAAAACCATTATGTGGGCGGGAGTCAGCTCCGTCAGGTTCAAAGTAATCTGGGCCAAAACGCAGAGAGCTCCACCGGTAAGAAAAGCTGTCAGGTAATCGATGGCTTCTCACCAGCCTGTACACCAGCGAAGTGTAGTTCAACTGCGTGGGCTACAGCAGGGATGGATTCCCCCTGCTGGCAGGCAACCGGACTGTGCAGCGCTCCCGTCCCCAAAAGCAGCACCTGCTGAAGATCAAGTTCCTTCGCCATTTTCCATATGTACCCAGCAAAGGTGACCGGCTGACAGGCACATCCCGAGCCGCCCGCCTGGACCTTCTGCTCAGAGGAATATATCAGACGCCCGGCATCCCAGCAGTTGCCGCGGCTCAGTTTAATCCCCCGAGATTTCTGAATCAACTGGCGGGTTAATCTGCTGCCCAGCTTTCCAAGATCCCCGGTCAGGATGAGGTCGAAATCCTCGGGATCCTGTCCGGTATTGCTCAAATGCCTGATAAGCGTATCAGCAGCCGCCGGTGCCATGGCAGAACCCAAGTCGTAGGTGTCACTGACCGAGTAATCGACAACCCGACCCATAGTGGCCGCCATTACCCGTGCTTGTACTTCATCAGCTGCCTGCGTTGGCCCCCCGTCGCACAGCAAAAAAGCAGCTGCGCCTGTGACCGTCCATTGTGCCTCAGGAGGCCGTTGCGCGGCAAACTCCGTCGGCAGTCGGTACTGCCGCTCTGCTGTATTGTGGTGGCTGGAAGTGGCGCAGATCACCCGTTCACAAAAACCTCCCTCCACCAGCACCGCCCCGAGAAACAAAGACTCAACAAAGGTGGCGCAGGCAGAATACAATCCAAGATAGGGCACATCGAGACTCCGGGCTGCGTATCCCGAAGTGATGAGCTGATTCAGCAGGTCACCCGCCAGCAGCATCTGCGCATCATCAGGAGTCAGGTCTGCTTTCTGGCAGGCTATCCTGATGCTCTGCAGCAACATCTCTCTTTCCGCTTTCTCCCAGCTGGACTGACCCAACAGATCATCCTCTGTCACCAGATCGAAAAACTCCCCCAGCGGCCCCCGTCCTTCCATGGGTCCTACCACTGATGCCAGTGAGGCAATCCGGCAGCGGCCCCGAAGCTGTATGGTGCTGCCGGCCTCTGCGCTACCCAGCGCCGGAAACATCATGTCCGCACCACGCGCCGGCGGTCAGTAGGCACCGAAAAAATACCGCACCACCCCTATCACAAAGGAAACGGTGAGCCCATACACAAATACCGGACCGGCGACCTCGAACATGTGCTTGCCTACCCCCTGCACCAGTCCTTCACGTTTGAACTCCATTGCAGGAGATACGATGGCGTTAGCAAACCCGGTAATGGGAAGTGCTGCTCCCATACCGGCGAATTCACCCAGCTCATCGTACCATCCGAACCCGGTGAACAGGGCTCCCAGAAATACCATGGTCCCGGCAAGCGGAACAGTGGCCTCGGCGACAGTAAACCCCATGCCCCGATAGATGTTCAGTACCAGCTGTCCGAAAGCGCAGATAGCTCCCCCCACAAAGAACGCCTTCAGCAGGTTGGCAAACAGGGGAGTAGGCGGAGCATTTTTCTGACGCATTTTTCTGTACTGCTGTATCTCGTCATATCCGGCCTGCATTGCAGCCTCCAACGCTGTTGTCAGACGATTATCGGGGCTACCGGTCAGACGTCACCGCGCAGCCGGTCATCACCGGCCATGTAGGCCACCTTGACATTAGCCTTATATTCTTCGATCTGATTACCGGAGACATCAGCGGTCATATTGATGATCTCCACTCCCGTTATACCGTCGACGACTTCTCCTGCCCGGTTCACTGCCTGGTGTACTGCATCCTCAAAGCTCTTTTGGGATTCTCCAACCAATTCAAGCACCTTGACAACACCCATACAGTCACCCTCCCTGTGTGGTTGTATTTGCATCTCTAACCGCTATTATGACTCGGTTGAGGACAAATAATGTGCGCGGGAATGATACTGGGGGCGGCGGTTTCGATGGGGGGACGACAAAATGAGGGAAATTCGGGTCAGGAATCTGTGGCGGGTATTGAATCAATCCGATCGCAAAAGACAGCTCAGCCTCAGGGTAGCTTCTCTTTCCAGGCGGGAAACGTGGGGCTGCGAGATATCCAAAAGGTCAGCCACCTCCTGCTGGGTCAAATCGGAAAAGTAGCGCATACGCAGGATCTGTTGATGCCTCGGAGAAAGCTCGTCAATGGCCTGCTGCAGCGCCAGCGAGTCCACCCACCCATCCGGCCGTTTACCTACCAGTGTACCGGCAACACCGTCAAGCGGCCTGGGTGCCCGCAGCGCCTCACTGACAAGGGCGATCTCCTCGGCATCATATCCCATCTCGCGGGCAATCTCCGCCACCGACGGAGGATGCTTTCTCCCGGCAGCCAGCTTCTTTTGCACCTCGCGCACCCTGCGCAGAGTAGAACGCCTGTGGCGAGATATGCTTACCGCGCTACGTCCCCTGAGGTACCGCTTCATCTGCCCCAGAATCAGCGGAACAGCGTAAGTGCTGAAGGCGTGGCCTCTCTCGGGCTCATAGCCATCGATGGCCTGCAGCAGTCCGACAAAACCGGCTTGCAGCACATCCTCACGGTCAGATGGAGGCACTGAAAACCGGCGCATGATGGCCCTCACAAGAGGCCTGTGTTCGCACAACAGCTTTTCGCGGGCGTCCTGATCTCCCTCTCCGGCGCGCCTGTACAGCTCTTCGGATGCACCTCCGGGGCCGGACTCCTCCTCATTCATGGTAGTACCTCAATCCCCCGGGGATTCTTTCCCGTTACCTGTCGCCGCCGAGGGAGCTTTAGTCATGGTCACCTCAGTGCCTTCTCCCGGTGCAGAATCAACTACCAGCCCGTCGGTAAAGGACTCCATGAAGGAAAAACCCAGCCCCATACGGTCCTTGCGGGTTGTATAGCTGGCCTGTCGAGCGCTCTGCACATCCTCTATACCCCGGCCCTCATCAGCAACGGTAACGGTCAGTACTCCGTCCAGAAGCCGCGCAGAGATGGTCACTTGTCCCTGCACCTCTGGATAGGCGTGGAGGACGACATTTGACACCCCTTCGGAGACTACCACCTTGATCTCTTCGACTTCCTCCAAGGTGAAATCCGCGCCGGCTGCGGCAAAAGCGGCGACTGTAACCCGGGCTAACCCCAGGTTGTCGGCCACCGCAGGCATGGTCAGCGTCATCCAGTTGTCCGATTCACACACTGTGCAACCCTGCATGTTTCAGCCCTCCCCATCCTCAGGTTCGGGCACATCCTCAACGGAAGGATATATATTTATGAAGCGGTCAATGCCAGCCAGGCCCAATATCTCCCCGGCCCAGTGGGATGGCGCGGCTATGACCAATTCGATATCCTCCTGCTGAAGCTCACGAAACCGCCCCAAAAGGGCGCCCAGCCCGGAGCTGTCGATGAATGAGACTCCCTGCAGGTCCACTATCACCTGGCGCAGACGGGAGTCCTGACGAAACGCCCGCACCGTTTTGTTGAAATCATCGGCAGCCGACAGGTCAAATTCTCCTACCAGTTTTACCACCGCTGTCGAACCCTTCCAGTAAGCATCCACCTTCACAGTATGCCCTCCATTCACAACAAGAGCTTTAATGGGACTATGCAGGAGGGTTTTCTTCACTGCAGTACCCAAGTCCTTCCTCCATCAACCCATCAACCACATCACCTGCAGCATTCTGACAAACAAAGTTATGATGCCGCATCTTTCGACGCGTGCGGCCGGAACCAGAGGATACTCACTTATGATCCTTCCGTCCAATTCGATCTGCAGCCGCCCCACCACCTGGTCGGTCTGCACAGGGGCAGTGAGAGCTTCGGCTTCCATAACAACTTCTCCAGTGACCTCGTCTGCCCGTCCGCGGGGAACCACCACGACCGCATCTTCCGCTGCAGTCACCGGCACCTCCCTCTCTCTGCCTTCCCATACCTGCAGCAGGCCCAGCCTCTC
>PUMD01000130.1 GCA_003551215.1 Clostridia bacterium | reverse complement strand
GCTGAGCTTTCTTATCGGGGGAGAGGCGGCGGAATAATAGCACGGACGTTTGCTGCAGCTGCGACCGTTTAGCCCAAAAGCGGAATGAGAGATAGGATCCCTTCTGTAATTCCCAGGGTAATTGAAGCAGTTACTATGATACCCAGTGCCAGTGCCATTGATGCCCGCACAAACTCCATCTCCAAAAGAGCCACGGCCAGCATTCCCATCCAGGGGCCGGTTCCCGGCAGGGGAAGAGCAACCAGCAGAAAAACCCCCAGGTAAGCGTAGCGGTCTATGGTCGCACGGTGTCGGCGTGTTGCCCGGTACAGGCGGTTACGCAGCGGCGACACAAAAGCTCCTTCTTTTTTGAAAGTGTGCTTTGTGAGAGCCAGAGCGGGAATCACGGTAGACAGACCGCAGAGCGTGACCAGAAAAAGGGCCCAGAAGGGCTTCACGCCGTTGAGTAATGCGACAGGTATTCCTATGCGCACGTCCCAGACGCTGGCCAGGATTATTTCCATGATACCGCTCAATTTCGCCCCACCTTTCTGTTCAGCAGCTGCACCAACACCCATGATAACACATTACCCCTTGGTGAAACGATCGGCCAGCCGGGTGAGGTCCTACTTCTATGTCTAACCTCACTCTACCTACCAAGACTTTACGCTAACGCTGGTTTGACCGTATGGCAAACTGCTGCAGTTTCAACCGGCTGTCTGATGCCCCTAGCTATATGTGATATGATTGGCAACAGCAAATGGATGATATTATGCGGAGGGGAGATTGATCATGACCACTTTTAAGTCCTCGGATCTTCCCGGGGTGGGCAGAAGGTATTCCCTGGAATTCCCAGATGGGAAAGTCCTGGTTGTCATTGTCCATCACACAGGCAGCAGGGAGATCTATCTCTTCAGTGAAGACACCGATCGGGAACCGGATTTCTGGCTGGAGCTCAGCGACAGCGATGCTCGCAAGCTGGGCAGTGCTCTCATCGGTGCTGATTACCAGCCGGTTCCGGAGGAGAAGGTTGAAATGTTTTTCAAAAACATCCGCATTCAGTGGATCCAGGTTGAAGGAGATTGCCCGCTTACCAACCGGTCCATCGAAGATCTCCAGATCCGAACTCGCACAGGAGCGACGATAATAGGAATTCACCGGGAAGGGGAGATTATTGGTTCCCCTGACGTCGACGAAATCATATACCCTGGCGATTTGCTGATGGTAGTGGGAGACGCTGAACAGTTGGATGCCCTGCGGGAACTGACAGCGGGCAGTGGTTGAGGTGACGCAGTTTCCCTTTTTGCTGTCAGCAGGAGCTGTGCTGCTGGGTCTGACTGGAGTTAGTCTCCTTTTTCGCAAGGTGGGAGTTCCCGCGCTGGTTGGATACATACTGATAGGCATTGTGGCAGCGGGAGCAGCAGCTGGTGATGTGCTGCATGTGGCAGGCGAGATCGGTATTGTGCTTCTGTTTTTCGTGCTGGGGCTGCAGTTTAACCTCAAGAAGATGGCTGAGATCTCCCGCCGGGTGTTATATGGGGGTCTGCTGGATGTGGGCCTCAACTTCGGCATTCCGCTGTTGGTGGCGTACGCCTTTGGCCTGGACTGGCTCTCTGCTGCCTTCGTGGGAGGGATTACCTATGCATCAAGCTCATCAATCACTTTAGGTCTGCTGACCGAACGACACCGACTGGCTAACCCGGAATCAGAGTTTATGCTGGCGCTTTTGGTATTCGAAGATATTGTTGCTCCGGTGATGATTTCTGTCTTGGTGGCTCTGTCGGTCAACGGTAGCTTCTCACCGCAGATGATGCTGCAAATTGGGGCAAGTACAGTAGGCATAATAGGCGCGGCTGCTGCACTCGGACACTTCTTGTTTGCCCGTCTGGGGGAATTTGTGGAGCACAACTCAGAGAAGGATTTCGTGATGCTGCTTATCATTGGAGTTGCGTTTGCCCTCTCCGGCGTGGCGGTGGTCCTTGGGCTCTCGGAAGTTCTAGGGGCTTTTCTGGCGGGGGTCATGCTGGCGGAAACCAGAGAGACTGAAACACTGGACAGGCTGGTTGCACCCCTGCGTAATCTCATGCTTCCGTTTTTCTTTCTATATTTTGGCACTCAGATTGAACTGGCGGCCGAATTTTCGGTTGTGATGCTGGTTGTTCTGCTGCTATGCTCGCTTATCGGAAAGCTGGCAGTCGGCTTGTGGGGTGGTCAGTGGTTCGGCTTATCTCACAAAGATTCTCTGCGAGCAGGGTTCTCTCTGGTGCAAAGAGGGGAATTCTCCGCCGTTTTGGCCACTCAAGCAACGCCCAATTTGGCCGGATTGGGAGGACTATACATTATAACCTCCGCCCTGCTAGGTACGGTTTTATTTGCCCAGGCTGACCGGTTGGCTGAGATTGGATACCAGCTGACCAGGCGGTTTGGCAACAGCTGATGAGTTCGGTCTTATCAGTTGTCAGCCGTTACTCTCTGCACTTCCTCGACCGCTTCCAGCAGCAGAGCGTTTACCTTTTCAATCTGTGATTCTGAGAGGCTCTCAACTCCGAAGTAGGCCTGATCCTCCGGTTCAGCCAGTACCTCTCTCATCCTCTGGGCTATCTCGAAGATTTCCTCAGCTGCTGAAAGACGTCGCTCTTGGAGATCGGCGGGCGGTTCCTGCAGCAGTGTCTGCTTGCTTTCGTCCAGAGAAGTCCACATGCCGTAAAAGCCGCCGCCCAGTTTCGTACGCGCGTCGAAGGTGCCGGTCACGGAGACCAGCTCGTCGCTGTGATGGCCAATAAACATCTCCAGGTATCTGAACTCAACTCGGATGCGCCCCAGAGCATCGGCCAGTTGAGCCGGTTCGGAGTAATGCTCCAGATTGCTCCCCAATTTCATTATCTTTCTGGATAGAAAAGCAGTCCACTCGGATATCTGTTCGCTGTGGTATCTGGCTAGCATCATACGTGGACGGAGATACCCCAAGACGACGGCCACTATTATGAGGGCTGCTACTATAAGCAGCATCCGTTGTCTAGCCGACATATAATCTCCCCCTTCGATGTCATTATATCCTCGCTTATGCAGATTCCTTCCACATACCTGCCCGCTTTACCTGTTCGTTTCGCCTGCGGATTGTGTCGCATGATTGGGGAGGATATAGCGCATCACCGTTGAATACATTTGTATGTGGGTAATGTAGTTGATTTGTCCACAATTTGTCCATAACATGTGGATAACTGGGGGTAGCCGATGCGAATAGAGATAAGGGGCATGGAGCGATTGAGCTTTCGCGAGCGTCAGGTAGTAGCACTGAAAGAGACGGGACACAGCAACAGTGAGGTTGCTGACCGGCTCGGAGTCAGTGTTAGTACCGTGTCAACTCTATTTAGCCGCGCCCGCAGTAAAGGGTATCAAGTTGTTCTCATTGTCGACGGCGACCCGCTGGGGGTTTTTGGGGATGAGCATGATGAACTGGCTGAGGGGGATTAATATGAGCAGAAGGGAGACACAAGAGAAGAGGACTTCCTCTGAGGGGCAGAGAAGCCGTACGG
>PUMD01000156.1 GCA_003551215.1 Clostridia bacterium | reverse complement strand
GGCGACTTCCGGCGGAACCCGCGGCTGACCGAGCACGAAGTTGTAGGTGGCAAACACCGCCGCTGAACCAAGCAGCATGGCCAGCGCTATCAGCAGAAGATAGATCAGCGCTTCCCGCAAGCGCCTCACCTCCAGTGAAAAACTCTATCTCGACAATAAATACAACCATCCAAAGCCGGCTGCGCGAGTTGTATTAAGCAGAATGATGACCTGCTCATGAGCCCGCAGCTGGCTTTTACTCCCCGCAGGTCCCTGGACCAATACCTACCGCTTTTGGGCCCCGCTGCGGGGGGCTCCGCTCAGGCGCATCCTTAACGCTGAGCTGGCCATCCTTAACTGATAGGGGACGACAAAGAAGACAACCGCAGCACCAAGCAGCAAGGCGGAAACGGTCTCGTTTACCAGCTGGGAAAGCCCGATGTATTCGCCAGCGGTGATCAGAAGCATAAGCGCCCCGTAGCCCAGACCCAGAACAATCGCTGTCACCAGCGCATAAGTGCAGCCCGCGGCAGTTCCCTGCTCCCAGGGACGGGCGGCTGCAAAATCGGTGTGTTCCGCAGCTGACTGCAGGCCAAAGGCGGTACCAACACCCGACGCAGCCGCAATCAAAAAGACAGCCGGCAGCATATTTTGCAGCGAACCGGAAGAATAATGAACTGCAGAGACCATCAGCATCCCCAGCCCTGCCGGAGGTGCGCCGAAGGCCAACAGCTTGGAAAGCACCCTGAGTCGTGACGGGACCGGAAGCGTCGCGACCTGGTAGACCGACTGCTGCTCGAAGGCAAAGGAAAGCGGCGCCAGCTGAGAGGCCACATATCCCGCCATGCCAGCCGCCAGACAGCTCCAGCCAAGCGGGCTGATAAACCCCGTCCCCTGCCTCCAGGTCTGCAGAAGCATCAGACCTACCCACCCTGCCGGGAGGACGAGGTTCTGCCACAGTCTCGGATTTCGCCTCATAATTATCCAGTCCCGCCACAGCAGCGCCCCCAGGGGGGACCGGTGCACCAGCAGCAGACCCGGGCGGCGACGCTCCCGGCGGCGGCGCGGTCGCGAGGAAAGGGCGCTGGTGAGAGTCAGGCTCTGGGTGTAAAGTCCGGCCTGTGAGCGGGACAAAAACCACACGGCAAGGCAGGACAGCACCAAAGCAGCCGTCAGTGCGGCCCAGCCGGCCAGCGGCTGCCCTGTGTTTATCAGTCTGAGGGATACCGCCGGCCAGGTTATTGGAAGAATCCAGGGTGCAACCAATCTGTCTCCAACCCGGTTTACGATGTCGACGAGGGCTTCGCCTGCTACCTGTACCGACGCATCTCCCTGCACAGAAAACCACAGGTAGTAAAAGATCAACACCCCTACAGTGGCTATGATTCCCAGCGCCTCCCGCAGCCTGTTTGAAGTTGCCACCTGACCCACGACCACCAGACAAAGCACCGCAGCCGCAGCACATACCAGCGAACTTACCGGTACCGCCAGCAGGTATATGGGCATCACCGGCCAGATACCCAGAATTCGGGCATAGGCCAGCCCCGGGGGAAACGCGATGATCATGTAGATGCCCAGCACATAGGGCCACGTCCACACCGTCTTGGTCAACATTACCCACCGCGTATCAACCGGCAGACTCAGAAGCATCTCCACATGTGCACCAAGATAGAGGGCGTCATTGGCCCGCATCAGTCCGACCATCAAGCCCACCACAGCACCGGGAAGCAGGCTGCTGGCCAGCAGAAGTTCGGGGGCAACTGCTACCGGCAGTGCATCCAGCATGCCGAACACAAACACGAACATGGAGTGATTTGCCCAGGCCAGCAGCAGAAAAACCGCCCCGCGAACCACTGTGGCCAGCGCCTCGCGGTCGTTTTCCAGAATCGTCTCCCGCCGCCGCCTGACAGTCAGCCTGCTAAGATACCACAGGGCTTCGTGTCCGCGGGGTTCTTCATTCATCTTCGCCACCGCCGGACAGCGCATCAACCACCGAGGATATCTCGGGAGGCTGCGAATCGGTAAGCTCCAAAAAGACATCCTCCAGCGATTCGGACCCGCGGGCAGACATCTGCCCCAGCCCTTCGGGAGATCCAACCGCCAGCAGCCTGCCGTCGGCTATGATACCCACCCGGTCGCACAGCGACTGGGCAAGCTCCATTATGTGAGTGCAGAGAAACACCGAACGTCCCCGCTCTCTGAGGTGTACAAGCAGGTCCTTGGCCGTCCTGGCGCTTGCCGGATCCAGTCCCTCGGTGGGTTCATCCAAAAACAAAAGAGGGGGATCGTGAATCAAGGCGCTGATCCAGGTAAGCCGCCTGGCCATGCCGTGCGAATACGTTTCGATTCTGGAATCGGCCGCATCAGACAGGGACATGATGTCAAGCCAGCGGTCTATACGCGGGCCGTGCGGCGCGGGCAGCTGGTAGGCCAGCGATAGAAACTGCAGATGTTCCCTGCCGGTCATCTTCGGGTACAGCATGCTGCGGTCGGGGACATAACCCAGCTGAGCTTTTGCCTGCCTGGGCTGATGAGTCATGTCATATTCTCCCACCAGCACCCTTCCCGTATCCGGGCGGAGCAGCCCAACGGACATGCGTACCGTGGTCGTTTTGCCCGCCCCGTTGGGGCCGAGAAAACCAAATATCTCTCCGGATTCAAGCTGCAGCGAGACGTCCTCGACAGCTGTCACAGCACCGAACTTCTTTGATACACCCTCCAGACACAGCAGCAACAACACCACCTTATGACTGTTAATCAGCATATGCAACACTTCTCCCCGGCGTCGGGATTTTCCTCCTGAGATAAGATGTGAAAGGGCCAGCGACAAATTGCAGGGATTTCAGCCGCCCGCAGGCGGAGCGGAACGTACAGATGATTGGCAAGCAGCCACGGGATATTATACAGGGAGATTTCAGATGGTGATTGTGCTTCTCCAATCAGGCCGGCACCGCCGCGGAATTAAGCCAGCTCTCCGCGGCGGTGCCGTGAAGGCTCTGTCAGGCTTCCTTGTGAGAGTTGCTGGTCTCGAACTGATCCAAAAGCTGGGCTACCTGCTTGGCCGAGGTGGCAGTCTGTTCGGCGTATTCGGAGACGTCACTCATGATCTTTTTCTGCTCGTCGGCCAGCTGGTCGAGGTTGACCGCGCTGTCGCTGGTTTCCTCGGCGATGGCCGATATCTGGTCCATGGCTGCGGCCACTTCCTGGCTGCCCGCCGCCATCTCCTCGGTGGCTGCTGTGTTTTCCTGCACCACGCTCGATACCGACTGCATCGATGAGGTGACCTGCTCCATGTTCTGATTCAGCTGTCTGAACGACTGCTGCAGCCTCTCGGTGGCGGACTTCGTCTCTTCCGCCGCCTCGCTCATGTCCTCTATGAGACCGTCGGCCTCGCGGGTGGATTCAGCGGTGTGTTCTATGGCCTCAAGCGACTCCCCGGTGCCCTGCACCGCTGTGGCTATCGATTCCTGCATGGAGTCGGTGATATCCGCTATCTCGTCGGTTGCTCCCTCGGCCCGCTCCGCCAGCGACCTTATCTCT
>PUMD01000067.1 GCA_003551215.1 Clostridia bacterium | reverse complement strand
TTATCGGGAAATCTGTTGATATTTTTGATCCGTAGATAGCCCGGATTCCTCCGTAGGTTTGAAGTATGGCTGAAGCGGGAAAGACCCAGCAGGTTTGCATCCACCAGGTACTCCACAAGCTGCTCTGAGCTATACACGCTGTTGGAGCCCTTCGGCAGGTGAAGCTGCTTCCAAATCATACGGGGGAATCCCACCGCCCGCTTGAAGTCTTTACAGATTCCTCATCCATCCTGAAGTGCAGAATAATATAATAATATAAAAATGGCAATTTCTGTAATGAGGAAGATTGCTATCAAAGGCCTGTGGAGGGGTCAAGATGAGGCTGCCTCTACATGGGAGGAAGTGATAGACGTACCACCAGATCAACGTGAGGGATTATGTAAGATTCAGCTCCCACTGGGTCACATGCCTACGGCCGACATCTTCCCTATGCGGCTGCAGTTATTTTACAACAGAACGGTGAAAAGCGGCAAAAGGGATAGAGTGCCGTGAGTGCCGGCTCCCTCGACCGTTCGTCAAATGCACGCTATACTGCACATATCACTGAAGACTGCTACAAAGTAATCCAGCAGACCCGATGGAACCTCCAAAGGTCAAACAACAGGATGGCCGCAAACTAGACTACTTGAACCTACAGCAGACTCAGAACTGCCAGCGTTCCAGAAAGAGCGCCTATGAACAACTCAAAGTGTCACCGCGAGGCTGAAAATGAGCCTAACTGAGAGCTGACGCGCAACATAGGTTCCACGCCGTTTTTGGCCTTCCCAGCAAGGCAGTCAGGAAGCCCCGTACTCGCTGCTATACGGGGCTTCTTCGGTGTCGGGCTGCCCGGATTTGAACCGGGGACCTCATGAACCCCATTCATGCGCGCTACCCAAGCTGCGCCACAGCCCGACTTATCAAGTTACAATAGAAATATACCACACAAGTTGGCCTGCTGCAACAACAGAGCGTTCGTTGGTGAAATCTGATGCGACACATAAAGGTACGATAATTATAGTTATCGATTCATCTCATCCTTCAGGCACCGCCATGAACTCAAAAGCATCTCGTTCAACTGCTGGCGGTCGGTGCTAAAATTTTCAGGCCGAATAACATCGCCAAAATTGACCGAAATTTTCTCCCCGAAGGACCGCGGCAGGTAATAGCCTCCGGGAATCACCCGACCGGTGCCCTCTATAAATACCGGCTGTAGCGGCACTTCAGCCCGCGCAGCCATATAGAAAGCTCCCGGCTGCACTGATAATTCCTCTTCAGGCTGCCGTACTCCTCCCTGTGGGAATATGACCACCGCACCACCCTCGTTGAGGTGATGCAGGGCAGCGCGCATACTGCGCAGCGTACTGCTGCTTCCCTGAACTGGAAGGACCCCAAGCCTGCGCAAGATACACCCGAGAACCGGTATGTCAAATAGATATCCAGCTGCCATAAACAACAGCCGACGACCCATGATAGCGGCCATCAATGGAGGGTCAAGAATGCTCTGATGATTGCAGCAGATGAGCACCGGTCCGCTTTCCACTGCTTTACTCTGATTTAGAACCTCGATGCGGCATAGCACACCAAGCATGAGGCGAACCAGCAATCTACAGGCGCGGTAGAAGGTGAAGAGGACCACCTCTTTTCCACCAGTCTAGCTGGGAAGATTGGCGCATGGAACACGTCTCAAGGTCTGCACAGTATCCCCGACTGTCTCTGAGAGGTCAGCACCCTTTAACGCAATCTTCCGTTTCTCAGTTGCAGAAAGGCTCTTGAGGAGGTACTCGACCTTTGCAGCCTGGCTCCTGTCAGGAAACTCCCAGGCACACAGCATCTGCAGGGGAGAAAAAGCCCTGGTATAGCGTGCCCCTTTACCGCTGCAGTGCTCCTCGAATCTACGCTCGAGATCGCTGGTTATTCCAACGTATATATTGTCACCTTCACACAGCAAACAGTACACAAACCACACAGTGAAACTCCTCTAGCAACTCCGACGGTCTCATCCTGTCAGACTACTGAATGATCTTCACAACTCTTCCTCGGCAAAAGAACTCAACAGGCTGATCGCTTCGTCTGCACGGTCCACCGGTACCCAGATCTCCACACCGGACATGGGATTAATGGACCCCGGACCCAGAATAACAGATCCTGCCGGGTCATAACGAAGCTGCACAGGAATATCGGCAGAATCCAAAAGCGACTCGGCAATTTCACCCTCAGCCAGGGACGAGACCTTACCTACCTTAGTCCACCCATCTTCTGTTCTGTCCGTGACGATTTACCTCCTTTCATCCTGCTTCATCAATTAGTGTCTCATCAAACCGACCGAAACAAAAACCCTGATAAAATCTTCGATGTGAAGCTCGATGAAGACTGCCTAGTTGATAATTCGCCCAAGTTCATCTGCATTCCTGCCGAGACACGACAAAGCCCATCATTTCTCTCGATCTGACGGTGTCATAATGCTTACGTCCTCCCAACCCACCTCAGCCACCCGCACCAGCACCGATGCAACCTGAGCTGCCTGTTTCTCGTCTATTTCCTCTTGATCCACCATCACAACTGCATTGTCAGTCATAAGGTAAACGACAACTTCACTAAACCCTTTGGCTTCCAACAGTTGCTCTGCCTCCGCCTCCCAGGTCATCTGTTTGGTTATATCGATGAGTCTCTGTTGTGCTTGCTCACGCGCTTCTTTGGCGGAATTGGGATTGTTGACGATTTCCCGCAACATTTCCACCACCTGACTCCGGACTCTCTCCCGCCTGAGACGAATATCAACGAAGAAATCCCCTTCTGCCTTCTCGCCGGTCAGGTCCTCAATCTCTGGATCCTCGCTCACCACCAATTCTGCCGGCTGCTCAGCTTCTTCAGCCAGATCTTCTGTGGGAGCATCAGAACGCAGCCAGCCGCGAAGAACATAACTGAACAACAAAAGCAAAACAGCAATAGCTACCAGGCCAATCAGTGCGTAACGCAAATTTTCGCGTCTGATCAGCATCATATTTGCCATGTCAATCGCCTCCTTCTGCAGGCAATACTGTTACCTTGTAAGCAGGAATGTTCATGAGAGTGCTGACTGCGTCGCGAAGCTGCGCCTTGATGCGCAGATCCCCGGCACCCTCAGCCACCACTAGAATTCCCCGCACTTCACCGGCATCTATGCGGCGAAGCACCGGTTTCTCATCACCGCTGGCCTTTCGCAGTACAGCCAGAATGGAGCTTTGCTGCTGCTCTTTTGCACTGCGCGTTCCTCCTTCGGCGTCCTCTTCTTCGGTCTCCGACTCGGTGGTATCGACATCATCGTGGTAAGTGAACGTGGGACCAAACTCAAGCATGACCGCCACGTGCACCCCTCCACTGCCGCGCACCCGCGACAGGATGGCTTCCAGCTGCCCCGATAGATATTGCTGATAAGCTACGAGGGCTTCCTCGGGAGAGCCTTCTGCCGAGGATTCCAGTCCTGCTATTTCATCGGAGCTCAGGCCCCGCTGGGGATCCGGCTGCTGAGGTCCAACTTCCGTCTGGGGAGCCGTGGTTTCACTCCCTCCGCCAATGACGGCTATGATTATGGCAGCTGCCCCCAGGCAGACTGCATAGGGGATCAGCTTTCTGTAATTTTTCGGCATCTCGAAGTCCAACACCTAGTAATCCTCCCTCCGTATGCGGATCTGCCGCGAATCAACGCGGTACTTGACGTGCAGATGTTGCAAGATGGCCTCCCGCACTTCCGCTGGTACTTCATCGTCAGGCGGTGCATCCATATCGGGAGCCTCCGATTCCGAGCCTGTGTCATCTACCAATGAGATGGTAGGAATTGGTTCAATCATGATGTCAGAATCCGTCTGCTGTGCTTCTGCAACCTGATCTGAATCCACATCTGACACGTACACATCCACTGCGGTAAGCTGGGCAGCCGGCTGATCCTCATCTGTCGACAGGCTGGGTCTGACCCGAACCGTCAGGTCGCGTTTGCGGAGTGGCTCCAGCTGCTGCAGTTCAGCGCTTAGAAGCTGTGCAATGTGCTGTAGAAAAAGCTCCTCAGTGAGACTCTCTGTCCTCCTTCGGCCCTCCAACGCCTCAGAGGGGGGTTCATCCTCCTGCCCAACTGCGGCCAAGTCTGCAACTGCCGCTTTCATCTCCATCTGCCTCACCGAGGGCACCAGGTCAGCAAGCGGCTGAATTACAGCCATTATGATCAGCAATCCGCACACGAAATTCACGTAGGGCTTCAGATCCCCATCGGGCGCCAGCAGCTTGCCCACCTGAACCATGAAGATGACCAGTATCAGCCGACGGACGTACTGCAGTACGGCAGTCACCGCAGCATCACCGCCGTATTCCCAGCTCCAATAACAATCGTGATGGTGATGTAAAACATGAGTGCGACTGCCGCAACTGCCGCAGTCAGCACAGCAATGCCTTCGCCCAGCAGGTCAAGAAGTTCGCTTACCTCCTCGCTTCCAAGCGGTGCCGCTACAGCTGCTGCACCGCGGTAGATCACCACGAGAGCGGCAAGCTGCATCAGCGGCAAAGCTGCGGTTAGGGCAACAACTCCCATGCCGATGAATCCAGCGGCGTTTTTCAGCAAAACAGATGAACTCATAACTACTTCCCCCGCATCCGAAAACATGCTCCCCAGAATTGGGATAAATGACTGGGCGGCAAACTTAAGCGATCTTAATGTGACTCCATCGGTAACTGCACCCGCTGCGCCCTGAATTGTGATGACGCCTAGAAATGCAATCATGGAGATTTGCAAAATCCACACCGTTATCTGTCGCAGAAGGTTTGACATGCGCGCAAGCGGCTTGTCCGGTGCAAAATGGACTGCCACCTGAAACATCACAGAGGCCAGCAGCATAGGTAGAGCAAGGTGCACGATCACCTGTACCACGCCATGACAGACAAACACCACCGCAGGATGCATGATAGCAGCTGAAGTAAACGCACCGCTGGCCGCCAGGAGGGTGGTCAGCGTGGGAAGCATGGCCAACATGATGTCGCTGAGCAGCTGAACTGTCTCCCGTGCGGTGGCGAAGGCGTTGCCCAGGGAAACAACAGCAACTGCTGCCAGCGCGAGATATATTACTGCCCGGGCAACCTGCGAGACAGTCTCCTGTCCCCATGCCCTCTCAATCTGCGAAAGCAGCGATGCCAAAAGCGATAGAATCAGCAGTTGACCGATGGTGCCCGCGTTCTCCACTACTACTCCGCCGAAGCGGCGCAGCAGTAACCAGCCCAGTTCACGCCAGGGTAACACGCCTTCTCCCCTGCGAAGACGCTCCACAACCGAAGGTAAATCCAGGGCAGGCAGCTCACCATGCATGTGCCTCTGCAGCTCATCAATAAATTCACCCAGCGGTTGAGAGTCAATGTCGCGCAGCTGCTGCTGCATCACCCGGTCGGCATCCGCTGCGGCCGCTTGGGTCAATGAAAGCAACATCGCAACCGTCAGCAGCAGTACTGTCAAGTACTTGCGGAGCCAGCGGGATCTTGCCTTCGGAAGGTTCACTGTACTATCACCTGATCCAGCAGACCAACGACGACATCAGCGACGGCTATAATGATGGGGACAGCCATGGCCAGAATCAGGACCTTGCCCGCCAGGCGCACGTTCTTGGCCAATGCCCCCTCACCAGCGTCTGAACACAGATGGGCGCCGAAATCCACCACATAGGCTACAGCCATCACCCGAAGCAGCGTCCGAAGATAGAACATCTCCACGCCGGCCCGGGCGGCCAGTCCCTGCAGCGCCGTCAGTATAGGAGGCAGCTGTCTGACTATCACGGTGAGAATTACCGCCGAGGCCGCCACCGCTAGCACCAGGGCCATGGCATCAGAGCTCTGACGTAGCAGGGTTAAAAGAAGACTGCATACCAGCGCAAAAGCTACCACCTGCATTATGTTCAACTGACTCACCTCTCACCAGGACGTCAGAACTGGACCATTGTGCGTACAGCATCAAACAGGTCGGTAATGAGCTCCACTATGGAATACATGACCACGATAAGACCAGCCACGGTCACTGCCATGGCCCATTCACTTTTGTCTGCCTGTTCCAGCACCGTCTGCAGCACCGCAACCAGGAGTCCGATGCCAGCGATTTGAATGACCAGACTTACTAGAGTGGGGTCCATCGTGAGCTATCTCGCCTCCCGTCCGGCATGGTGATCCCATTTAAAGGAGGATAACCGCCACCAGTATTCCCGTGAGGAAACCCAGGGCGCGGAAGAGCCTACCCCTCCTCCGGCTGACCTCACGTGCACGCTCAGCCTGCCGCGCCAGCCGCTCGTCGACCAGTTCGATGTGAGCCAGCTGATCTTCCCGGTGAGAAGCTCCCAGAACGGGAGCCAGGCTGCGCAGTATCCTTTTGTCTTCTTCGGTCAGCTCGGTCACATCGTCGACCGAACGCAGGGCTTTCAGCCACGCCCTGCCGGCAGTAACCGCCTCTCCCTGTCCAAAAGCAGCTGCAGCCTCTGAAAACAGCGAGGAAGTAAGGCCATCGAAAGTATCCGACAGTTCGGCCCACGCCTCCGGCAGCGGTCGACGTGCGTAGTCAATTTCAGTCACCATCGCCCTCAACCCGTCACGCAGGTTGCTCAACTGCTTATATCGCTCACGCAGCTGCAAAAATAGAAGCTGCCCCACCAAAGCCCCAGTAGCCACAACTCCTATCAGTCCGCAAATCCGCAGCATCACGCCTCCGCCCTCCAGTACCCAGTCGTCTGTCCACCCTCTCCGGCATCCAACTTGGCAATACCCTCAACTGTTCCTGGCCCCTTCCTTCGTGACAGCACCACTGCCCGGCAAAACGCCCCGTCCCGCAGCAAAGCGCCCACATACGGCCTACTCTCGGCCTGATTTACGTCGTCGGCGTGCACAGTAGTGAAAACCGATACCCCGGCATTCAGGGCTTCCCGTACCGCCTGAGCATCCTCAGAGCGCCCCAGTTCATCAGTAGCCAGAACCTGTGGTCCCATAGATCTCAGCAACATGAACATGGCCTCCGCTTTGGGCGCTGCGTCTATCACATCTGTGTGGCGGCCTACATCAAAGGTGGGGATCCCCTGGTCGCAGGCAGCCACCTCAGATCTTTCATCCACCAACCCCACCTGAACTGGCGGAATGCTTTTTTGGGCCACCCCATCAGAAGCCCTCCGCACCAGGTCCCTCAGTAGCGTCGTTTTACCGCAACCTGGTGGTGATATGATGACAGTACTCGTCCATCTTCCCCGTCGGCGCAGCGAGTCCACTAAGCCATCGGCTACCCCCCTGAATGCCCGACAGTGCCTTATATTCATGCTGCCGGGATAAAGCAGCCTCCTTACTTGTCCCCCTTCACTCACCACCTTGCCGGCGATGCCAACACGGTGACCCCCCGGCAGCGTAAGATAGCCTCGCGCCAGTTGATCCTCCTTTGCATATACAGATCCCCCCGTCATCAGGCTCAGCGCCTCCGTCAGGTCCCGACGGGTAACCGCAACGGCATCTTCAGGCATAAGGCCAAGCTCGCCCTTCGGGGTGACATAATGTGTTTGTCCTTCAGCACAAACAGTGAGGGGCTGGCCGGCGCGCAACCGCAGCTCTTCCCACCTGCAGAGCCTGTCCAGTGAATCGAGGACCGCAGAAAGACGGGGAGGAAGGTATTCTGCTATCGCTTTGGATTCAGACTTGCCTGTGGCCGGGACCGATTCGTGCTCAGAACGCGGCAAGCGAGGGCACCTCCTTCGCAACAGACTACCCTTTGCTACCATCCATATGGCCGGCTGAAGGACATTATGACAACGCAAGCTGTTGACGATGCAGGCGTAAGGCATTTCGCTGAGAAGCGCGTACGAGTACTCTGACCGGACAGCTGCTCGAGCAAGCGGCAGGGAATATGGTGATAGTGGGCGCAATTATCTGCACAGCAAGCTGCACATGAGGGCCGCACGGTCGGGCGAACAGCTCGATTCACGGCCTTTGGGTCTCAGTCGGGCTCCGCTGGGTCCGTTGACCTGCGTGCAGCAGCGGTATGCACGCAGCAGTCAACCACGCCAGCCATAAGATGCGAGGGAGGTTAATCAGTGAAAAAGCGGACACTGCACGGATTGTTTGCCAGGTTCACTCGCGGCGGATTTGCCGTGAAGTACAGGGATGGAGACCGGCGAGAATACTGAAACGAAAAACCCCGGGTAGAGCTTATATTCAACAGGGAAACGGCAGCAGATGACCTGTTGGAGGGACCTGCGGTGGCCTTCGCTGCGGACTATATGGACGTCGTGGACGAGATTATGGATTTCGAGGAAAAAATGGAAAGTGGGAACTCTACCTCCGCAGCTGCGCAGATTCATTCCGGACCACCGTCTTGATGTGTATCAGCTGCTGTTTTCCAAAGGCCTGAATAACAACCTTCCACTGAATCTCGAACAGCTGTATTCGGACAGCTGAATGTAGATGAGGAAAACACCTCACAAAACCAGCAGCCTGCCCGACAGGACAGCGTCTCGTTGAGGACACGGCCCAGCGAAACGTTAGCAGGCCCCTCCTGCAATACCAGAAGGGGCCCGGCATTCGGAACACTCTACAGACCGAATCAGTAATCTTCCGGCAGCTTATCCAGCTGATCCATGGTGAATACGGGGCCATCCAGGCATATGTACTTGCTGCCCAGATTGCAGCGTCCGCACTTACCGACACCGCACTTCATCTTCTTTTCCAGTGTGGTGACGATGTCTTTGTGTTCATAACCCATTTTATCCAGCGACTGCACCACAAACTTGATCATGATAGGCGGGCCGCAGGTTATCGCCACTTTGCCCTTCGGATCAGGGTCCAGCTCCTCCAGAAAAGGAGGGACAAAGCCGACCGGGCCGTCCCAGTCCTCATCGCCTGCATCAACGGTGACATCCACCCTGACCCTCTCGCATTCGGGCCAGTTTTCAAACAGGTCCCTTTTGAAAACCAGATCCTGCGGGCTGCGCGCCCCGTAGATTATGTGCACATCACCGTGCATCTCCCGGTGATGAAGACAGTAGTTAATCAGCGAACGCAGGGGGGCCAGTCCGATTCCGCCACCGATGAACAGCAGGTCTTTGTCCCTAATCATATCGAGAGGAAAGCCGTTGCCGTAAGGTCCACGTATTCCGACGTCCCACCCCGCTTCGAGCCGGTGGAACTTCTCCGTCAGGGACCCCGCCTCTTTGATGCTGAACTCCATCGGGCTGTCTGTGGGGCTTGACGATATGGAGAACATGGCCTCCCCCACCTCGGGCAGGCTGAGCATGGCACACTGCCCCGGCAGATAGGAAAAGGCCTCTCCGCTGGAAAACTGCACACTATATGTCTTCACATCGGGGGTTTCCTTTACTATGTCAGTTATTCTAGCCGTCTGAGGAACCAGGTGTTCACTCACTTGGGCTCACTCCCTTCGCCCGGGAGAGAAACTCTATTACGTCTATGTTCACCGGACAGTGAGCAAGGCAGCGACCGCAGCCGGTGCACCCGTAAAAGCCGTACCGGTCGGGCATATAGGAGAACTTGTGCAGGTAGCGGTTTCTGATCCGCTCGCGTTTCGTCGGGCGGGGGTTCTCACCGCCGGCCATGCGGGTGAAATCCGAGAACATGCACGAATCCCAGCAGCGGTAGCGCACCCCCTCACCTCCCCAAACCTCGCTCTGCAGGTCATAGCAGTGGCAGGTGGGGCACAGATATGTGCAGATACCGCAACCAATGCAGCTGGCAGAGACCTCGCCCCACACGGGATCTTCAAAGCGGTCGGTCAGGGCATCATCAACTCCCTCGACCGGCGCCTGCAGCGAAATCTGTTCCTCTGCTTTCTGCACCACCCTCTGTGCAGCCTTAACCTCTTCAACTTCAGCTTCTCTGAATGAGCCAAAGTCCTGCAGCAGCTGTCTGCCCTTTTCGCTTTTTGGCTGCACAACTGCGCCTTCCCCCACATCAGTGAAGTGAATATCTGCATTGTCAGCCTCGCCCGGGCCGCAGCCGAGGCTGGCACAGAAACACGTCTGATCAGGCTCGACGCAGGTCCAGGTGGCCAGGACAGAATTGTCGCGTCGACGCTTGTAGTACGTCTCTTCGAAATCCGGTCCGCCGAAAACCTCATCCAGCATGTTGATGCTGCGGGCATCGCACGGTCTGACGCCAAACACCAAAAACTTCTGCTCTTCCGGATCAGCAGGCTCTATCTGTAGATCGCGGTCTTTGCTTTTGAATCGGAATATGGATTCTGTCTGGGGAAAAAATAGGTCTTTCGGCGGCAGCGTTGAATTACCGCGCTTCAGCGCCTGCACTAATTCCCCGGCCTCCCATCGACTGCTGAAATCTACCTGATCCTCGACAATGGTAGGCGCATAGACCGTCCCCTCCTCCGAAAACCGCTGCAGAAGCGACACTATCTGATCATGGGTCATAAACTGCATCTCCGCCATCAGTTCCCCCTCCCCTCGTGACTGACATCCGGGTCTTGCAGATCATAGGTCTGCAGCGGCGGAGTCTCATCCGCCTGCAGCCCGGCCTGGTGCGGCCCGAACAGCCGGTCAATATCAGCAGTTGCCTTGATCATGAGTTTGCGAACCGGCAGGTTGACCGGACAGACAACCTCACAGGCACCGCATTCGATGCAGCGGTCAGCCACGTGAATCATGCGGATAAGGTGAAACTGACTTTTTTCTGAAAGCGAACTGGCCTTCCCCAGCCAATCAGGCTGCTGCGGCAGCTCCGAGTCGAATATGCATTCGACGCAGTTGCAGGCCGGGCACACGTTGCGACAGGCGTTGCACCGGATACAGCGGTCGAAATGCTCCGACCAGAACTCATAACGCTCCTCACCCTGCAGCTGCTCCAGCTCGGCAACCTCTTCAAAGCGAGCATCCTCCGGGGCCGGCTGCTTACCCTCACCGTCCACCAGCTGGTCGCAGTCTACCGGGACCGGATGCGTGCAGCGAAGGCAACGCTCCTGTAGTACTTCATCTGCGGGGATCCTGCGCTGTCCATCAGCAGTTTCAACCAACAGAACCCGTTCGTCGTCCTCGGCCCAATTCACATCCTCAATCTGCAGACCGTCCCCGTCCAGCCACCGCACAAGCTTTTCACTGTCTACGACACCGGGACACGTGTAGCCCAGCAGGTAGACTTCATCCCTCTGTACGACTCCGTCGGCGATCAGACGGTTGACAGCGCGAGACTCGCAGCCCCGTGTCCAGAGGGCCACCGCCCTGGAGTCCTCCTCTTGGCGATCATCCGGCTGCTGGCCGCGCGCGAAGTCTACAAGGTACTTGGCAAGGTTACCGCCCGCGCACGGCGGGTAGGTAAGTTCCTCGACAGCACCGGCATCAGATACGAAGTGGGGCGAGCCCTGCCAGAAAAACCGCCCTCTCCTCCACCCCACTACCTGATGGACCTTTCCATCCTGCAGTAGCTGACCGGAGGCGCGGCGCAGATCTTCAATTACCTTGTTCATAGACCCCACCCCTGAATTTCGTGTTCGGTCCAAGCTGCTTTATCTGCTGCGTTACCTCGTTCATCACATTGGCAAACTTGGCCCCTTCGGCCGCCGAGATCCAGTGAACCTGAAAGCGCTCCGGCTCTAACCCCACATAATGCAGGGCTCGCTTGAATACATTCAGTCGGCGGCGGGCGTAGTAATTTCCGGTTGAGTAGTGGCAGTCGCCGGGATGGCATCCGGCGACCAGCACTCCGTCGGCCCCCCGTTGAAAGGCCCGCAGCACAAAGGATGGATTCACCCGGCTTGAACAAAGCACGCGTACGATGCGCACGTTGGTCGGGTACTGCAGACGGTTAATCCCGGCCAGATCAGCCCCCGCGTAACTGCACCAATTGCAGCAAAAGGCTATTATCAGGGGTTCGAATTCCTCCTGGCTTTTGTCAACCTGACCGCATCGGGGCTCTGCTTCGGTTGCTGTATCAGTGTTTTTCAATCGCTCACTCGCAGACACGCTGCCTCGACCTCCTCCAGTACCTGCTGGTTGGTGAATCCGCGGGTGTCTATGGCGCCGGATCTGCACGCTACGGTGCAGGCGCCACAGCCCTTACACAGCACCTCATTGACCTGAGCAACCCCGGATTCTTCGTCCATATCAATGGCAGAATAGGGACAGATCTCCACGCAGGTCTCGCAGCCTGAGCATATCTGTTCATCTACCTCAGCTGCCCAACCTTCTACTACCAGTTGATCCTTGCTCAACAGGGTGCTGGCCCTGCCGGCCGCCGCCTGAGCTTGAGCTATACTCTCCGACAGCAGCTTGGGAGCATGAGCCAATCCGGCCAAAAACACTCCGTCGGTGGCAAAATCAACCGGACGCAGCTTCACGTGCGCCTCCAGGAAGAACTCATCATCGTTCAGCGGCACCTTGTAAAGCTGTGAGAGATGGTGAACCCCATCGGCCGGCTGTACACCGCAGGAGAGACCGACAGCGTCAACCGGCAGGGTGACTGTACGGCCCAAAAGGGTATCTGTGACCCTGACCTTCAGCTGTTCACCATCGGTGAATACCTGCGGTTCGCAGTCCTGCTCGTAGCGAACGAAGTTGATGCCCAGCTGGCGGGCCTCCCTGTACTGCTTCTCAGAGAAACCGTAGGCGCGAATATCCCGGTACAGGAGGTGGACCTCCTTGTCTGGATGCCTCCGCTTGGCCTTAAGCGCCACCTTTATGGCCTGTGAGCAGCATACCCGGCTGCAGTAGGGGTTGTCATCATCGCGAGAGCCGACACAGTGGACAATGGCCAGCTGATCTGCCTGGTCTAACTGCTGTGAGTTCGACTCCAGCACCTGCTCCATCTCGCGGCAGGACATAACGCCAGGGTGCTGCCCGAAACCAAATTCTCCCGCCTTCGGCTCATACTGCTGACCTCCGACGGCTATGATGACCGCTCCGTGCTCTATCTCGTGCGCGGTCCCATCTGTGCTTTTGATCGTGGAGCGGAAATTGCCCACATATCCCTCGGCTTCGCTGACTTCGCTTCCGGTATATACCGAAATCAGAGGTTCTTTCATCACCTGGTCGGTCAGCTTCTGCAGATAACCCGGCACATCCTGACCCTGCAGGGTTGATGCAAGATGCCTGGCGTTGCCCCCCAGCTCATGAGTCTTTTCCACCAGGTGGACCTCAAATCCCTGGCGGGCGAGGTTCAGAGCACTGACCATACCGGAAGGACCGCCACCGATGACCAGGGCGGATTCTGTGACCGGCACGGAGACCTCCGGCAGCGGCCGCAGCAGCGTTGCCTTGGCGATCGCAGCCCTAAGCAGCGAACATGCCTTTTCAGTAGCCGCTTCCGGGTCACCGCTGTGCACCCAGGAACACTGATCCCGGATGTTGGCCATGTGGAACAGATACGGGTTCAGGCCGGCCTCCCGGATGGTCTCCTGAAACAGCGGTTCGTGCGTCCGCGGAGTACACGAGGCGACAACTATACGGTTCAGGTTGTGCTCCTGTATCTTCTCCTTGATCAGCTCCTGGGTGTCCTGCGAGCAGGTGTACAGATTCTCCTCGGCTAAAGTTACATAGGGCAGTCTGGCGGCAAACTCCTTTACCCTCGGTACGTCCACCACCCCACCTATGTTGATACCGCAGTGGCACACGAACACACCCACCCTTGGAGGTTCTCCTTCAACCGGTATCTCCGGGGGATACTCCTTATCCCGCGTTGCAGTGCCGCGCGCATCAGCCAGCATGGCAGACACCTCACCGGCGGCGGCACTGGCCTCCATTACCGTCTCCGGTATGTCCTTTGGCCCTCCAAATGCTCCAGAGGAGAAAACACCGTCGCGCGTGGTGGTCACAGGCTCAAAGTCCCTGTGAGCAGCAAATCCGTACTCATCCCGCGCTATCTGTGTAATGCCGGCCAGGTTGTCGGCGTCTTTCGGCGGACGCAGCCCGACGGACAAAACCACCATGTCGAAGACCTCGTCGCGCAGCTGACCGTCCTCTGATGCATAGCGCAGCACTACGCTGCCGTCGGGTCGCTGGCTGACCTGCTGCACCTTCGAGCGCACGTAATCCACGTCGTAGTCGTCAATGGAACGCTGGTAGTAGCGTTCAAAATCCTTGCCGTAGGTTCGCATATCCATAAAGAAGATGGTTGTCTTTAGGGGATCGGCACTGTGCTCTTTGGCGATCTCGGCTTCCTTGATGGCGTAGGTGCAGCATACCGAAGAGCAGTACCCGCATCCCACCTGTTCATCCCGGGACCCGATGCACTGTATCCAGGCGATCTTCTCCGGGTGCTCACCGTCTGATGGACGCACAAGCTCCCCGGCTGTCGGCCCGTTGGCGCTGAGGATGCGCTCGAACTCGATGCTGGTTACCACGTTGTCGATACGTCCGTAGCCGTATTCGTATATCTCATCTGGCTCAAACTCATCAAAACCGGGACTGAGCACCACTGCCCCGACCTCTACATCACGCACTACGGGTTGCTGTTCGTGGTCTATCGCCTCAGCCTCGCACGCCTCCACGCACTCCAAACACTCCGAACAGATTGCACACTGCAGACAGCGCTCCGCCTCCCGGCGGGCATTATCTTCACCGTAGCCGCAGTTTACCTCATCGAAGGACTCGATACGGCTGCGGGCGGAAAGCTCACGGGGAGACATGCGCGGTTCTTCGGGCATACCCCGGGGGATCTCGTCCAGAGCCGGGTCGGCTTCAGGCTGCCTGGGTCTGCTGCCGTTAAGCTCTTCGCCAGCGAGGTAACGGCGGATGGATTCCGCTGCACGCCTGCCGGCGGCCATGGCGTCAACGGCTATCGTCGGCCCTGTCACCGCATCTCCTCCGGCAAACACCCCGTCCTGGCTGGTGGCCAACGTATCTGGATCGACCTCTATGGTCCAGCCGTCATCATCAACCGAGCTGCCGGAGAGGGCAGACAAGTCAACGTTTTGCCCTATACACGGGATGACCGTATCGACATCGAGCAGGTAATCACGATTACTGGTAATCACAGGTAACCAGCCAAATAATCAGCATTTTCTGAAGGCAATGTGGTTACTCAATGGATTGCTTGATCGATTACTAGTAATCAGAGGTCGACCCATTACTGGAAACCAATGGTAATTGGCCTAGAAAGGGTTGCTAGGTGCTGTTCCACTGATTACCTGGTGATTCCCTCATTGATTGCTGGTAATAAGGGAATGGTTGATTACCAGTAATCACTGGTAATTGGCCTGGCAATCGCTGGTAATGTTGGAGGTCCTGATTACCTAGTGTATGGCCTCTTGCATTACCGATAATTGGGGGTCGACCAATTACCAGTAACCACTGGTAATTGGCTGAGTAATCACTGGTTACCCTTAAGGCCTTGATTGCTTAGAGGATTACCTCTTCCATTACCAGAAATTGGGGGTCGACC
>PUMD01000034.1 GCA_003551215.1 Clostridia bacterium | reverse complement strand
CGTGTTGTCCGCGTTCACGGCATTCCGGTTTTTGATGATGAGGGTGATGTGCAGTACCTGATTGAGGTGTGCCTTGATATCACCCAGCAGAGAGAGGCTGAGGACAGGTTATCTCGGGAGAGACAACGCCTGGCCACAACTCTCAACAGCATAGGAGACGGGGTCATTGCAACTGATACAGAGGGTTTGGTCACCCTGATGAATCCGGTGGCAGAGCAGCTGACCGGCTGGTCCTCAGATGAGGTCTCAGACAAGCAGTTCGAAGAGGTATTCCATATATTGAACGAGCTGGATGGTCAACCCTGCGAGGACCCGGTGGGGAGGGTCCTGCGTGAGGGCGAAACGGTGGGCCTGGGTAACCACACTCAGCTGGTGGCCCGTGACGGGACCAAAAGGAGCATCGCCGACAGCGCCGCACCGATACGAGGAGTGAATGGCGATTTGCAGGGAGTTGTGGTGGTGTTCCGCGATGTAACCGACGAGCGGCTCAAAGAACAGCAGCTGCGTCACCTCAGCTATCACGACAGGCTGACCGGTCTGCACAACCGCGCCTTCGCCGAACGCCGGATGATGAGCATAGACCGGGAAGAGAACTTACCCATCAGCGTGATCATGGCCGATATAAACGGCCTGAAGTTCATAAACGATACGCTCGGCCACTCGCGGGGTGATAAGGTGCTGAAGAAGGCGGCAGAGACGATAAAGGGCAACTGCCGCAAAGAAGATCTGGTTGCCCGCGTGGGGGGCGATGAGTTCATGGTTATGCTGCCCGATACGTCCGTCGATCAAGCCGAGGCGATCAGACAGCGCATACAGGAGGCAGCAGATGAGGTGGAGATAAACGAGTTGGGATTTCCCCTCTCCGTTGCCCTAGGCAGCAGTACCAAAGAATCGCCCCGACAGGATCTGCAGGAGACTATAAAGAAAGCGGAAAGCCGGATGTACCGCAAAAAGCTGTCCAGCAGCCGCAGTGTGAGAGGCGGCATTCTATCCGCACTCATGCGGACGCTGGAAGCCAAAAGCCACGAAACCCAGGAACACGTACAGCGCATGGAGGAGACTGCGCTGAAGATTGCCGATGCCATAGGCCTTGATTCTGCCAGGCGTGATGAACTCAAGCTTATAATCGCTCTGCACGATATAGGCAAAATCAACATACCCGAGGATATATTGGTCAAGCCATCGGAGCTGACCGAGGAAGAATGGAAGATCATCAGGACCCATCCGGAGATAGGCTACCGAATAGCCAGCAGGACCGATGATTTTGCCCACGTGGCGGAGGGGATACTGCATCATCACGAATGGTGGGATGGTTCTGGTTATCCAGACGGACTCAAGGGAGAAGAGATTCCCCTGGTTTCCCGGATCACCGCAGTAGCTGATGCCTACGATGCCATGATCAGCCAACGACCCTACAGCCAGCCTATGTCGCAAAGCGAGGCCGTCGCAGAACTCAGAAGGTGCGCGGGAACCCAATTTGATCCCGGCCTGGTAGAGGTCTTTTTAGAAATCATCAATAAAGAGCAGCTAGCCTGCCGCCCATGAGCTGCAGTCCATGGGTGGGCGGAGCGAGCAGGAAATCCGATGTGAGATTTTGAGTGCTCTGGTAGCTTTGTGGCCATTTTACCACAGTACCAAGATTCACTGCTAAGATCTGAACAGAATATGCAAGCTCAAGTGGAGAGGCTCGTGTGTCTGTGGTCACAAAGAAGCAGCCGCAGGGATACAGCTGCCGGGTGTTCTGTTTCCTCTGTGACCCAGTCAGGGGCTTCACAGGCCCGCGTAATGCAGTGCTAGATGAGATGGTTTAACGCTGGTGGATGAATGCAGCTGCAACTATACGATGCCCCTGCAGGGGGCTCTCTTTTGTGTACACAGAAAACCGTGAGGGAGGTCCTGCATAGTGACATCGAGGCTTCTGGAAAGATTAAAACTACATAGTGAGTATAAAACTGTGTTGACGTGCTGGCTGATATGCGGAGCGCTTCTCCCATTTTTAGCCTATAGGCTGATGCTGACGCATGTCATACTGGCCGGATTGATGTTTATAATCCTCACTGCGTACAGCTTGGGCGCAACGGCCGGGTTTTTATCCTCGGTCTGGGCCGGCGGTTCGGTGGTTTTGACCCACATGAATCAGGGAGGCGAGGTATCGGAGGTGGCAGCCGCTCTGGCTGTCTACCTCATAGTGGCCGGCTTTATCGGGTGGGGAACAGAGATGCACCAAAAACACAAAAGGGATCTCAAAGAAAGGGAAGAGTACCTGCAGTCACTTATTGAGGTAATTCCAGATACACTGCTGATATACGACTCGGAAGGCAGGATAGTGGATGTATGGACTCAGAGCGACAGCGATCTGGCGGCTCCAGCTGAGGAGATGATCGGCCAGACGGTGGGTGATTTCGGCAGCACCGAAACTGTTTCTCTCTTCAAGGACAGGATACAAAAGGTGCTGGTTGAAGGCACCATGGAGGTATTCGAGTATTCTCTGCAGGTGCTCGGGGGAGTGAGGGAATACGAGGCCCGCCTTACATCTACAGAGAACCGGGAAGTAGTGGCTGTCATCCGCAACATAACCGACCGAAAACGGGCCCAAAGGCAGCTGCGAAGGCAGACGGAGAACCTGCGGGAACGGGTCAAGGAACTCAACTGCCTTTACAGCCTCGCTGAGATGCTGTCCGAAGGCGATCTCACCCGCGGGGAGATTATTCTCAATAGTGCGGCAGACATATTACCTCCTTCCTTTGTTGATCCAGAAAATACCCATGTCAGGCTAAGGTATCGGGAACACGAGTTTATCTCGAAAGGGTTTACTGAGACGCCTCACAGCATTTCGGCGGACATTGAGACGGAGGGGAAAGTTACAGGAAGAATCGAGGTTCACCGCAGGGTGGACGGCTGCGGTGGGAAGACAGAGCAAATGTTCATCCCGGAGGAAAAACGCATGCTGAAAGCGGCGGCTAACCTGCTTGGTGAAGGGCTACAGCGGATAAGAGCTGCCGCCAGACTGCAGGAAAATGAACAGGACCTGCGGGTGACGCTTCAATCGATAGGGGACGGCGTGATAGCCACTGACACCGAAGGTAGAGTCAAAAACATGAACCTCCGGGCAGAAGAACTTACCGGTTGGTCAGAGGGCGATGCGCGCGGCCGTCCCATAGAGGATGTTTTACATATCGAGGAGCCCAGAACGGGGAAGAGACTGGACACCCCGTTGAGAACTGTGCTTCAGAACGGCGAGCCCACCAGACTTCCTGAGGAGACAGTGCTGGTGTCGCGGGATAGCGGAAAACGGAGATTCATATCAGACAGCGCCGCACCGATCAAGACCACCTCCGGCAGCCTCCAGGGGGCTGTTTTGGTGTTTTCAGACGAAACAGAAAGATACCTTGCCATAGAGCAGCTGCGGGCCAGCGAGGAGTACAATCGCTCGATACTTGAGCTTATACCGGATATTCTCATAAGGATGAGTCGGCAAGGTGATTGCCTGGATGTCATAGCTTCGTCGGAAAAGAAGCTGTACCGCCCAAGAGAGGAATTAGTGGGGAAGAACATGGCGGAGGTGCT
>PUMD01000065.1 GCA_003551215.1 Clostridia bacterium | reverse complement strand
TCGGCGTCGATCCAGATGGCGCTCTCGTCAGCGTCCCAGGACAGGTTCAGGGAGGGCACCGGAGGAACAGTGCGAGCGGTCAGGTTGGAGCCGCCCTCGAACTCGATGCCCTTGCTCTCGTCGGGCACGACCACCTTCGCCACGCGCCCGTAGACGGGCTCCAGACGGCGGTGACGGTCGATGAGGCCCTGGATCGTCTCCCTCTGCTCGTCCGTGGGAGGCGACAGTTCGTTGTGGAGGACCTCCACGAGGTTGGTACCAGGCAGACGCACCTCGGGCTTGGAGGAGAGTCCCAGAGCGTCCTGGATCTCCTCAGCAAGCCAGTCCTCGTCAATAACCTGGTCATCGAAGGCGCGAAACTCGATCATGGCAAGAACACCCTATCCACCATCAACTTGCGGTACGAGGTATCGACCCAGGGCTCAGCGCTGGGATCACTGGAGTCTGCCTGTGCTCGGTAGACCATGCGGCAGGTGTACGTCTCACCCGGGGTGAGTTCCTCGCGCCACACGAACTGTCGAGAAGACGCGAGGGTGTCCCGAGTCATGATCGAGCGAAGGTCACTGGGACCCACGACGATCTCGTTGTCGCTGGTACGCTCAATCTCGTAACTGGCGTAAGCGAAGTGGCTGCCGCTGAGCCCGACACGGATCCAGGCGTACAGGTAGATCTGGACCATGCCGTCAGGCCCGGCCTTGAACGTCACAGAGGGGCCGGGCTGGTCGTTCATGGGACCGTACTCGTCGTCCTCACGGATGGCCGAGGCCCCGTTCTCGTCCGTCACCAGCGTCACGGCGAGCAGGGCGTTGATCCAGTCGCGCACCTCGTTCATCTTCGCTGCGGAAGGGAACTCCAGAGGCGTGAAGGTGGGTGGGTTGGTTTCAGGCAGGGGCATGGAGTCCTCCTATGGAGCGATCACGATGTCGGGGTTGTCGATCTGGCCCTTCTCGCTGTCCTCCAGGCGCCAGAACTTCACGTCATCGGCAGAGGACAGTTGGAGCACCGTCTCCCAGTAGCCATTCGTGACGGTGTGGGTGATGTGCTCCACGTGACAAGCAACCTCTAGCGTCTCTCGCCCGGGAGGTGTCCAGCGGACGACCACCCGATCAGAGAGTTCAAGGGACAGCAGAGGATCCCACCAGGACGGGTCCTTCTGCGGTCGGATGGTCAGGGACGAGAACCGGAGGTTCGGCTCGGCGTTTCGGTTGATGAGCCACCAGGCCAAAGACTCGGCAGTGTTCTCGCTTGCCTGTGGAAGCGTGAGTGACTCCTCCCGCTCCCCGTACCGGGCCACGGACTCGTCATCGGTGAAGGTGGAGTCGTTCACCCGGACGGTGTTGGTGAGCCAGAAGTTGTCGATCTCGGGAGTCACGTCGAAGATGCCAACCTCCCCCTGACCGAACTCGACCACGGGGTCGTTCGATTGACGGATGCGGTAGTGGCGGTCCTGGAAGACCAACACGCCCTGGGCATCCACGAACAGGAACCCTGCTTCGCTCTCCGCGATCTCCTGGAGGAAGTCACTGGTGGATCCCGAGGCGGGAACCGACGCAAGAACGCTCACGCCCGGATCGAAGTCCGTAGTGAGATCCCAGTCAGTGTAGTCAACCACCTTCTGCAAACGGTCCCCGGCCTTCTCAACGGGCAGGGTGTCAAGACGATGACGCCAACGGGTCCTCGTGGACTCCCTCGACATCTTCTTGCGGAAGACAGCGAGGTGGGCCATGTCGATCATGCCCAGGAACCCGAAGCCCGTGCGGTCACAGACCTTCAGTGACAGGTTCCGGGCAGTGGATGCCCGCCGGTAGTAGAGGCTCTGGCCAATCTCCTCGCCATTCACACGCCAGGAGATGCTGTTGTCCGAGCCCCGGACGATCTCCACGAACCTGACCTCAGCCCCATCGACTACGGGGCTGTAGACGGGCTCGATGATGCCGCCAGAGTTCTGCGTGAAGGCAAACCGGCTCTCGGAGCCGATCCAGGAAACCCTCCACGAGATCTGGGAGCCGTCGTCATTGGAGACCTCGACCAGGTGCCTCGACGTGTTCGGTGAGCGCAGGTTGACCCAGAACGAGATCGTGAGATCTCCTCTGCGCCGAACTGTACTTGGGGCATCGTCTAGGATGGCGTATGCCACCGTTCCGAACCGTGTCGCTGCCCCTCCGCCACCGTCCAGGAGATCCTCGACACGGGTCCTGGTGAAGCCGACAGTGCGCCCGTGGAGTTCATTCTCGCTGTAGTCCGAGACCCGACGCATCCACTCTTCATCATCGAACTTCCAGTAGATGAGAGGGTCGTCGTCGGTGATGAGGTCCTCGTAACTGCCGTAGACTGATCGCTTTGAGAGCGCCTCCATGATGTCTACGGCCTCAACTTGGACCACCGAGTCAGCGCCCTTGCCTGGGTACTCCAGGGGCCACTTGTCTACGTAGCCCGAGAAGAGCGGATAGGTGGTCCCGTCAACCACGGACTCGACTCGTACCGGGGTTGCCGGGACCACATCCGGCCAGTAGGGAGAGTTCTCATTGGTTGGGTCGAACCGGGCATCGCTGTTGTTGAACGTGAGCCGGATCGACCCAACCTCGGCCCTGCCGAGTTCATGGTTCCTTCCGCGACGAACGTCAAGGGCGTTGCTGGCCCGCAGGAACTCGGACAGGTCAGTCCAGGCCCCTGCGGGGATGGTGTCACCGGGCGCGTACCCGAAGGCAGCGAACACCCTGATCTTCGGCAGACCGTTGCTCATCATGGAAGCCTCACCTCACTAGCGAGCCGTTGCGACGCTCATGAGTTCTGATCGTCTTGATGATCGAGTCCTGGAGGTCGCGCTCGGCAACAACCGAACCCTCGACGTAGATGTTGACGACCGTCGGCTCCTGGATCCCTGCGTGCTGCATCAGGGTTTCAGGACGCACCAGCGGCTCGGGGCCTCCAGTGGCGTTGTAGACGGTGTTCCAACCAGGGGCCAGGACGCCCCCGTTGTCGAAGATGGCCCGTGAGATGACCGATCCACCAGGGATGGCCTCCACGAGGTTGCGGACAGCGTGCGTAACGGACGCTCGGGCCGACTCAAGGAAGAGTTCCCCGACTCCACCGAACTCGTTGCGAAGGCTGTGGACCTGATCCCAGACCTCACGGAAGGTGGACAACAGGCCCTGGGCAACGCCGTAGTCGGGCAGGTGGTAGCGCATGTTGCCGTAACTCCAGCCACGAGCGCCCCCGACGTGGGAGCCTCGACCACCGGACGACTCGACGTTGGTGCCTGCGATGGTCCCTGCCGTGTGGCCAGGGTTGCCTCGGGCAACACCGATGCTGAAGCCAGTGGAGGGGTCTCCGCTGCCTCGAACGAAGCGACCGAGGGACCGCCCACCGGCCATGCCAGTGGCCCAGCGGCCTCCTGCCCGGGGGTTGCCCGCAGCAGCCACGTTCGAGAGCGCGGCCATGAAGCCCGAGCAGTCGAAGTTCGGGCCGAAGCCTCCCCACTGGTACGGGCCCTGGTTCCTTCTGGCCCAGGACAGCACTTCGTCGGGGCTGCGGACGTATCCACCATCGTTGAGGCCCTGGAGAAGATCGCTTGGGTCTCCCCCGGTGGTCCCGACGCGAAGACGGGACAGGGGCCGGTTGGGGTCGTTGAGGGCCGCCAGCACACTGTCGGGGATGTTGCGTGCGGCCCTGCGGTTCAGGACGAACTCGCCCGGGGTGAGGTGGGTCAGCACCGAGTCACGGTCAGGCCCACCACCGGGGACGTAGCCTCCGGTGTTCAAGGCGATGGGGTTCATCGAGGCGAGCCCGCTGACCCCAGGCACCACGTCAGCAACCCTGTTCCAAAGACGACGGATGCCGTTGTTGTAGACGCTGTTGATGACGAAGTTCACCGGGCGAGCGAAGGCTCGGCGCAAACGCTCCCAGGCACTACGCATGGCGTTGACGCCCGTCTGCACCGAAGAGCGCATACGGCTCATCGAACGCCGGAGGTAGTTCGCCACCGTGCCAAGAACGTCGCTGGTGAAGCCCGAGATCCACCCGAAGGTGCTGTCCCAGACACTCCTGATGGCGCTCGTGACCGCCGTGAAGATGCCGGTAGCGATGGTCCTGAAGAGGCTGAACGCTGAAGTGATCCCTTCGCGCCAAGCGGCGAAGCGCTCTGTCACCCAGTCCCAGGTGTTGCTCCACCAGGAGATGATCCACTCACCAAGGGCCGTGCCAATCGCAATGAGCATGTTGTTGAGCGTCATGAAGATGCCAACAACAAGGGTCACGCCAGCAGCCACGATCCCAACCAGGGTGTTCCAGGCCGCTCCGAAGATCCCCTTGATGATCTCCCAGGCACCGATGACAATCTGCTTGAGGCCCTCGAAGAAGCGATCCCAGTCACCAGTCAAGAGGCCGATGAACGTGTTCCAGATGCCTTCGAGCATGGTGAAGAACCCACCGAAGATCTGAAGGAGGTTCTCGACCACGCCCATCACCGCATTTACGAGAATGGCGAGGGTCCCGCCAAAGGCCATGAACGCCACGGACATGGACTCGAAGAAGCCCTGGACGTAAGGCCAGAGTGTGGTGAAGACCGCAGCAATGTCCTCGCCTACGGTCGTGAGGAAACTCACCACGGAGCCGAAAGTGTCCTGGAACTGTGAGACCAGCCCACTTAGATTGGGAAAGCGGAGCGCAGCCATGGCCCGCTCCATGGGGTTGTCAGCGAAGAGGCCCGAGATCGCGGAGAACGCATCCCCGATGACCTCTGCCATCCTCGGGAAGAACTCGGTGCGCTCGTACAACTGCTGGAAGGCGATCCCGAGGAGCATGGCGCCGGTGATGACGAGCGCAATCGGAGATTTGGCGATTGCCAGGAGGGCTGCCGCTACTCCGGCGATGCCCTTGGTAACCACCGCAAGGGCGGTAACAGCGCCAAGGCCCCTCAACGCACCAGTGAGGTTGTCACCGAGAAACTCAGCGAGCCTCTCGACAGCGGGGTTGATCGTGTCTCGGATATCCGACGCAATCGCAGGGATCTCGGAGAGCCAGGATCCTTCATAGGCGTCCTGTACGTCCGAAATACCATCGGCTAGGCGATCTGAGAAGTTCTCGGCCAGGTCCTGGACCGCAGGGATGAAGCGGTCCTCCACGAACGGCACGAGACGATCAGCGGCCATCTCCATCAACGGGGCGATGGCTCTCGTCATGGCACCCCGGATGGCCTCGCGGACATCACCCCAGGCGTCCTGGAGATCCGCCGCAGCCTCGGCCTGCTCCGAGGTCATGCGCCCGAAGCCGTCCATGGCGTCTGTCGCTTCTTCGAGCGTCAGAGTGCCGTCTTCCAAGGCGGGCATCAGTTCCCTGGCAACACTGGTCCCGAAGATGTCCGAGGCGGCAGCAGAGCGCTCCGACGAACTCTCCATGGACATCAGAGCGTCGATGGTGTCCCGGAGCACTTCCTCGGTCTCACGCACCTGGCCGTTGGTGTCCTGAGTGGCAACGCCGATGTTCTGGATGGCCTCGACGTAGTTGTTGCCTTCAGCCGATCCATCACCAAGGCGCTGGTTCAGACGACCAACGGCCCGCTCCATCGTGGAAGTGGAGATGCCGTTCTGCCCGGCCCAATAGTTCAGATCCTGAAGGAACTCGACACTGACGCCCAACTTGGATGAGGTCTTGTCGAGTTCGTCTCCCAGGCTGATGAGTCGAGCACCAAGGCCCCCCGCCCCGGCACCGGCTGCTGCCAATCCCGCAGCGGCAGCCGTGCCGAGTTGAGAGAAGCCCCGGCCAATGTGACGGCTCGCACGACGAGTCGTAGACTGGGCATCGCTGATGCCTCGGTCGAACTGGCTTGTGTCGAGGGTCAACCTTGCAGTGAGCGTACCAACGTCCATGACCAGGCCTCCTTATTGGCGCCCCGCCACCGCGCGCTTCATGAAGGCGTTGGCCTCTTCAGCGCTCTGGGCGTGCTTCTTCGAGTTCTCGATGTGATCCGAAACCGCACGTCCCCACAGCGAGTCGCTCGATAGGCCGTGCAGAAGAACCAGGAAGCGTCGCGCCGTCAACTGGTCAAGATTGACAACAAGGTCGAGACCGTACTCCCTCTGGAAGTCGGCCTCGACCTTGTGCCAGTTGGTCGCTAACAGGACCGGGAAGTCCCCGTCCGCTAGTTGCTGTCCCCCGACTTCTGCGCTTCCCCCTCGGTACCGTTCTCCTCCCCGAGGGCCTCGCCCATGATCTCGGTCATGATCGCCTCGAACACGATCTCGATCTCATCGAACGAGATGATCTCCATCAGCCGGGACCACTGTTCCTTGCCAAGGATCTCCTCGCCAATCTCGATGATGAACGAGGGCTGGATCTCCTTCGTGCCCTCTGCTTCGAGGGCGATGAACCGAACGGCAAGGGAGGCAGGCATGGACGAGGGAAGAGTGAACTCCTCGCCCAGCACCTCGATGCTCTTCTGCTCGCGGTTCTTGCGTCGCTCTTCAAGCGCAGCGGTGAGACTCTTCTTCGCCATGCCTGGCCTCCTCAGCCGTTAGGTTACGAGATGCTCGGCTTGCCGAACGAGTTGAAGGTCGCGCCCCACGAGGCAGCGTCGTTCACGCCACCGCCCTGGTTGCCCGGCTCAATCGAGCAGCGCATCTCAAGGGTGCTTCCACCGATGAGGTTGACGCGAACGTCCGCGATGGAGGCGTAACCCACCGTCTCGGCGTAGTCGTCAACGATCTTCTGACCGGGGTCAACGTCGCCCGTCTCGGGATCGACCAGGCGGAAGCCCTCGGCCTCGATGCTGAAGGACCGCTCCGTGGTGAGGTTCTCGCTGAAGCCCTCACTGTCGAAGTCGGTAACCTCGGTCTGGTTGCTGTCGTAGGACACCGACAGGCTGCTCAGCCCGCCAATCTGCACCCACGTCTCGGTCTGCTCGGGGTCCTTGATTTCGAGGCTCTCGAAGTACTCGCGAGCCAGGACCTTGCTCTTCTCAGCCATGCTGAACTCCTTCTGTTGTCAGATGGTTCTCGGGACTTGGCCGCTGGAGTCGCTCCAGAGCACTGACGGTCTTACTGGGATGGGGTCTCGTCCTCGGTCGGGGTCTCGGGCTTGGGGTCGTCCCAGGTGGCCCCGGAGGACTTCTGCTCATCCCGCTTTGGAAGCGGCTCCTGGCCCGTCTCGATCCGACGCTCAATCGTCGCAGAACCATCGGAGTCGGAGTCCTTGACCAGGATCTCGTAGTTGTCGTTGGCGTCGTAGCGAGCGTGTGCCCGCGTACCGGCGATGACCTCCACGATCTCGCCCTTAGTCTTGTGTCGGTAGGTAGGCATGGGTCTCCTCTCACCAGCCCAGGCGGTGCTGCGAGGGCACCCGCACCTGAGCACGGACATTGAAGACGAAGAGATCGCGGTTCTCGTCATCGACCATCAAGTGTGCGGGAGACTGGATCGCCTCCAGGGACACCAGGAACCGGCCAGATGGTAGAGAGGCCGTGGCCAACCCGTTCAGGGCCTTGTAGAGGTCCTGGACCAGCGTGGCAGCGGATCTATCAGCGCGGGGTCCCCGCACCCAGACCTTGGCTGTGAGCCGGTCGTAGGGATGGGCCTGGTCAACGGAAGCCCCACCAGTGTCCCTGATGGCAACAGCCGTATCGGGCCGCTCGGGCATCACGTCGATGAAGCAGTTGCCTCCAGTGCCGTTCGTGTCGAAGGAAACGAGCCCTTCATCATCGAGCAACTGAGCAAGGTCGTCAGCAATCATTCGAGTCCCAACTCCCTTCCTACAGCGTCGAAGATGTCCTGGGCGTCGTTCTCCAGGGTGGTCTTCAACCACTCGGCCTCGCCCTGCCGGATGTCAGCAGTGACGGCCTCGTGGATCCAGTGAGCCTGCTCGTGGTCGTAGGTCAAGATGCCCTGGTTGCCCTCGGCCTGGGTACGTGCCGTGTTCTTGAGGGTGTCGTCGTAAGTAGGCGCTATCGCCTGGGCGCGCTCGTAGAGCACGTCAAGGCCTGCCTGCACCGACTGCTGGGCCCTGTCGCTCACATGGCCCTTCACTCGGCTTACGTCAAGATCTCCGGTGATGTGGACATCAGCCATTGACGCCACCAACCTCTACCTGCTGATGATGCACGTTGTTGAACCCCTTCCGCAGGGCGATGCTGATGACGTAGCCCTTCCGTCCGTGGGCCTCGACCAGATCTCCGCGAGAGATCGAGACTCCGGGCCGAAGGAAGAGACGCATCTCCGAGACCTTCTGCGAGCCGTCAGCATCCACGACCAGGTTGTCCTCGATCTCTACTCGCCCTCGGACAGTCACTGCCTGACCCTTGACCGGGCCGTAGGCGCTGTAGCCCTCCTGCGGCGTGATCGTGATCTCGTCATTGAGAAGGTGAAGCATTGTCACCACTCCTGGGGCAGCGGGCCATACCACTCGCCGTGGAACCCGAACGGGTGGCTCACGCGGACAGAGACGAGGTTCTTCTTCTTCGCCCAGCGCCGCACCAACCGAACCTCGGGCTCGGTCAGGTAGACGCCATCGGAAGCATCGGCCCTCCAGGTGTAGGAACCGATGGTCTCGCTCGACAGTCCCATTGGATTGTCGAAGGAGCGTCGGGTGGCCGTGTACACCACAGGACCAAGCACTGCGGGCAGCGGCTCGGGAACATCCTCGATGCCCGCCTCAACGGCGATCAGGACGAGAACGTCCTCAATCAGAGCACCGACACGGCCACGCTCGTCTGCGTCCAGTTCGCGGTAGTAGCGTGCCTGGAACAGGTCAACCAGATCTTCCGACATCAGTGCCCTTTCTCCGCGTTGATAAGGACCGAGGCCGGGCCCTCAACCCCAGCCCCGGTCCCTACCTGAAGTGGATCACGCTCCTAGATCGACGGCTTACGCGAAGTCGAGGGTGAACGAGTACACGCGGTTGGGGTCAACGACGCTCGCACCCGCGAAGGTGGAGACGACGCTGGCGTCCGAGAGCACGGTCGGGTCGTACTGGAAGATCTGGCGCAGGGCGATGCCGTCCTTGTTGGCCGCAGCGCTGTCCGACGCGCCACGCGGGGCGACGGGAGCGAAGTTCGCCATGGCGAACCCGGTGCGGTGGTAGGCAACCGCCCGCTCCGAGTCGAGGGAGTTGCTCTCCACGAAGGTGAACCCGTAGAGGCGACCCACCTGGGCCTCACGCAGCGCAGTCTCGGAACCCGACTGGTCAACCCGAACGAACTTGTCGATGCCCAGCAGAGCAGCAGCAACGCCCGGGCCGACGGCCATGTAGCGGTCGCCAGCGGGAACATCAGCCTCGCTCAGGGCACGACGGGCCTTGAGGATCTCCTCCTCCAGGTCGTCGGGGTCAACGTCAGCCTGGTTGGGGGTCAGGCCGTTCATCTCGTCAGCGATGGTGTCCTCGGCACCACGGCCCACAGCGTCAACCTGAACGGTCGTGACCTGCTGACCGAAGTCAACCAGGTCAAGGCTCAGGGCCTCGTCGCTGATCCGGGTGGCGTGGTACAAGTGGTCCATCTCGACGGAAACCGGGGTCTCCGAGATCTGGTCGTAGGTGATGCTCGAACCAGCGCTCTGCTTGCGAGCAGAGCCCGGCTGGGGAACGCGAACAGTGATCGTGTCGCCGTGGCCGCCACCGAAGTCGGTCCCGGGGATCCGGGCAACGGTCATGGGCAGGACGAGCGTGCGGGACAGCAGGCCAACCGCGAGGCTGGACACCTGGCTAGCGGTAACGAAACTCATGAGACAGCCCTCCTATGGACTGGGTGTTCACTAGGACACGGATGAGCCCATCGCGGGCTGTGCTGATTGCGAAGCGGATCAGCCGTCGCGGCTGTCGTGCACGTGGCCGCGATCAGCGACCGCCGAAACGACTGGCCATGACCTTGTTGACAACCTCATCGGTGTTGGAAGATCCAACGTCACTTGGCGACGGGTCATCGGCCTCAGCCGGGCGCTTCTTGAGCGGGTTGGTCTGACCCGACGAGAACGACGCGAGAAGATCATCTGCGTCCTTCTCTAGGTCCTCGACGGTGTTACCGATGAGGCGCTTCGCCTGCGCTTCGGTGAGCCCCTTCTTGAGGGCCACCTGGAGGCGGGCAACATCGGCCTTGAGAGAAGCGATCTCCTTGTCAGCATCGCTGTTCTCTGAAGTCTGATTCTTGAGGCTCTCGACCTCTTCCTGGAGAGCCTTGGCCTTCTTCTGGGCGTCCTTGCGGCTCTGGCGCTCCTGACGAAGAGCCTTGAGGCCCGCCTCACCGAGCGGCTCATCATCGTCGTCAACCGACTGGTCCTTCGGCTCCTCCTCGGAGGTCTCCTGAGCGGTGCCCTCGGGAGCCTGCTCCTCGGTGGTGGCCTTCTCCTCCTCGGGAGCCTGCTCGGGGCTCTCGGTGCTCTGGTCAGTGGTCTGCTCTTCCGGCATTCGGTCTCCTTAGCGTCGCGCTATGGGGTTAGCGGGATTGTCGATTGCGCCAGACCTTGCGGAACTCCGAGAGCGAAGATCCATCCATCTCTCGGTAGAGGCGCTGGGCTTCTGCTTGGATTGGGTCAGGATCGAACGTCGTGCCCTCGAACGCTGGTGCTGTGTGGCATTGGCAGAAGTCGTGGGCCTCGAAGTCGGCAGCCTGCTCGGACTTGTACACCGGGCCCCTGCTGGCCATGAGCGCGCAGAAGGGGCACGGATCGTCGCTCGTTACGCGCTCATAACCACGAGCCCGAGGATCGGAGGACACAGCGAGCCCGATGGAGTCCCTGGAGCCGTTGGCCACGTACCTCGATGCCCGGCCCTCCAGGGCGAGCAGCGCCTTTCTGGAGGCCTCTGGGCGCGTGTAGCCACGTCCCAGGGCAGCCAGGGCCACGGAGCGCGCAGATCGGGTCAGGGTCTCCAGCAAGAGAGCGTTCGGGATGTCGGGAGCACGCCCGGGGCTGAAGCGCCCAGCGACACCGGCCGCAGATCGCATCTCGCGGTAGAACGAGATCCCGTTGTCGCTGGAACTCTTCCTGCTGGCGTGTACAAGGTCGGTCAGTACGACCGCAGCGCCCGGGATGGCATCCACAGGATCCTCTGGATCGACGTTCGCTCGCCAAACGGAGGCCATCTCACGGAACGTGCTCTTGCGAAGGCGCAACTCGTTCCTGCGGTGGTCATCGACTAGCGGACGTAACTCAAGTGTCGAGACCATCGAAGTTCGCCTCCCGAAGCATTGCGTCCAGCGGATCCTCCTTGGCCCGAGTCCTCTTCCAACGGGCCACGTCCTGCTGCGTGACGCCCGGCAGACGAGCCCACAGTTCGCTCTGCGGAATACCGAGCATCTTTGCAGCCTTGCCCAAGGCATCGACAGTGGACGCCAGGGAGCGGAGGTCGGTAGCGGCCCAGATCACCTGGGAAGACTGATCTGTGGCCAGGTCCAACCGGCCAGCGGCCACTGCTGCCAGCCGAAACATCTTCTCCCAGGACTCTCCGTACAGCGCCTGACGGTCAGCGACCTTGGCCTGGAGGGAAGCGTCGCTTGCCACGATGGCCGACTCACTGACGTTGACGAGTTCGCCAAGCAGGTACTGTGCGGGGGTCTGCGACTTGATCCCAAAGAGGCGGATCGTGTTGTCGATGGAAGCGATAAGGTTGTCGAGTCGTGCCTCGGGCAACTGGCCCACCTTCGAGTCAGCACCGTTGAGGAGCCACACTCGATGGGACAGGGCCGAGGCCACGTTGCGGCTTGCCGAGTCGTCGTCGGGGTCCAGTTCAAGGCCCGCGATGTACTTCTGCGGCGCTGCGGCGTAGGTCTGGGCCACCAGGAGATCGAAGACGGTCTGGTTGAGACGGTCCTGGATCTGGATCAGCGGCTCAACCTCGCCAACGGGCTTGTCATCGAGGGGCCAGGAGTTGTCGAACACCACGAGAGGGCAGACGCCGAGGTTGTGCTCCTCGACGGACACCAGGCGCCAGGCCCGGGCCGTAGCGTCACGGCGGAACTCGTACATGGCCACGTCGTCAAGGAACCATCCACGGTCGTTCTTGACACGCACAGCGCCACTGGCCCACTCATCACCGGGCGTGTAGTCGACGTACCACGTCAGAGGGCTCCTGGGGCTCAGAGAGGGCGTTCCTGACTCCGTGGGCCACACGAGGACGTAGGCATACCCATAGGTCGCCACAGCGTCGTACAGGTGCTTCTGGCGAGCGTCCAGGCCATTGGCCTGCCACCATTGCCACTGCTCATGGCCATGGGCGTCGTCGTCGTCGCTGCCAGTGTCGGGACGGAACCCCTCGACCTTCAAGCGCGAGACCTGAGTGTCGATCACCATCGGCATGAGGTTGGTGACACTGCGCTTGGCCAGCGTCCTGAACTCCTGCGTCGCGGTCTCTGGTGTGTAGGGCAGGCGGTGCTCGCCACGGCGGTAGCGACGGAAGAAGTCGAGCCTCGACCACTCCTCATCGGCCTCGGACAACAGCGACTGGAACCGTTCGAGAGCAGCCCGCCCTCCCAACGGCTCCTTCATCTCGTTCTCGGGCATGGCTAAACTCCCATCAGTGTGGTAGAGGGCTTCTTCTTGCGAGACTTCTCGGTGGTGCCGGAGGCCACTCGATCACGAGCGCCCCGGGCTCCAACGGCACAGACCGCGAGGTCCACCTTGCGAGAGGACTCTCGGGACTCCTTCCCGAAGGAGATGCCGTAGCGGTTAGTCCTGCGTCGGGCGTTCTTGATGTGCTGCCCCAAGACCACGCTGTTGTCGTGGGGGAACGAGCCATCAGTGATGGCGGTCAGGGCCCGCTCTGCCATCTCCGTGAACTCGCGCTTGCGGTGACGCATGTCGAACGCGATGCTGTGGTCCTTGTGCGCCCAGGTACGAAGATCGTCTCCGTACGTGGAGTGCCACGAGTCGATGTACGTCTCAAAGTCCTTCACATCGGCAAAGAACGCCTCGACCTCGTACTGGTCGAACGCCCGGTGAACGGCTGCATCGACCTCCAGGCGAGGGATCTCCCCGCCGTGGCGCTCGGGGTTCCAGTGGCCGAGCACGGTCACGAAGCCGTCCTCGATGCGGCAGGCGACCAGGCCGGTGTGGTCGTCGGTGCGACTGCCGTCGAAGAACAGAGCGATGCGATCACCGGGAGAGAGGCTGTCTTCCACGGCGTTAGCATCCCACTCATGCGGAGCGACCCAAGCATCGTCAGCAGCGCTGATCTGGTTGAGGTAGTAGCGTCGGGCTTCGCTTGGACTCGTTCGAGGATCCCAAGTCGCTTGGATGATCCGGTCCACGTCAAGCCAGTCGCTGTCGCCTCGGGCCTGGAGAATGCCTTGGCGAAGGCTGTCTTCGTCGGAGAGATCGGTGGAGGGATCTGCCTCCAGAGAGTCGTACAGAAGGCCCTCGGCCTTCGTCTTGCCTTCCTGCATCTTGACGTAAGCGTCCCAGGTCCGCTCCCCTACGGAGTCCTCGCCCGGCGCGTGGGCATTGGCGATGGCCAGGTTTCGGGCAGACGCTCCTCGGGCCTTAGTCAGGTTCCGGTCGATCACTGCGCTCATGGCATGACCGCCGTTGGTCGAGAGCCAGTGCTGTACCTCGCTCGATAGAACGAAGGAAGACCTCGCGCCCTCCAGTGCCCTGGCGTTCGAGGTCACTGCCTCCAGTCGTCGGCTCCCGCCTTCTGCCAGGAGTCGGAACTGGCCCGTGTCGATGCCCCAACGGGCGATGAGGCCAGGAGACATCATCAAAGGGAACAGGCTGAAGGTGTTGCGGCTCTGTTCTTGCGTCACCGCTGCCACCTGGACCCATGCGCCAGGAACGCCCTTAGCGACGGGCTCACCACTGCTGTTCCAATGAGAAAAGCGACACGGGCCGACGAACTCCACGAGACAGATGGCAGCAGCGATGGGGTCCTTGCCCCAACCCTTCATTCTTCGGAGGAAGCCGCTGCTGTGGATAAACCGACCCTGGTCGTCCACCTCGTACCAGTGCAGCACGAACCGCGCCTGCTCGTTCGTCGGCACGAACGGTTGCCCGGCGTTCTCGCCATCGGGCTGGAGCAGGTGCGTGCTCATCCACTGGAGCACCTCCCAACCGAGCGTGTGCTCCGGGAGGACGAACCGACCATCGTCGCCTCGCTGCCACGTCGGGCCGTGGAAAGCAGCCTGGGTCATCGGATCGTCCTCCCCTCGCGGGATCGGTGGCTTCGCGCCTTGTGTTGGTTACGCGGCAGTGGTTTCTTCGGGCCGTGGAGACTCAAGGCCCTGTTGACGGCGCTCAAGCGTCGTGAGCCCAGTACGCTTGTGCTCTTGTGCCCGGCGACCGTTCTCAGCGGGCTCGACCTGCTCCAGGTGATCGGGGTTGATGCAGGCTGGGTTGCAGCACAGGTGATCTACGTGCATCCCGTGTGCCAGGGGCTCCACGTGAAGTGCGTACATCACCCGATGAGCGAAGCCCATTTTTTCACCGTCGTGGATCTGGGGGTACCCATCCCATCCGCAATACCCCCGCCAGTCCCAACAGGAGTTTGGGCCGCCGGAGCGATCACTGTATGCCTCCAACCTCTCTGCCGTCGTTGCGCCCTGTGGTAGAGGCTGGACGTGACGTTCATAATCGCGAATGTCGGCAGGGCCAGGGTCGCCGTTGTTCTTGCGAGCCCGCTGATTGTGCTGGTGGCACCAGCCGTTTGCGTAAAGCGGGCGTTCGCAACCGCCGATCGTACACAGTTGTCCTAGGCTCTCGTTGCGGTGCTTCTGGCACAGGCCGTGCTTCCCTCTCGCCTTGGCCCGGCACCCGTCCTCGGAGCACTCGGGCCTCTCCGCGTGCCGAGCGCGGTCGTAACAAACTTGGCACAGGCCCTTGGCTAAGGTCTGGTTTGTGCAGCCCTCGGTCTTGCAGGTCTTGGTCTTGGTCTCAGTCATGATCGTTCCCTTTGTTATGCCGCGAGTATCGGAGTTAGTCCCTTCGACACGAGTGAATGGCCACGGCCCCGGCCCCCCAGCAGGGGACCGAGGCGGGGCCGACTCATAACGAAGGGAAGCCTCTCTGGATCGGGGGATCAGCCCGACCTGGTACTGCGTCTGCCGAGAGGAAACAGACGAGAAATCGGAAAGCGCCTATCAGCGGACAACTCGGGCATCGGCCCGATCTAGTCAGCGGCGGACAAGCGCTGGCGCCAGTCGTCTATCGAGACGGTGTTGTCGTCCTCGGCAGAATCGGCGTCCTCGGGGTCGCTCGAAATCTGTACCTCGATCCGGTGCTTCAACCTCGCGCCCTCGGTCACGAGCAGTCGATCAGCGGCCAACTGAAACTGGGCCAGAAACGCTGCCGTTGGACCCTCCTCGCGCTTGAGTTGTTCACTCAGCGCGGTCGCCCAGATCGCGGCGTACTGCCAGTCGGTTTCCAGGAAGTAGCGCGAAGCCGGGGACTTCTTGAGCGAGTCCCAGAATCGCTTCGCCAGAGGATGCAGATTCGGCGGCGCCTTGGGCGGGTTGACTCGCTGGGCCACGGGCTTGCGGGCGTCCTCGTATCGGCT
>PUMD01000070.1 GCA_003551215.1 Clostridia bacterium | reverse complement strand
GTCGGTCCCTATCTTATCATCGTCGGCCTCCCAGTGGGAGAATCGGTATCCTTCATCCGGCTGGGCAGTAAGCCTGGCCTCGGTCCCGTCTTCATACCTGCCGTCGCCACTGACCTCTCCGGCACCCGCTGGATCTAACCGTGCAGTTACTTGATATTCCGTCTGGGCACAACCAACTGCCACCACTACCATAACCGTCATTACAGCTGCAATCGCAAACCTTAGGTTCAACGTGCTCATATAAATACGACCCTCCAGGGACAATTCTCGCCAATATTCTTGTATCGAAGTGTTGCTCCCGCTGCCTTTTAGGCTCCCTCTGGAAGGGCTACACCCTACCCGCCCCGGTTGATTGCGGACTTACACCACACACCAAGGTCCAACCGCACCCTCCACAGGATCTGCCCCCTGTCCCCCCTGATACTGATAATGTCTCATTTGTCTTTATCGTTCCCTGCAGCGCGCCCCACCAGAGAGGTAAAACTCAAGCCGGCATTTCACCTCACTACCCTGCCTTCGATACGCTCACACCTCCTGACAAAAACACCGTCGGGCCTCAGTAATCAGCATTCAATGAAAACACGGGCCAATCCTGCAGCCGTCCACCGCCAACCAACACACCGCGTACAGGATGACAAGCTCTGAATTCACTGCAATCGACAGCATCTACGTGATGTCGTAGTATGCGAAAACGTTTCGTCTGTTACTCTGCCCTCACAACTCCGCCGGCGTGATCGCTTCACCCCCAACACCTTGCTCTGTTCTGGGTAGAACTCCTGATGCATGCCAAACAACACCCAAGACCACAGGACTGCTGTGTGTCATGCCCAGCCGGGTACTCCCGGACGATATTCGAATGAGATATGCTCCTCCGTCAATCATAATCGCGGGGACATAAATGGTGAGCTTCCCGAGCAGGAGCAGGCAGTGGCTTGACTTATATTAGGGTATCCTTATATCGTTATACATGAATCGTTCCGGGTTGCAGCAAACGGCGGCCAGTAAGCGGCTAGCCCACAAGACAAAGCGACGTTAACTGTTACAAAGTCACTGAAGGAGGCAGTTACATGTCAGATGAACACGAACTTGGTTTTTTTGAAAGATACCTGACCCTCTGGGTCGGTCTGTGTATTGCCCTGGGGCTGATTCTGGGGCAGGTCTATCCTCAGCTGGCAGACTACATCCAAGCCTTCGATATTGCTGGCTATCCGGTGCCAGTGGCAATTGTCCTTTTTCTCATGATCTACCCCATCATGGTGCAGACAGACTTCGAAGAAATAATCAGAGCCGGAAAGTCGGCCAAACCGATCACCATCACCCTGGTACTGAACTGGCTGGTTAAACCCTTTACTATGGCCTTTATAGCGTGGCTGTTTTTCCGGGTGTTTTTCAGCCATCTGGTGGGTTATGACCTGGGCAGCGACCTGATGGCCGGGATGATCCTTCTGGGGATAGCCCCGTGCACGGCGATGGTGCTGGTCTGGGGATACCTCTCCCGCGGAAACATGGGCCACGTTGTGGTGATGGTGGCCATCAACTCGCTTTCGATGGTATTTCTGTACGGTCCGCTGGCGGTCCTGCTTCTGCCGGTGGCGGATGTGCCCGTTCCTCTGGCGAGGGTGGCCTTCGGTGTGCTGGCCTACGTGGGACTGCCGCTGGTGGCCGGCTACTATACCAGAAAGATTATGTTGCAAAGACACGGCGAAGAGGAGTTCGAGGAGTTCACCGAAAAGCTTCACTTCGTATCTCCTACGGCACTGCTTATCACTATCGTGGTTATCGTGACTCCCCAGTCGCAGATAGTGCTGTCCAACCCGCTTTTGGTGCTGCTGGTGTTGATTCCGCTGACCATCCAGATCTTTACCATATTCGCCATCGGGTATTCGGGGTCGAAAATGCTGGGCCTGAAATACGCAGATGCCGCTCCCTCCGCCCAGATAGCCGCCAGCAACCACTTTGAAGTGGCCATAGCCATGGCCATTACACTGTTCGGCATTGAATCGGGAGCCACACTGGCGGCGGTGACTGGTATGTTAATCGAGGTTCCCATAATGCTCCTTCTTGTGCAGATATGCCTGCGCACGCAGGACTGGTTCGCCAAGCCGGCTGAGGCCGACCGTTGATCTGCAAGCGCTGAGGTAACGTATGCTTCCTGGGGATGCGAAAAGGTTTGCTCTCAGGGGTCCCGGACGGGGTCCCTGAGCTGATCTGGCAGTATTTTCAGTCCTCAGGAAGCAGAGAGTCAGCCGCCAGATGAGCAGTCTCCGGATAAGCCAGGTATATCGCCAGATTTACGGCTAGCAGTACGACGAATCCAGCGAGCCCCGATATGCCCACCAAAAGCTCACTTCCACCGCGGAGCAGCATTACAGAAAGCCCGTAGCTGGCGTTGAGCGAACCATGCATTATGGCCGCTGGAATGACCGAGCCGGACCGCAGGGTGACGTAGCTGAACATGGGAGAAAGCAAAACACACCACACTGTCATCATGAACACGCCGACGACCGGATAGTTGGGGTAGTTGTGCCCCTGCAGAATCAACGGGGCATGCCATAGACCCCAGATGAGACCGATTACTGCAGAGGACTTCCAGAAATTCAGATGCCCCAGAGCTTTTTGCAAAAAGCCACGCCATCCCAGCTCTTCGCCGAAGGCCAGCACCGCGTTGATAGTCGGGCCCGCCAGTAGGGTCTGAAGCAGAGTCATCCACAGAAAAACAGTCGGTGACATGTGCAGCTGCATCTCCTGCAGCGCCTCCGGCGGCAGCATGTCAGAAAGCCGCTCGAACAGACCGCTCATGTCCGGCGCATACTGCACGCCGGAAAACAGCAATGCCACGGCAAAAGCTGCCACAGCCAGCGCAACAGGGCCAAGCCAGGCCACCAGCCACCAGCGGTCAGGACGGAAGGAAACCCGCAGCGGCCCCAACACCGGCTTGCCGCGGATAATCTTCTGCACCCAAACGGCACAAATCAGCGGCACTAGCATATAAGCGACCGCAAAGACAAAGGCCGCCGGGCTTCCCCATTCAATACCAGATATCCAAAAAAGCAAAGCCATAAGCCAGCTGATACCAAAGGTAAGCCCCACAAACCATTTTACCGAGCCGGTATCAGTCCGCCGCTGCTCGCCCATCTGCGTACTCTCCCCTCTGCCGCGTCCCATTCCCTGTTCATCTTCGGTGATCACTCAGTCGCCGCATTCAATATGGCTTCTACTCGAATCCGGGGTAATTTTTCCTACAGCAGAAACCGCAGAACCCACAGGGCAACCATGCCTACCCCAACGGTGGCGAAGAAACTCTCCGTCTTGTAGGCGACCAATGCGGCGGCACCTGCTGCCAGCAGGTGATGATTGCCGAGCGACAGGTGAAGCGTCCCATCAGGATACAGAACCGCGGGCATCACCAGGGCAGCCAGCGCGGCCGGAGGCACATACTTCATGGCCAGCTCAAAATGCGGCGGCAGTTTCATCTTCCCGTACAGGTGTATGAACGAAAGCCGCAGCAAAAAGGTCCCCGCGGCTATGATCCCTACAATCGCACCATGCGAAATACTCATGCGTCATCCCTCTTCCACTCCGATTCCG
>PUMD01000204.1 GCA_003551215.1 Clostridia bacterium | reverse complement strand
TGGCTAATGACCCTCCTGTGAAGGCCATCTACCTTCCAAAATAAATCAACCAGAGTCCGTCCCGGCACAAATCGTCCGGAGAACCTCTCATCAAAACACTGTCCAGTTGTCAAAGACCGAAAGTTTGATTTCGCCGAGAACCTTACATCTCTCGGCCGCAATTATGGATTGTAACAGGGTCATTACACCTTGTCAACAACCCAGGTCAGATCAATCTTCCCGGACTGAGTCCGCACCCAACAGACAAATCTATCGCCGTTCTGTCGTGCCGACCGCTTATCATTTGCGAAAAATCACAAGGCCATGCCCGGGGTGCTGACCACACAGCTATTATACGCAGCAGATGCGAAAACGTGGGTCAGTCAGTTCAAAAACTGTACCCCGTAGGGGATTCGAACCCCTGCTACCGGCGTGAGAGGCCGGCGTCCTGAACCAGCTAGACGAACGGGGCACACAAAGTATGGCTGGGGGAGGAGGACTCGAACCTCCACACCTAGATCCAGAGTCTAGTGTCCTACCGTTAGACGATCCCCCAGCGTAAATATTCATATGTCAATCGCGCAAAAAGTATTATAGCACCGGATGCTGAGGTGTTCAAGAGCAGATCCGCGCCCGCGAAAACCTCGCGGGCGCGGAATACCGGTTGCTATTCGGACAGCGACTGCATCTTCTGCAGGCGCTCCCAGTTTCGGTCGACATCTTTTTGCAGCTCGTCGAGTATGTGTTCATTTTCTTCTTTAAACAGATGTCTGAACCGACCCTGACGCTTGAGCCATTCGGATACCGGCTTTCGCTCACGCGGGGTATAAGTTATCTTCCATACACCGTCGTCAACCTCATAAAGCGGCCAATACGCTGTGTCAACCGCCAGCCGGGCCAGATCAATGGTCTCCTCAGGTCTCGCCCGCCAGCCTCGAGGACAGGGCGCTATCACGTTGAGGAATGCCGGTCCTTTTATGGTCAGAGCTTTCTGCGCCTTAACCACCATATCGCGCCAGTGTGAAGGGCTGGCCTGCGCTGCATACGCAACATTGTGCGCAGCGATTATCCCGGTCAGGTCCTTGCGGTGCCTGGGCTTTCCTGGGACCTTTGTTCCCGCCGGGCTGGTAGTTGTTTCCGCCCCAAGAGGAGTGGCGCTGGAGCGCTGAATCCCGGTGTTCATATAGGCGCCATTGTCGTAACAGACGTAGACCATATCGTGGCCGCGCTCCATGGCTCCCGAAAGCGACTGCAGACCAATATCGTAGGTTCCACCGTCGCCACCGAAAGCTATGAATTTCATCTCCTTGTCAATTTTGCCCTGCTGCTTGAGCGCTTGGAAGGCGGTTTCGGCGCCACTGATGGTGGCCGCCACATTTTCGAAGGCGTTATGAATGAGCGGATTCGCCCAAGCGCTGTACGGAAATATAGTTGTGGCTACTTCCAGACAGCCGGTTGAAACACCAGCTACAACCGGCGCGTCCGATGCCGCCAGAATCTGACGTACGACTATAGAAGCACCGCAACCGGCACAGAGACGATGCCCTCCGGTAAGGGTGATTTCCTTTTTGGCAAGGTCTGCAAGGTTGGTGGCCATGTTGGATTCCCTCCTATTCCCGTACGCCCAGATAGCTGATGTTACGGGCGAAATAACCTTTGTCCGCCGCTTCGATCGCATCTTCGAAAACGCTTCTTATGGCCTCGGGCTTGGTATCCCGCCCACCCAAACCGTAGATGTAGTTGCCCGTGGCGGGACGGTTTTCAGCATCGTACAATATGTGGCGGAGCGCGTGATAAATGGGGCCGCCTGCTGTTGAGAAGGTGTCCGACCGGTCCATTATCGCCAGCGCCTTGCAGTTACTGAATGCCCCTATCAGCTGTTTCACCGGCAGAGGCCGGAAGACCCTGGGCTTGAGCAACCCGACTTTGTGGCCTTCTTCCCTCATCGCATCAACAACATCCTTGGCGGTTCCAGCTGTGCTGCCCATAACTACCACAATTGCGTCCGCATCTTCAGTCGCATATTCTTCGAAAAATCCGTACTTTCTACCTGCCAGATCCGCATATTCCTCGCCCACCTGGGGAATCACTTCCAGCGCTTTTTCCATTCCATCGACCTGCTGGCGCTTGTGCTCAAAATACCAGTTTTGCAGATCCAGCGGGCCAAATGTAGTGGGATTGTCCACGTCCAGAAGCGAATGCTCCGTATGGAGCTCGCCTATGAACTGCTTGACCTGATCATCGGACAATATCTGCAGGTTCTCGAGGGCATGACTTATGATGAAACCATCCAGACAGACCATAACCGGCAGTCGTACGTCAGAATGCTCAGCTATACGGATGGCCTGGATAACGTTATCGTAGGCTTCCTGAGAATTCTCCGAGTAAAGCTGTATCCAACCAGCATCACGGGCTCCCATGGAATCCGAATGATCACAGTGAATGTTGATCGGACCACTCAGGGCCCTGTTCACCACCGGCATCACAACAGGAAGCCGGGTCGACGAGGCTATGTACAGAATTTCCCACATCAGTGCCAGCCCGTTAGCAGAGGTTGCGGTCATAGACCGCGCTCCTCCCGCCGACGCCCCGACGACTGCACTCATGGCGCTGTGTTCACTTTCAACCCGCACGAAATGAGTATCTACTTCTCCATCGGCCACGTAATTGGAGAAATTTTGCACTATTTCAGTTTGCGGGGTTATCGGATAAGCGGCAACTACGTCAGGGTTGATCTGCCGCATAGCCTCGGATACAGCTTCGTTTCCGGTTAGAGCTACGCGCCTTTGCGGCTCCGCGGCTGCATTCATGAGCTCATCTCCTCCCGTTGAGGAAGTCGCTTACTCCTCTTCCGGCACCATTTCAATTGCCCCATCGCTGGGGCACTCGGCGGCACAAATGCCGCATCCCTTGCAGTGCTTATAATTGAATCCCACAACCTCGCCATCCTCATTTACCTCCACAGCTGAATCCGGACAGTAAACCCAGCACAGCCGGCACTGAACACACTGCTCGGAATCGTAAATGGGACGGTTACTGCGCCAGTCTCCAGTCTCATATTCGCGGGCATTACCCCCGTGCAGGATGAGCCCGCCACGCGGGAGCTCGCGCCAGGTGGCATTCGGACTGATCACAGTGCTTTGGCATCTGTCTGCTTCCTTCCGTTCGGTCATTCGCCCTGCACCTCCTGATAGGCTCGCTTTATGGCTTCGAGGTTTCCGGACACTATCTCGGGACGAGCACCGAACTTCTTCTCCAGTTCCTTCTTCATCGAATCCATGAAGTCTTCGTATTCCATGATTTCAGAAGCGCTCATCAAGGCTCCCAACATTGGTGTGTTGGGGATTTCCCTGCCGAGCGCGTCGATGGAAATGGCACTGGCATCAACAGTATAAATCCGGTAATCATCCGCCTGCATTTCCTCGCGCATCTGAGCAGGACTCTTGTCGGTATTTATAAGGATGATACCGTCCTCACTCAATCCGTCGGTTATTCCTGCGGCTTCGATGAGAGTTGCATCTAGGACTACTACGATTGATGGATCGGTGACACCCGAATGGATTCTGATCTGCTCAGAAGATATGCGGTTGAAGGATTGTACCGGAGCACCCATTCTCTCCGGTC
>PUMD01000159.1 GCA_003551215.1 Clostridia bacterium | reverse complement strand
CGTATCGAAAATCCTGAAGCGCTGCTTATGTAGAACATTTTCTCGGTCCACCTGGCAAAAGCCTTCCGGCTGTTCACTCCGACTTACGCATTCGGATTCTGATCGGAGTACCGACCAACTGCAGCTGCTCTCTTAGCGCTCGCAGCAGATAACGGCGGTAATTGTCCGTCAGAAGCTTCGGATTGTTAACAAAGCACAAAAAGGTGGGCGGACCGTCTGCGACCTGAGTCGCATAATAGACTTTCAGTTTTGTTCCGCCAACGGCGGGAGGAGGATGATTCAGCATGACCCGTCGGAGGGACTGATTGATCTCGGAAGTCGCGAACTGAGTTCGGTAGGCCGAGTAAGCCTGCATTACATATTCGGGTATCCGCATGATGCGCAGCCCTTCGGTGGCAGAAATGGAAACCCGGTGAGCGTAGTCAACGAAATACAGACGCTCGTCGATGAGGTCCATATACGTCTCCCAGATCCCGGTCTCTGTCTCCACGGTGTCCCATTTGTTTACTGCTATCACCGCTGCCTTGCCGTTCCTAAGGGTGAACCTTGCGATTCGCTGATCCTGTTCTGTTACCATCTCGTTGGCATCCAGCATAAGCACAGCAACGTCGCATCTGCGTACAGCACCCAGCGCACGGGCAACGCTGTAACCCTCGAGGTCCTCGGTGACCCGGGCTCGCTTGCGCAAACCTGCGGTATCAACAAAAACAAATTTGTGTCCGCGCCAGTGCCACTCAACCTCCACTGCATCGCGGGTAGTGCCTGGAGCCTCGGACACCAGCACCCTTTCGTCCTCAAGCAAAGCGTTCAACAGTGAGGATTTGCCCACGTTCGGACGCCCCACCAGCGCAACACGAATCGCATCAACATCCAGTTGATGCTCGTCTGCTTCTGGCGGCATAACCTCTACTACCGCATCGAGAAGGTCTCCTGTGTTTCTGCCGTGTTCTGCAGATACACCTATGGGCTCTCCCAGTCCCAGCGAATAGAAGTCGCTGATTGCCCCTTCATGCTTGAGGTCGTCTATCTTATTCACCGCCAGCACTACCGGCATGTCAAGTGGGCGGACTAGCTCCGCCACCATTTCGTCCAGGGCGGTGACTCCCGCCCGTCCATCGACGACCATGAGGACGACATCAGCCTGCTGAAGGGCCTGCTGCACCTGCTGCCGGATGAGCTCCCCAATTCGCCTGTCTGTCATCTTCTCCAGCGGCTCCGGGGCCGGCCCATCCTGCCACCCGCCGGTATCGATGGCCACGAAGTGGTGACCGGTCCACTGTACATCACCGTAAATCCGATCACGCGTAACGCCGGGAGTTGGCGCCGTTATTGAACGCTGCTCCTCAACCAGCCGGTTGAACAGCGTAGATTTGCCTACATTGGGACGTCCTACTATAGCGACTACTGGTTTCACGAACAAACACCCGCATCCAATAATCAATGGGCAATCTTCCTCCATATTATGAGCGAGCTGGCATGACTTATCAACCCCGCCCTCAGAACTACTGCTGCCAGCAACAGAAATGACCAAGTCTAAGATTTCTTGTTGAGCTGCTTTTTGATCTGCTCTACCTTAGCGCACAGCTTCGGGTGAGCCCGCCTGGCTCCGGCCGAAACCAGCGGCCAGCTGAGGTGACGCCACCCCAAGCGGCAGGACATAAAACCCCCCAGCCGGAGCATCCAACCGACAGCATTGAGCGTCTCGGTTGAAATTACCTCATCGCTTCTCCAGCCCAGAAGCCCAAGCACCTGTATCAAAAGCCTTCGCAAGGGCTTTCGGTTAGCCCCCAGACCAACGGCCTTGATGGCGGCATCATCGGTCAAGCCCATGTGATGGACCGTCCCTATGCGGTGGTTGGATTCACAGTTAAAATATGGGGTTCTGCGCAGCTCTTCATCGGTCGGCAGCCGGCTGGCCGACAGCCAGTTGAGGTGGATGGCGGCAGCCATAACTGAGCTGTGGGTGCCTCCAAAGCAGTAGTAAATCACTGAAGGATGCGTCCATGTCTGCCTGTTGCGCATGGTGAGTTCGAAACTGCAACCCTGCAAAGATGAATCTTCCGCCCTATGCAAAAGTGAAGATAGCAGGTTGTGGCACACCCGAAACCATCGTCCTGCCACTACACACATAAAACCGCTGCATTTGCGCAGACTGAGAAGGGAGCAATTATGACCAAAACAGCCCCTGCGAAGCAGGGTTATTCGTCGGGGTCCTCCCATGGTCACGTCAGTGTTGAACCACTATGTACACCCCGTTTCCCAGGTCGTGTGGGACCCCATTGACCACGTCCGCCAGCAAAGAAGCTATGCTTTTCATCTCCTGATCATCGTCGGCATAGAAAATGGGTATTCCCCCCCTCACTTTCTGGCGGTGGACTGTCACACAGGCAGAGATCCACTTTTTCTCCTGGTTCTTCATTAGCCCTCACCCCTACCCTATCTACAGACCCTGTCCGGCCCCGCTTTTGGCATTGCTCAGGACGGGAACCTGGCTGACCACCTGCAGTACTCTCTCGGAATCCTGCTCCATGGGCAAAAGATAAACCGCAATCCGACCCGACTCAGCATCCTTGCGCACCATCGGCTGAAAGGCAGCCGTGTCGACGTCCTGACGGTTTCCCAGGACGTGGATAACATCGTGAACTATCGCCTGACGCTGGCCAACATTGTGCAAAACGTTGATAAACTGGTCTTCTCTGGCCTCCAGGACCACACCGATCGCCCATTTACTGATACCGTCCCGCAGCTGGGGAAGGGCTACATTCATGATAAATATATCCTCAACATAGACGCCCGGACCCTCAAGGCGTACTTCTCCAAGACGTACCTTGGCGACATCGCCAATCGTGGTGTCTCTGCGGAGAACATGAGCGCCCAGCGCCAGCACCACGCCGGCGATAACTCCTCCCCACGGGCCACCGAGCCAAAAAGCAGCTGATGTCAGTGCCGCCACCAGCATGACCAGGTAGTTGCGGGCTTCAAATACTTCCGCTATGCCCTCAATGTAGTTAGCTCCCCTCGGGACCAGCTCTATCGTCTCCAGGTCAGCCAGTTTATCTCTCTCCATTCTCCTGATTTCCTGAAACTGAGTTGCCGTCAGCAGCAAAAAACTAACCGCTTCAAATTTCCCCTCCGCGAGCGCTACCGGAGCAACGCTTCCCATCAGGCTCGCTATGAAACCGAAAGCCAGATGCGTCGAATAGGCGTGCGGATAGGATGGGTAGGCCCGGTAGTCAACCCGCAGAAGGCTCAATCTGGTGATCAATCCCCAGAGGACGCCCAGGCCGATTGCTATTACCTGCCTTGTGGTCATAAATTGAATTCTCCTCGGCGTTTCACCGCGGTCTGCCCAACCTCTCGGGAAGGTACTGACCAAGCCTGGCCCATGCTTCCTGCCAGCTGCCGGTTGACAGGTATAAAAAGGCAGCTCCAGCAGTCAGCAGCCCAATCACCCACCACCAGACGGAGCGGTAAGCTCCACCTTCGCCGGCCTCCGGCAACACCTTTGGCACTGCCTGCGCGAAGTGAGTGGCGCCGCGCTGTGCCTGCGCGAGCGATGTATCCTGGCTGCCCACCTCCAGCAGCAAGGTGCGCGGCCCTATATCCTGATTGTAGTCGCCCTGCCCCATGAGGATCCCCTTTACCAGCCCTGGATACTCCTCATCAACCGCCTCCTTTACTGCCTTCGCAAAGGAGGTATTAGCTCCGCGGTTGGGGTTTTGCTGACCAACCACCAAAAGCACCCTGGCAACTTCCTCTCCGTCTATCTCAGTCAGATAGGGTTCCTTGGGAGCTGAGTCGCGGTGTACGTCGAATAGAGCCTGTGGGGTCTTTTGCGCCAGAGATAACGCGGTACGCCGTGAACGAATGTATGCCTGAGCATCATGGGGACAGTGAATTGCCGGATTATGTTTGGCCCTGACTCCCTGCTGCTGCAGGCGGTTCGCTAGCGTTGCCCCCACCTCCAGAACATCGCCATCGCCCTCCACCGAGTCAGTGCCGGAATCGGGCACGTAAGACTCAGCCGAATGAGTGTGGTATATACCTACATCGATCTCCTTTTGCTCGGTCACGGCAAAGGGTAAAGAGGCAGCCGCCGCTTCCTCCATCCACTGCCAGTGCTCTTCTGCAGCCTGAGATAGATCTACCCGGTTTACGAAACGAGCATAAGCCCGTCGGTCAGCAACTCTATACACTTCAAATTTGCGGTTGTTTTCGTCGATGAACTGATCCCCGACGTTGATAATATGGCCGGTGAGCAGCAGCTCCTCGCCCATGTCAGAAATCACTGTATAAAACCCGTCCTCAAGCTCCCACGGAGGGCCGGCTGCTGCAGGCTGCGAAAAAACGCAGACAAATAGCCCAATAAGCAACGCAGATGCCACAAAGGTTCGCGCTGCCTTGAGAAGGTCGCCTGGTGAATGAAGCCCTGGCTCAGAGTGCCCCATCTCTAACACCCGCCTCACGAGCAAATCTTTCCCGTACTTCCCCTACGATTTCTGCCAAAAATACCGCCACTACACCAGCGATAACAACGGCATCGAAGGCTCCGCCCCCTCCTAACCACACCCGCCCTGGAATATCTCGCATGACCAGCTCACCGAAATGAATCAAGTCCGCAACCAAAATTCCCATTGTGCCAGCAACAAAGGCACTTCTCCGCGACCGGCCCAGCAGGTAGGCAACTATACCCCCTGCCACACCGAATGCCCACAGCGGATCAATCACCATCTCATGCGGGTCTGCAGGAAGAATCTTGCCCAGGCCAAAGATGAAAACCCCGGTGATTATCAGGGCAAATACAGCACGCAGGGATTCGGTGCTGGTATCAGCTCGGTTGATCAGATAAACGCAGAAGACAAGCGGAATGATCGCCCCACCAGCGTTGACGCTAAGCTGCGGATAACGCCCAACACTGAAATTGAAATAGCTGCCAGCCACAATAGCCGCTATCCACAGCACCGCCACCCAATCAGTCAGGCCCATTCGATCCAGCACGCGATGCAGCAGACCAAAAAACGCGGCCACTGCAACAATGGTCAAAATAATCGATCCCACCGGCATGGTCCAACCCTCCTGTTCGTTTCCTCGCCTATTTTCCCACGCATCTGTGCTCTTATGCAGTGGCCAATTATGGCGGTCGGAACTAACAGAAATCAGACCATCACCCGCGTAGGACTCTCACGGAAAATGTTCAGAATGACACCGGTGGTATCGGATCTGCGGAAGAAATATCTGAGCGGTAGGTACAGAAAACCAGCAGCCAGAATCCGGTCTGCTTATGTTACTTGCTTGATAGTCGCACAAGTCGGTCAGACCAAGTTAATACGACATAAAAACTGGGGGCGACCAAAAGCCCCCAGTATAATATGATGCATATATCTGCTTATGCCGCAGCACACCCGCCCTGCCCGTGGCTTACGCCAGTCGGTCTACGGAGAAAACCTACTCCGGTTCCTCCTGCTGTTCATCCTGCCGATTCTTCTCTTCATCGCTCAGGCGGTCACGCGTCTCAGTCAACAGGTCTCCGAATACATCGCCCAGAGTAAGACCGCCGGCCCGTCGCTCCTTCCGCTCCGGCGCCTCCTCTTTTTCGCGGCGGGCTTCTTTGAGGCTCAGGCTGATGCGCCGCTCATCTGGCTGGACCTGCAGGACTTTCACCGTGATGTCTTCTCCTTCAGAGACGACCTCACTCGGCTCGGTGACGTGATAGTCGGCCAGCTCGGAAATGTGCACCAGGCCTTCCACTCCTGGTTCGAGCTCGACGAACACGCCGAAGGGAGCAATGCGCATCACACGACCGTCTATAAGGTCTCCGGGGAAGTAATTCTCGTCCACTGTCTCCCACGGGTCCGGTTGTAGCTGCTTCAGGCCGAGAGAGATCTTCTCCTCATCACGGTCCACTCGCAGCACTTTTACCTCTGTCTCATCCCCAACACTGACGACGTCGGAGGGGTGTTCCACCCGACCCCAGGACATCTGTGATACGTGCAGCAGTCCGTCGACCCCGCCGAGATCCACAAAAGCACCGAAGTCGGTTATGCCCTTGACGACGCCTTCGCGCACCTCGCCTTCTTCAAGGCTGCTCCACGTCTCATGACGTTTCTGCTCATACTCCTCATCCAGCACAGTCTTGCGTGAGAGGATAATGCGGTTTTTGTTCCGGTCCAGCTCAATTACCCTGGCCCGCACCTCATCGCCGACGTACTGGGACAGGTCACTCACGTAGCCCCGGTCGACATGTGAGGCCGGCATGAATCCCCGCAGACCAAACACGTCCAGAACCAGACCGCCCTTTACTTCTTCGACAACGGGCGCATCCAGAGTCTCCTTCTCTTCATGCGCCTTGTAGAGGCGATCCCAGGCAATCTCGTCCAGGGCGCGTCTGTATGAAGCCAACACTGCTCCGTCCCGGCCATCGACGCTAAGAATATATACCGGGATCTCCTGGCCGACCTCGAAGACATCATCCGGGCGCTCATCGGACTTCAATCTTAGCTCAGACAGGGGTATTACTCCATCCGACTTGTACCGGACATCAACCAGGACATTATCCTCGTTGATCTGAACCACGGTGCCTTCGACAACATCGCCGGGTTCCAGAGGCGCAAAGTCCAGAGCCTCAGTATCCTCCATGCTGGGGATGTCCTCATCTTTTTCTGGTTCTTCTTCCTGGATTTCTACTCCTTCGGTTTCAACCTCCTCCGGTTCTTCCGTCGTTTCTTCTACTTCGCAGCATTCCTCGACGTCTGCTTCAGCGGCAATCTCCTCCTGCGGCTGCTCAGCAGTATCCTCAGCGCATTCAGGTGCTTCCTCCGGCATCTGCTCCGTCTCCTCTTCATTCTCTGACTGAGTCTCTTCGCACTGGCATACATCTTTTTCTTCGTCAATCACGTTAGAGGATTCCTTCCTTCCCTCGCCTATCCTGGTCGGCAGCAATGATCAGACACATGCCGCACGCTGTCTCCTTCAATAGGAAGGCTCTTTGTGATAGTCCCTGCGTCTGCATTTTACACCAATTACCTCAATACATCCACACCCAGCTCACCTAAACGACTCAACTGGTTCGTCCTACCTATCGCCCCCCAATCCCAGTAAGGCTTACTAAAACACCCAGTCCACCTCTTAACATAACAAACTTATGCTACTTCGACCAGCATCCATCTGCCCAAAGACGCAGCAGACGTTCACTGACCGAATCAATACTGTCCTGCGGAGTTGAGGTGCCACCGACGACAGCTACCTCAGAAAAGCTTGCCAATTCTTCTTCTGGCAAGCCCTTTGCAGTTTCGACGTGATAGCACGGAATCCCTGCTTCATGCCCTACCCCCATCAGCGAAGAGGTGTTAGAGCTGTTCTTACCTCCTACTACCACCAGAGCATCGACTTCCTCCACCATTTCTCTGACCGCTTTTCTGCGCTGGCTTACCACGTGACAGAGCGTATCCTCGACCTTGATGTTCTCTGTTCGGGCGCGTAGCGCTTCTGCGATGTCGCCAACCAGGTCCGGATCAAATGTGGTCTGAAATAGCACCGCCCTCTGGTTGCGCCGGGGTAGTGACTGAGCCTCTTTGTGTGAGTTTACCGTCTCTGCTTCAGGGCCACAACGCGCTAGCACACCGCGCACCTCTGGATGGTCCTGCCTGCCGACTACAACCACCGGCCAGTTCTGCTGGCGGTACTTCTCTGCTGCACGCTGCACCCTCCGAACCTTGGGACAGGTGGCATCAACCACCCTGACCCCCCGCCTTTCAAACTCTTCGATGACCTCAGGAGGTACTCCATGGCTGCGGATGATCACTACTGCCCCCGCAGGAACATCCTCCGGTTCATCGGCAACCATGATGCCTTCCTTCTTTAGATTTCTGACCACAATAGGGTTATGCACGATCTCGCCCAGAGTATACACTGTCTGGCCGTCACCGCAGCGGTCGGCAGCAGCCAGGGCCTTGCTCACCGCCTTGCGGACTCCGTAGCAGAAGCCTCCGTCAGGTAGCACTCTAATACTGCGGTTTTGATCATGCCGTATTCCTGTCTGTCTTTCCATAAGCTAAAACTCCCATATCTTGACGCAGCTTCTCGGTAAGCTGCCGGAGTCTGCCCCTGCGGTCATTGCCGGTGTCAGCGGCATCTTCCTCAGACATTCCTTGTCCGTCAGGATGAATCAGATCCCCCACGCGGACTCTCAGGCCGGAAAATGGAGTATAACGCCCGCAGATTCCTACTGGAAGCAGGGGAGCTCCGCTCCTCAGAGCAAGGTAAGCGGCTCCATCAGTCAGCTCTCCGATCTCGCCCGGTGGCTGGCGGGTTCCTTCGGGAAACAGGCACAAGATCCCACCCTCGCGCAGGATCTTCACCGAGGTCCTCAGGGCCTTTCTATCCATAGTCCCCCTCTTGACGGGAAAGGCATTCACCCCCCGCATGACAGCGTTAGATACTGCGTTTCCGAACAGTTCCTCTTTGGCCATAAAGTGAAGCTTGGTTCTTGATACAACAGAAACCAGCGGCGGATCAAACCAGCTGATATGATTTGCGCATACGATCACCGGACCGGTTTCGGGAAACCTGTCCGGATTATCTATTTTCAGATTGACAAAGAACCTGAAATACACAGCGAACAGACCACGGGCAAACCAGTAAAACACTTCCCTCACCCACCGTTCGGACATCGTATTACGCTGGCAAGTATGAATTCGATCTGGGATACTACGTCACGGCGCATCAGATGAGTACTGTCGATGGTTACTGCATCCACGGCCACCTTGAGAGGAGAAATCCTCCTGGTGCTGTCGATCCTATCCCTCTGCACGACTGTATCTTCTGCTTCATCCCAGCTGAGATGCACTCCTTTTTGACGCTGCTGGCGCAGTCGACGGTACACCCGGACGGAAGGCGCAGCGGTAAGAAAAATTTTCACTTCTGCACCCCTGAGGACATGAGTACCAATGTCACGACCGTCCATGACAACTCCACCATCTTCTGCAAGTTCCTTTTGCTTGGCCACCAGTTCTTTTCTCACATCCCCCATGCTTGCCACCACTGACACGTACCTGTCAACCCTGTTGCTCCGGAGCTGTTCGGTACGGTCATCGCCCTGCACCATTACCCTGAGGTCACCCTCAGTACCGGTGAGAAAATCAATGTCCAGGTCGCGCGCGATCAGGTAAGCCGTACCCTCGTCAGCAACAGCCGACTCGCCCGACCGCTCGAGAGCCAATAGTGTTACCGCCCGGTACATGGCACCAGAATCAATGTGACAAAAACCCAGCTGGCGAGCAACCATGCGGGCAATGGTGGTCTTTCCCGCTCCCGCGGGTCCATCAATTGCAATGTTGGGAAGCTTATTGTCTGGGTTCGAGACCGGCAGTCTCATGCTCATGACTGCCCCCCTCCCGGAAAGAAAGCGCCGGGAAGAAACCGCCAGATGGGCTGGCCTGCCGCATGAGCTAAAGCACGGGTGACACATCCAGAATTTTCATGAAAGCACCGATACTGATAGTCGCCACAGTCCGAAATCGCAAAGTTCATATCTTCTCCCCTATTAACCATAGCAATTCATACTTGTTTCAAAATTATAATATCTGCCGGCAGGCAAATACAACCTCACACTCAATGGTTGCCCGGGGCACAAAACATGCGGAAAAAGGGCTATTCATCGTAGGTAGACAGGGCCACCGTGCCAATGATGTGCTTACCGGAAACCAGCGACCACTCCTGTCCCAGCCTGGGGAAACGCACTCCCTGCTGGGCTATGACTCTGATGCGTACCGGTTTGGCATCTTCATCGAGAGTCAATGTAAGCGTCTGACCGGGGGTCACCCGGAGGGTGGTGTACCACCTGTCAAATCGGTGTGATTCGCTACCATCCACCAAGACGGCAGCGCCGGGGGCGCTGCGGCGATTTACAACAGCCAACCGGAGGGTCCCGGCAGCGTCTACAGAAGCGGTTTTTACTGCTACCGGAAGCGGGGAGTCCCGCAGCCAGAAGGCCCAGCTGTCAAAATCGCCAAGATGGCTCCTGACTACACCTCCCGTTCCCACCAGCCGAATCATCAGCATAAACAGCAGCACTCCTAACACTGCCCTGTGCGCGAACTTAAGAATTCGGCTTCGCAGTCGCTTCCTTTCTAACATCTTATCCCGCCAACTGGCCTCCTGGCGCTGACGATTCCACTCTCGCCAGTTGCTAGGTCTGTCTCGGCTCATAGCATCCCCCCTGCCCATGGTCGCTGACACCCTGATGCTGCTCAACTGAAAAACTCAGTCCGCAGACGTATGGATTCAGCTGAGCTGTAGGCTGTTCAAAAAATATGCTGTGTCAACTTCAGTTATGAACGGGGAGAAATCAGCACCTGAGGAACGGATGCAGACGGATGAGGAATTACCTCCACATCGAGACCGTATATTCTTTGTATCTGAGGCTCAGAAATGACCTCCTGGGGGGCGCCCCGCAGGGCAGTGATGCCGTTGTGGATCACCACCAACTTGTCGCAAAAGAGCGAAGCGATATTCAGATCATGAAGAACAACAGCTACAGCCAGATTGCGCTCCCTGGCCAGCCGGAGGCAGTGGTTCATGATCGTCTGCTGATGGCCAAGGTCCAGGTGGCTGGTGGGCTCATCCAGAAGCATTATCTCAGGCTCCTGCGCGAGGGCACGAGCCAGAATCACCCGCCTCTGTTCTCCTCCACTGAGCTGGGGGAAGGAACGGTCGGCCAACTCCATCATATCCAGCGAGCGCAAAGCTTCATCTACCGCCTTACGGTCCTGAGGGCTCTCACGGCTCCAGACCGACTGATGGGGCAACCTCCCCATGGCAACGATCTCCCGGACCCGAAAATCAAAGGTGAAGCTTGTGGTCTGCGGAACTACTGCCACCTGCTGAGCCAGAGCTCTACGGGACCAGCTTTGCACTGGCTTTCCCTGCAGAATGACGTCGCCGCCGGTCAGCGGAACAATCCCGGTGATCACCCGCAGCAAAGTCGTCTTACCAGCTCCATTCGGGCCCACAATGCCCACCACGGTACCCCGTTGCACACCAAAGCTGACACCCTTCAGCACCGGAGTATTCGAATAGCCCGCCTTAGCGCTGTCCACTACCAGGGTTGTCTCAGAACTCATGCTCCACCTCCTTCACCAACACTCATCCACCGCGACGGTGCCGAACCAACAGATACAAAAAGAAAGGACCACCCAGAATCGATGTGAGAATACCGACAGGTAGCTCAGAGGGAACCATCACCGTACGGGCTGTCAGATCCGCCAGGATGAGAAAGGGTGCCCCCGTCCATAACGACACGGGCAGCAGAAATCTGTGATCCGGACCGATCACCAGTCTCACGATGTGGGGAACTATTAGCCCCACAAATCCGATGATTCCTCCAACAGCTACCGTGCCCGCGGCCATAAGCGATGCGGCCAGCAGCAGTCGACGACGCACCACCTGTACGTCAACCCCCAGATGATAGGCTGTCTCATCACCAAACAGCATGGCGTTGAGGTACCGCGAGTAAAGCAGCACAGGAATCAGGCCTATGATCAGACACGCCAGCATGATCCTGACCTGGCCCCAGTCGGCTCCTCCGAAGCCACCCATCGTCCAGTAGACTATAGCGCGCATCTGCTGCCCGCTCAGGAAGATCATGAGTGAGACCACGCCGGAAAGCAGGGCACTCATGGCCACTCCGGCAAGCAGTAAAGTCAATACCTCTGTTCTGCCGTCAGTCCTGGCAAGGAGGTAGACAACGGTTACCGTAAGCACCGCCCCGGCAAAGGCTGCTACAGGAACAGCCGCTCCACCCAGCATGTGCTGATATCCTGCCGCCATTGTGGCAGCTGCCCCGACAGCAGCCCCTGCAGAGACGCCTATCACAAAGGGATCGGCCATTGGATTCTGAAACAGCCCCTGATATGTAGCACCTGAAGCCGCCAAAGCAGCCCCCGCCAGACCTGCCAAGATTACCCGGGGGAAACGGATGCTCAGCAGTATGGTCTCCCAGCTGCCGGGCCAGGTAACCTCCACCGATTCGCGTCCCAATGCTCGCTGCAGTATACCCCAGATGGCATCAGGTGGTATTCTGACCGCTCCCCCGTAGGAGGCAGCAACAGCAGCCGCAGCGGTGACCAGCATTAAAAACACCAAAGCTATTCCATGACGGTACGGCCCTTTCATCTTTCACCATCCCGGATTAACCTGTTTAGCCCGTCTCACAACATGCGACCGGCCACCGCTACCACTTGTCACTCAAACAGATCTGGATGTAGATACTCCGCTACAGTCTGCAACCCCTCGATAAGTCTGGGGCTGGGGTGCGTAATTATGTCAGGGTCGATGAGATAGAACCGGTCTTGCTGAACAGCCGAAATCTCAGACCAGGCAGGAGTATCGGAGGCCTCAAGATCAGCATAAGTTTCCTGAAACTGAAGCAGCAAAACGTCCGGGTCACGCTCGACCAGGACTTCGATGCTGAAAGTCGGCCACTGCTGCTCGGCGTCGCCAGCAATATTTACGCCGCCTGCTTTTGTTATGACCTGATCGATGAATGTACCCGGCCCTGCTGTCATAAGGGGATCTGGCCAGACCTCGAAGAATACTTCCGGCTTCTCCTCCTCATCGAGATGCTCGACAGTTGCCTTTATCTCCTCTACCTCCAGCCTCATGTTTTCTACTACCTGCTCCGCAGCATCCACCATGTCAACTATGCGCCCTATGCGTTTTATGTTTTCGTACATTTCAGAAAAATTGTCCGGTTGAAGAATGACGGTGGTGATGCCCAGCTCATCCAGTTGGTCGGCGAATTCATCAGTTCCGCCTATCGAAAACACAACGTCCGGTTCCAACGATGTGATCTTTTCGTAATTCGGATTCTCCGGACCGCCAACCCGGGGCAGTTCTGCAACTTCAGATTCGGGCCACGAGGTGAAATCGTCAACTGCAACGACCAGGTCTCCCGCCCCGATCGAAAAGAGTATCTCTGTGTTGCTGGGAGCAAAAGAGATGATTTTCTCCGGGGCCTGCTCGATTGTAACCTCCCGGCCGGCATCATCAGTGATCTCTATGGGGTACTGTACCTCCTGCGTTGGTTCTGTCTCTTTTGGGGCAGGTTCATCTTCCTCTTCAGCAACCTCCTGCATACACCCCACCGCAAGCAGCGCAAGCGCTATTGCAAGCACCAGCAGGCAGCGGAGGGCCCGATTGGATGTTAGATTTGGCATGAAAATCTCCCTTCTTTGTCGCTAACCGGGCAACTCAAAAAACCCACCTCCGAGTCAGAGGTGGGAAAACAAGCAAAGCTGTCTTCCACCTTCCCATCTCCTCGGAAGGAACAGTGGATCTCAGCCGGGCAGGTCTCCTGGCTTCTGCCGCAGAATCCCCTCCGCCTTCCCGTCCGGCTGCTGGACAGTGGCACTGAGAAGAGGACTAAGCAGTCACAGTGGCGGGACCGCGTCAGACTTGCCACCCCAAGGCGGCTCACTGAACTTCCCTGTTACCCGCACGCAAACGCGTACGGCACCCGTTGAGTTGCCGAATTTGATTTTAGATCCCTATCATGGGTATTATAACTGCCGCCGATGGTCTTAGCAATGCAGAGATTTGCTGCTTTTTCCAAAGGAGAATCTTTGACTGCTAGGCCTTAGTCAGTCACCGATGCCCCCGCTGTCTTGACACCATTTGTTGGGCGCAATTAAAATTACTGCAGGAGCTACCAGTAGATTCAGTCTGCTACAACATACAGTGTAGGGAGGGAACTACCATCGCTAAGAAACTGGTGATAGATCACGACCTGTGTATAGGGGATGGCATCTGCGAAACCATATGTCCCGAAGCCTTTGAACTGCGGGATGACGGCATCGCTTATGTAATCGAAGAGAATCCTTCCAGCGACATTATGGACGCTGTCGAGGAAGCCATCGAAGCCTGCCCAGTGGAATGCATTTTCCTCGAAGATGAGTAACAAGGCTGCAATGCGTTGAACCGCTGAATTTGCGGCACCGGGAGTCAATCCTTCCCGCTGCCGCAAATTCTGTGTTGAACAGCATTTTCACCACACCCGCTGCAGTCGACAACTCTCGGTCAACCCCGGTATTCTTCCGCGCTTGGCAATGGGCTTTCCGTTCACCTGCTTCAGATCCATTGTCATGTTTATCGGTGGAGCGGCTGAGATGTAACTGCCCACCCCGAAACCATCAGAACCGGCCTCCTTAAGCTGGCATATGGTGTCGGGGTCCAGACCTCCTGAGCAGAAGATCTGAACGTCTTGGCGTCCGGCCTGATCCAGGCGGGCGCGAATTTCACGCACCAGGTCGGGAGTTACGCGCCCTCTCTCCCTGGGGGTATCCAGTCGGACAGCATCGAGTGCATCTCCCAGAAAGTCTGCAACTCTTAACGTTTCCTCGGCTTCATCTTTGAAGGTGTCCACCAGAACAATCCGGGGATCCCCGTCCGGCATAATCTCGTGGTAGGCACCAGCTATCTTAAGCGTATCGCCAGCGATAATGATTGCCGCATGCGGCACTGTACCGGTGGGGAATTTGCCCATCAGCTTTGCTCCCAGAATACAGCTGCAGCCATCCATGCCGCCGATGACAGCTGCCCGCTCCATGACGGGAGCGACAGCGGGATGAACGTGGCGGGCGCCAAAACAGATAGCTATCTTATCACCGGCAGCCTGTCTGACCTCACTCGCTCGTGTTGCCCAGGAGCTGGCGGATGCCAGCATACCCAAAAGAGGGGTTTCCATTATGCCGAAGTCAATATATCGTCCACGGATGCGCAGCACTACTTCCTTTTTGTCAAACCCGGCTCCCTCGGGCAGAGCCCACAGATGCTCCGCACGTCCCGCAAGCAGGGACTTTACTTCGTCGATCCCGCAAAAAACCCCCGCATCACCGGCAAATATCTCTGCGGCAACTTCTGCATCCTGCAGGTCCAGATGCTGCAGCATTTCTCTGGTCTTAACAAAGTATATATCGGTGGTCTGTCCGGCCAGTATCTCAGCGTGTTCAGCCGAGTTGAAGAACCGTTCGTCACTTACCTGCAGCTCTTCAACTTCGCTGGTGGAGTTCATTAAAGTAGAGTCTCTGTCCTGTCTTTTTCTGTCAGCCTGCACAGCCTCCTCCTTACCGTTTACGGGCTACCTACTCAATAGCCCGAGCACATGCCTACAACCTCACAACCAAGGACCGTCTCCATCTGGTTGAGCGCCCACCTGTGCGCTTCGGCGTCCATAGAGGCTACCGCATCTGCAAAGACCCGCACATCGTAGCTGCGGTTGCGAGCGTCAGCAGCAGTGTAAAGCACGCATATGTTGGTGCAAACCCCGACGATATCCAGGGATTTGACCCCATATTCACGGAGAGTAAGATCCAGCTCAGTCCCGTAAAACCCGCTGTAGCGGCGTTTCGGAACCACGAGATCGTTTTGCTGCACGGCCAGCGGATCTACCAACTCAGCACCAGGGGAGCCGGCAATGCAGTGCGGCGGAAACATATCGAATTCAGCATCATCAGGACGATGCCTGTCGCAGATGAACACTACCAGATTGCCCAGGTTGCGAGCCTCCTTTGCCCGCTTTGATATCTCACCCTTAATCTTCTCACCGCTTTCCCCTATGTAAAGCGCACCTTCGGGCTCGAT
>PUMD01000001.1 GCA_003551215.1 Clostridia bacterium | reverse complement strand
TGTCAACTGGGCCGGAACCGCCTGTCGTCGGTGAGGAAGAAGAGCACGACCCACTGCCACCTGAGCCGGCGGATGTTCTGCACGTGGCCCTCAGGGCCGAACAGGTTGCTTTGGACCCGGAGGAAATTGGTGGCGGAGATTTGGTCTCTTCGGTGATCGCCCGGCAGATTTTTCGGGGATTGGCTTCCGTGAATTCAGAGGGGAAGGCAGAAAAGGACCTGGCCAGCGACTGGTGGTACGAAAAACAGGGGCGGGTATGGCACGTGAAGATCACCGAGGGAGTCGAGCTTCACGACGGGACCGAGGTGACAGCCGGGCTCCTGATGAGCCTGTGGGAGGAGTCCCTGGATGGGCCTCAGGACTCACCTCGTGGGTTGGCGTTGAGCAACGTGGAGGCTGTGGAGGCGCTGGATCGCCATCATCTTCGTTTTCGGCTGACGCGGAAGGACAGGGATTTCCCCACCAGCGCACTGACGGCACCTTCTTTGCTGGTCGGTGTCTTTGCGGAAGACACTCCGGTCGGCTGCGGCCCCTACCGTTTTCACACCAGCACCTCAGAGGGTGCAGTCGTACTGCGCGCTGCGGAAGATAGCGAACCCCGGTTTACTTCGTTGGTGTTTCACCTCTTGGACCCGGAGGTCCAATTTTCTGCCCCTGAAACCTGGGACGAACGTACCGCAGAAGTTATCGACCGAGCCCGGCTGATTATGTTTGTGCGCCCCTGCGAGGCATCCGGAGCGAAGCCCGCGCTGCAGATGAGGCTCCTCTCCCGGCCCGGTTTCAACGTGCGCGGCCTGGTCCTCAATGACCGGCGCAGCCCTCTAGATTCACAGCTGGTCAGGCAGGCTGTGTTTGCGGCTATCGGCGATGGAGACTCCATACTAAAGAGGCTGGCGGAAGAGCGACCGCAGGAGGGAATCGCATATCTTGCTTCGGTGTCGACGTGGCTGCCGGCATCGCACCCAGCACAGCAACTGGTGGATTTTGAACTGAGTTCAGCTCACGACCCGAACCGGGCTGAGCAGCTTATGGAGGCGGCCGACCTCACCCGTTCAGCTGGGAGGCAGTGGAAGTACCGGATAGGAGAAGCCTCCGTTCCGTTTACCTGCGCAGTACTGGTGCCGGAGGATGGTTATGCCGCCGCCGGCGGTGCTGCGGAGGTGATAGCGGATCGGCTGCGGGATATCGGGGTACAGGGGCAGATCGAACAGGTGGGCTGGCGTCAGTTTCTCTCGCGGTACTTCTCCCGGCAGTACGACCTCGCCTTCGTCGGGTGGTCCAGCTGGTCGGGAAGTATAGAGAATTTCCTGTTTCCCTGGGTTCATTCGGAAGGGGTCAACACCATAAATCAACTGGACAGGCTGCAGGCGGACCGCCCGATGACACAGCCCGAGGACGGGGAAATCTTTGGCTGGCTGGGTCAGGAGAGCCTGCTGCTTCCGCTGTATACTACCGAAGTGATATTTGCCGCCTGCCCCGGGCTGGAGCTTCCGCCAGACTTCCTTCCCGTTTTCCGTTTTTCCCGCCTGCGGTGAGTGCAGCGGCGGTTGACACAGTTGGTCGTATAAAACAGTATTTAATCGAGTGTTTGAGTCTGCTATGCGCAGGAGGTGCCCGGACGGGTGAGAAAACGTCTCAAAAGGAAAGCGCTTATGACTCTGGTCATACTGGTAGTTGTGCTGGGCGGAGTGCTCGGCATCCGCTGGATGTCAGCCCATCGTACCGGACGGGTGCAAATGCAGACCACCAGCGAGGGCGGGCGGGTCTCCGGGGGCACGTTGAAAGTGGGAGTGCCCGGCGATATTCACTCTCTTGACCCCCATAAAGCGACAGAACCCGGTGAGTTGATAATGGCAGCCGCCGTAACAGACCCTCTGTTCGAATTTGACCCGGTATGGGGTATCTCCGGGGCTGCCGCACAGAGCTGGGAGGTAGAGGATGACGGACACACGTACATAATCCATCTGCGGCCGGATCTGGAGTTTACCGACGGTACCCCCTGTGATGCGGAGGCAGTTGTCTTTAACCTTCGCAGGATGAGCGAGATGGGTCCCCCGATTATGTCCGAAGCTTGGCTTGGGGCAATCTCGGAAATCCGCACCGTTGATGAGCTGACTGTCCGGCTGGATCTGCGGTATCCCGATGCAAATTTGCCCTTCCACCTCAGCCGCCCGCAGACCGGACTGGTGTCGCCACAGGCTGTGTTCAACCGGGAGGAGAAGTTTTCCTCTGCCCCGGTTGGACTTGGTCCCTTTGTCGTTCCTGCTCCGGGACAGGAGGGAGAGATATCCTTTCACGCCCACCCGTACGAATCTCAGGACACAGGAGACGACCCGACCTCCTACGACCCAGAAGAGCTGCAAGGGGAGCCGATCAGGATGCGGGCCTGCAGTGACTTCTACAGAGGCGAACCCTATCTGGACGCCATAACCTTTGTTCAGTTTGACCCAACAGATCCACCAACTGATCCAAAGCAGGAAGGCCTCGACGTTTTGGTGGGAGTTGACCCGTCAGCTGCGGTCTTGGCAGAGTCACTCAATACTGCGGCCAGCCCGCGCCTCGATCACCATTTGCTTGCGGTAAACCTCGCCAGTGAGGCTCTGTCTGATGTCAGGGTGCGGCAGGCCATTGAGCTGGCTGTGGACCGGGAGGAGTTGATCCAGCAGCTGATGCCCGGGGAGGCCAGCCCCATTGAAGTCGGGCAGACGCCTTTCAGCTCAGAGGGAGCGTCTGATGAGAAAGTTCAACAGGCAGAGCCACGACGGGCAGAGAAGCTTTTGCGGGAAGCTGAATTTTCTCAGAAAGAGCCGCTCGTTATGCTGAGCGATGCTGCCGAGGAGCGAGTTTCCGTATCCCGGCTTATCGCCCGGCAGCTGCAGCAGGTTGACATCGAGGTTGAGCTGGAGGTGGTCGACGAGAGAGAGGAATACTACCACCGAATGAGGGCGGGTGAATACGACATCTCATACTGGGTGCTTTTGCCCGCAATTGCTGACCTTTCCGGATACACCGCAAATATGCGCACCGACAGCTACTGGAATGTATCGCAAATCTGGAACAGCCCGTGCGAAGACCTGAAACAGTTGAAGGACGAGATAGATGATCTCCTGACGGCATCCGCCTCATCAGTTGATGCCGCCGAGAGGCAGACACTGTTGGAGGAATTCTTCTCCCTGGCGGACACACACCGGCTGTTTATCTCACTTTGGCATACCAGTGTTATCACAGGATATACAGACGGCGTGGGGGGCATTCATCACCCCTACGGCTACTGCCTGGACTTCTTGGAGGCTCACTTTATCGAAAAGGACTGAGCAGGCTCGGTATCCAGTTGGCAGTCCTCAGACCTCAATCTCTTTCCATTTGCCTGAGCGGAACCTCCACAGGGCGAGCCCGGCCCGGACAAACCAGTCTGCCACCATGGCCAGCCACACCCAGGTGAGTCCTTTGTCGAGGACGCCTACGAAGAAGTAGGCCAGCGACAGGCGGACCAGCCAGATGCTGGCGGTGGAGATGTAAAGCATCATCCTGGTATCTCCGGCACCACGCAGGCCCCCAGCGAGGACGAAGAAGGTGGCCATGGGGATCTGCGCAAAGGCCACGATGCGCAAAAGCTCTCTGCCCATCTCAATTACAGCCATATCGGTAGTGTATATGCGCATAAGCAGACCGGGGATGCTCAACAGGACGATCATCATAAGGCCCATGAACATTGCCGCCAGTTTCCAGGATTCCCAGCCGCTTTCTTCCGCCAGTTCCGGCTGCTCGGCTCCCAGATTCTGTCCCACCAGAGCGGCAGCTGCGGTGGCGAAGCCGAAGGCGGGCATGTAGGATATGGACTCGGCGTTGATAGCTACGGTATGAGAGGCGTACGCCAAAGTACCCAGGCCCGCCACCACGCGCATATACAGAATCTGCCCGGCGCGGCTGATGAACTGTTCGATAGCTGCCGGGATACCTACACGGATGACCCGCTGGGTCATGCCCCAGTCAAAGGTGAAAAAGTCCCTGCGGCGCACCGTGATCACCGACCGGTTGGTGAATACTATATAAAGCAGCACTACCCCGCCCAGCCCGCGCGACAGCGAGGTGGCCAATCCAGCGCCGTTTACTCCCATTGCGGGGAATCCAAGGTGACCAAAAATCAACACGAAGTTCATAATCGGGTTGATAACGTTGATGGCTGCATTGACCTTCATCGGGGTCATGGTGTCCCCGGCGCCGCGCAGGGCGGCGGTGATCATCATTGCTGCCAGCATAAATGCCAGGCCGGGAAGCATCCACCGGATGTAGCTGGTACCCAGAGCCAGCACGTCGGGTTCTGGTCCCATAATGGAGATGACCTGGGGTGCGAAGATATAGGAGGGGATGCCGATAACCACGGCCAGTCCCATGGCCAAAAGCAGTGACTGGCGGAGGGCGTTTCCCGCGTCGCGGTGTTCGCCGGCTCCCACCGTCCGTGCTACCACCGCCGTCGTTCCGGTCGCCAGAGCCCCAAACAGGGCGAATACCAGCATAAAGGGCTGTATACTGATCCCCACAGAAGCAATAGCCGCTGCACCCAGACGTCCGACCATGGCCATATCCACCACGTGAGTGAAGGTGGCGAGGGCCTGTTCTGCTACCACCGGCCATGCCAGCTCAAAAATCTTTTTGCGTATGGTGCTTCTGTCAGCGTCTTCTGGGAGCCGCGCCTTCGATTCCTTCTGCCCTCCGTGCATGCGTCGTCTCCTTTCAGCGGTGCAGACTGCAGCGGTCTGGCCGTGTCGTCCGAACATATCATTGCTGATAAATATTTTTGACAAATACTTAGTCGGTGTCAAGGGCGAACTGTATGATGTCGCAAAATCAGGGACACCCCACCGGGGGTGCCCCTGAATTTGCAACTGATGCTATATTACTGCAAAACTCAATCTGTGGCCAGCAGCTCATTCAGTAAAGCATTCGACCCTGGGTGTCGCGCAGGGGTCTGCCTGCCCGCACCTGCTGAACTTCGTTTTCCCGCACGGCGATCTTGCCATTTACGATAACATACTGCAGCCCGGCCGGTGCGGCACAGGGATTTTCCACGGTAGCGCGGTCCTGGATTGTCTCCGGATCAAAGACAACTATATCTGCGTAGAATCCGCGGGTCAATATGCCCCTGTCGTCCAGCTGCACCCTTTCTGCCGGCATTCCGGTCATCTTGTACACGGCCTCTTCCAGTGTAAGCAGGTTTTCTTCCCGCACGTATTTGGCCAGCACACGGGGGAACGTCCCATATTCGCGCGGGTGCACAGTCGGCCAGTCATCGTCGCTTTCCCGGTCCTCGCTCAGGCTGCGGATAGAGGAGTCGCTGCCGATCATTACCAGCGGATGGGCGACGATGGTGCGGACATCGTCTTCGTCCATTATGCCGGCGGCCTTAACCTTGAGTTCGTTTTCCGACAGCAGATGATGCACTGCTCCAGCCAGGTCCGTGCCCAGGCGGGTGGCAACCTCGCCCACATCGAGCCATTCGTATTCCTCGGTGTGCAGGCACTGCACGATGCCGTAAAGGCCCAGGCGGGCGGTCACGTATGTCGGCTCCTCGCGGAAAGCCCGACGTATCTCTTCCTCGGCGCCCTCTGTGCGCAGGTTGTCCAGCGTTTCAGCATCCGAATCGCCCCTCAGCTTCTGCGGCAGAACCCGCTGCAGGGACATAACTGCCGAGTAGGGGTAGGGGTAGACGTCGGCCATGAAGTCCACGCCCATCTCTTGACCCTCTTCCAGCAGGGCCAGAACTTCTGGGCTGCGGCCCCAGTTGTCCTTGCCCACCACCTTCTGGTGAGCCACGTGGGGTAGGGCGCCGGTACGCATGCCGATCTCCAGCACCTCCCAGGTGGCGCGGTGTACGTTTGCCCACTGGTCGGCTATGTGGCTGGTGTACAGGCCGCGGTGTTCACCCACCAGTCTGGTCAGCTCGACGACCTCGCGGAAACCGGCGTAGCAGCCGGGAGTATACGCCCTGCCGGTGCTGATCCCGAAGGCACCCATTTCCAAGCTTTGGGCCACCAGCTCCGCCATTCGGTCCAGCTCGGATTCACTGGGGAACCTCTTTTCCTGCCCCATGACGCAGGCCCGAATGGAACCCTGTCCGACGAACAGCCCGTGGTTGTTACCGATTCCCTGCTTTTGCACCCTGGCGAAAAACTCATCCACCGTTGTCCAGTCGATCTTTATGTCTGCGTCGAACCGCCGTTCATACTGCTTGGCCATGGCTTCAGATAGGGGGGCAACGCTGCTGCCGCAGTTACCTCCTATTTCGGTAGTAACTCCCATAAGAAGGGAAGACTCCGTATCGGGACTGAGCAGCACGGCCCGGTCCGAATGCGAATGCAGATCTATGAACCCTGGACAGACAGCCCTGCCTTCAGCGTCGATAACCTGGTCTGCGCGCGACCCTACCTCATCGACAGTCTGTTCGTGGTCCTCCGGCAGTCTATTGACTTCCGCAATCTTGTCACCCTCAATGCCCACTTCGCCCCAGAACGATGGCTGGCCGGTACCGTCGACAACCCTGGCGTTGATAATCAGGATATCTAACATGGGATGTTGCGGTCACTCCTTTCTTAGAGTGCGTGCCGCTTCTATTTGGAAACCCGCACTGCCCCCGGCGCGGTACACCGCAGCAGTACAAAATTGACAGTCCGGGGTACACAAAAGATGTTTCGTCACCCGGATAGGATATCCTGCCTGTCGGGTGCGGATGCGGTCGGACTGCCTATCGTGTTGAGGACCCGGAAAGCTGCCGGTGCTGCCTATGAAACGACTAGCTCCCGCCGGAATCTGGGCACAGGTAAATTCGGTGGGGCTGCCACAGGGTGGGCCCAACCGCCCACTGCAGACCCCTTACCTCCGGCCGGCGTACGATGTAGTGGCTGGGCCATTGCAGCCAGACTGCGGGCATATCATCCTTCAGAAGCTGCAGTATCTGTTGGGCGGTCTCCTGCTGCTGTTCGGGAGACGACCTGCGCAGCATCTGCAGCAGATCATCCATTTCCGGGTTGACATAGCCAGAGTCGTTGTATCCTCTGTCGATGGCTTCGCTGCTCAGAATATGGGAAATGTCCGGCTCAGGACCGCTGCGCACCTGGACAATTGCGGCCTGATATTTGTCCTCCGCCAGCCTTTTCTGCATGGCATGCAGGCTGACTGACTCAACTTCAGCCTGTATCCCGAATTCCTTCAGAGCCCGGGAAATCCACTCGGCCATCCGGGGAAGGTTGCGCCACTGGGGCACCAGCAGGCGGAAGGACGCCCGGTGGTCGCCCTTGCTGCGGTACCGCTGGCCTTCTGACCGGCTCCAGCCTGCCTCGTTGAGCATCCTGGTCAGCTGCTCTTTATCAATCCCGGGCTGATCGTCTGGTGCTTCAACCTGCAGGGGGACTTCCGGGGGCCACGGTCCGGTGGCCATCTGACCGGAGACGAACCCGTCCTGGGCTGCAGTCAGCCGCAGGATTTTATCTACAGCCCTGCGAGCGGTCTCGTCACTCAGAAAGGCACCTCTGGACGGAAGAGCGAGGTAAACTACGTCCCAGGTGGGTATCGATTCTTCCTTCAGGCCCGGGGATGCATCCTGCGCGACGTTGACCCAGGTGCAGTGAGCGTACCCCGTTTGCACCGACCTGATGCGCAGTTCAGAGTCATCAAAGGGAACCAGCCGTATGCCGTCCAGGTGAGGGGGGGCACCCCAGTAATCATCGTTGGCAGCCAGGACAGTCTCGGTATGAGGCGACCAGCGTTTGAGGCGGAAGGGCCCGGTTCCGGTTGCCTGGTAGTTGTAGGTTGCTCGCGGGTATCCCTGCAGCTTTTCCGGGTGAACAAGCGGCACTGTGGCCATCTGCGGGAGGGTACCTCTCCGCTCGTCAAGGTTTATCCTCACTGAGTGTTCGTTCAGCTGCGTTATCGATCTCACGTTGTCGAAAAGGGGAGTCAGCGGCGAGGGTATGCTGTCGTCGGCGACGGCGCTGTGGAAATTATCCACCACATCCTGCGCGGTGAAGGGGTCGCCGTTGTGCCAGGCAACTCCTGCCCGCAGGTGCACAACCCAGCTGCGGCCGTCGTCTTCTTTGTACCAGGTGCTGGCCAGGACCGGCTGCAGGGTGCCGCAGGGGCCGCGCGCCGCCAGGGGTTCATGAATCAGAGTGCTGGCCAGTCGAGTTGCCGGGTCGGTGATCTGCTGGGGGAACACATCTCCGACCATACCGGGGTGAGCCAGGACCAGCTGTCCTCCGGAGGGTACCTCTTCAGGTGGGCTGGGAGGGGGGTGGACCCTGTGCAGGTGTCTGCCTGACGCAAACAGGTACACCGCTGCTGCAATGGCTGTGCACAGCAATATCAGGGCTGCCAGACGGACGGCTCGTGACATCGGTATCCCACACCCCTTCCAAGACACATATATGCATCCGACCAGGCAGCGATTAAACTTTTGCCGGACCCAAAACCCTGCCCAGCTGCCAGGGGACAGAGACTGACAGATCTTCGCGACAGGAAAACGGCACCGACTTGCGGAAATGTCCAAAGTGGGGTGAAAAGTTGGTGTGGCCGAGACGGCGGGACTGTGCCAGCAGTAGTGCGGAGGGAGGGTTTCACTATGAGCACAGTGGGGACGGTAACAATTGGACAATCACCCCGTCCGGACGTGATTGAACCCATGCGGTCGGTCTGGGGCAAGTATGTTGAAGTAAGGCAGCTGGGTGCCCTGGATGGACTGGCCGCAGATGAGATCGGTAGACTAAAGCCAGAGCCTGCAGAAAAGGCCCTGGTTACCAGATTGAGAGACGGCAGCGTGGTGAAACTGTCCCAGCGGCGGATAAAGGGTCTGATGCAAAAGCGGGTTGATGAACTGGCGAGCCAGGGATGCGGGATAGTGGTTGTGCTGTGTACCGCCGATTTCAATCTGTCAGCAGATGTGGATGTGCTGCACCCCCGCGATGCTCTGGACTGCGTCGTCGGGGCAGCAGCTTTTGCTGAGTCGGAACTGCAGCTGGGAGTTGTCGTTCCCGATGAAAGCCAGATACGGGATCTGGGTGATTTCTGGGTCGGGCAGGGATACCGGTCACCGGCGGTGCGTGCGCATTCGCCTTATAGGTTTGATGACCACGAGAGTCTCGAGCGGGTAATGCGTGTCTACCAAAAAAGGACTGTGGACCTGGTCGTCCTCGACTGCATGGGCTATACTCCGTCGCATGCGCTTGCGGTGCAGAGGCGACTACGGATCCCGGTGGTGTGCGCACAGGCGGCGGCAGCACAATTTACCCGACTGCTGCTTGCCATGCGGGAGAATGTGCAGGACACTGTGAATTGAGATGCCTGGTATCAGCTGAGGGAGGTACAAAATGTCTGGTCTGAAAAGAGAAGAGCGGATAAGGTTTCTGGAGGAAATAACACAGGCGCCAGGAGTCCCCGGCTACGAGGGAGAAGTGGCGGAGGTTCTGACTCGCTGGCTGAAGGATGTGGCAGAGCCCAGCTACGATGCACTGGGGAGCGTCATTTTTGAGAAGACCGGTGATCCAAAAGGACCCCGAATAATGCTGGCGGGACACATGGATGAAATCGGTTTCATGGTCAAGAGGATAACCGAAGATGGTTTCATAAAGTTTCAGACGCTGGGCGGATGGTGGGATCAGGTGCTGCTGGGCCACCGGGTGGTGGTGATGACCACCGAGGGGGAACTGCCCGGCGTTATCGGCTCCAAGCCACCGCACATTCTGCCGCGGGACGAGCGCAACAAGCTGGTGAAGACGCGGGACATGTTCATTGACATTGGAGCAGCCGACCGCGAGGAGGCGCAGCAGCTGGGTGTGCGCCCGGGCGACCCGGTTATACCCTACAGTCCTTTCAGCCGCATGGGCGACGGTCACCTGCTAATGAGCAAGGCCTGGGATGACCGGGTCGGCTGCGCGCTTTTTGTCGACCTGATGCACCGCCTGGGGGGCCGGGAACACCCAAACCGCGTGTTTGGCGTAGGTACAGTGCAGGAAGAAGTTGGGTTGAGAGGGGCAGAGACCAGCGTAGACCTGGTCAAACCTGATGTCGGGGTGGCACTGGAGGTTAGCATCGCCGGTGATATGCCGGGCGTCAAGGATGATGACGCCTCTGACGAGCTGGATGGTGGTCCATCGCTGCTACTTTTCGACAGAAGCATGATCCCCAACCTGAAGCTGAGGGATCTTGTCATTGAGGTCGCCCAGCAGCAGGACATACCCCTTCAGACTGCCGTCATGTCGGCCGGCGGTACCGATGCGGGGAATATTCACACCTACCGCAGCGGGGTTCCCAGCGTCGTTGTGGGGGTGCCGACCCGCTACATTCACGCCCACTCAGGCATACTGTCCATCGATGATTACGAACGGACCGTTGATCTGCTGGTCGCATTGATACAGGCGCTGGATGATGAAACGGTGCGTTCGCTCAGCAGATAAGTGAGAGGATAACCGGGAGGAGGAAAAACAATGCAGCAGAAGATGAAAGCGCTTGTCAAGACCCAGCGGGCACCCGGACTCACCCTGCAGATGGTTGATGTGCCTTCGGTTGGTCCCGATGACGTACTCATCAAGGTGCTGGCTACCTCCATCTGCGGCACCGACTACCATATATACTCCTGGGATGAGTGGTCGCAGGGCCGGGTAAAGCCGCCGCTGATCGCCGGCCACGAATTCGCCGGTGAAGTGGTGGAGGTAGGGGAGAACGTGACTGACTACGAGCCGGGGGATATGGTTTCCGCCGAGACGCACATCGTCTGCAACCGCTGCCTGCAGTGCCGGGTGGGACAGAAACGAGTCTGCACCGATACCGCCATTATTGGCGTGGACGTGGACGGATGCTTTGCCGAGTACGTGGCTCTGCCGGCGGAGAACCTCTGGCTGAACGACCCTGATCTGGACGTGGCGGTAGCTTCGGCGCAGGAGCCGCTGGGAAATGCGGTACATACGGCGCTGGAAGGTCCGGTGGCCGGCTGCAGTATTGCGGTAACCGGGTGTGGTCCTATAGGGTTGATGAGCATCCCGGTGCTGAGGCAGTGTGGTGCAGCACAGGTGATAGCCACTGAAGTCAACCCCTACCGCCTGAAGCTGGCTGAGAAAATGGGAGCTGATCATGTCATCGACGCTGGTTCTGAGCCGGTGGTGCAGCGGGTGATGCAGCTGACCGATGGCCGGGGAGTTGATGGGGTGCTGGAGATGTCCGGTAATCCACGGGTTATCGACCAGGCCCTGAAAATGGTCCGTCCGGGCGGTCGGGTTAGCCTTCTGGGTGTGCCGTCGGACAACGAGGTCTGCCTTGATGTTGGCAACGATATCGTGTTCAAGTCGGTTACGGTGCAGGGAATAGCCGGCCGGAAGATGTGGGAGACGTGGTATCAGGTCAGAGCTTTGCTGGATGGTGGACTCGATATTGAGCCGGTGCTCACTCACCGCATGGACATGGAGGATTTCGCCGAAGGAATGCAGCTTATGGCAGACGGCAACTGCGGAAAGGTCGTTTTGATCCCCTGACCGGTGTTGTGCTTCGGGGTACGGGCGGCAAATGCCGCCCGTACCTGGCTGGACAGAAGTAAAGAGCGGATGTAAAATGTTGTAAGGCATTCAGCCTGGTATGCTGGTAGGAGGTGTGGATGTGATTGAACTGAAAGGCTCACATGAGGGTATCCGCGTGGTCATCTCCGAGGAGGAAGCTGCTCTGCCGCCCGAGGAGCTGCAGCGGGTGCTTACCGAGAGGCTTGACTCGGTGGGAAGCTTTCTGGCGGGAGCCAAACTGACCGTCGAGATCTCCCGCGATGCGCTGACATCCGGAGTGGCGAAGGCAATCAGCTCTGCCCTTGACGGCTTCCCCGACATGACGCTTTTGGGGATAAGCTGCGACCGGGGTGCCGAAGGGGAAAGTGACCACGCCACTGCTGAGATGGTTCAGGCAGGCGAGACGGCATCCGAGAGGCTTCAGCAGGGCTCTCCAAACGGTGGGGTGGACTGGGTGGACCTGCACTGCGGACAGGTGCGCGGCGGCCAGAGCATCCATTCACCGCGATCCCTTCTCCTGCTGGGCAATGTCAATCCGGGAGCGCGGGTTTCGGCACTGGGGAATGTTTACGTCATGGGCGATCTGAAGGGTGTGGCCCATGCCGGGGTAAACGGCAAGATCGATGCATACATATACGCCGAGAAGATGACTCCGCTTCAGCTTCGCATCGCTACTTACGTCGCCCGGAGTGATCAGAGGGAGGAAGAGGCGCCTCCCTATCCAGAGTGCGCAGTGGTGCATGATGAGGCCATCTGTGTATATCCGGCCCGTCGGCTGCTGGAGGTAATGGGGGACGCCGATCACCTGACTGCCGGTGATATCGCCAATCTGGAGCTGGCTGACGACCCAGAGGACAGGGCATCCGGTTCCAAAGGTGAGTAATCCGGCGTATTGCGCCGGGAGCATGCTGATGCAGACCAAGCAGTCCTCCCACAGCGAGCATCTCGGTACCGTGTCCCTGCCCCGCATTGGCAGGGGATTCGTGCAGGTAGATGATGGGCCTGGGGGTTTTGCCCACAACACGGAGCCTGACCGATGCGGCGCTATGTGAGCCTGAAGTCGCGATCATGACAGGACCGATGACATCGAAGAATTCCGTAGCCGGGCAGATAGCCCCTGCCAGCCGGGTACAACGCATGGCCTGCGCGGTCGGCTGGCCTTCTGCTGGCTGAGACTATATACTACTTGGCATGATGAACGAAGAGATAATTGGGCAGCTTGCAGAAGAACTTCAACTGAAAAAGACGCAGGTCACCCGCACCGCGTCGCTTCTGGATGAAGGCAACACCATTCCCTTCATTGCCCGGTACCGCAAGGAGGCCACCGGGTCGCTTGACGAGGACACTCTGAGGCGCCTGCGCAAGCGGCTGGATTACATGCGCAATCTGCTCCGGAGAAAGGACGAGATCCGGCAGCTGATTGATAAGCAGGACAAGCTTGACGATGAGCTGCGGGAGCGCATTTCGACAGCCGGCACGTTGCAGGAGCTGGAGGATCTGTACCGCCCCTACCGCAGCAAGCGCCGGACCCGTGCTGACCGGGCGCGCAGGAAGGGACTCGAGCCGCTGGCGCAGCTGCTGTGGGATGCCGCCGCTGAGGACCCGGATGATGATCTGTCGGTGGAGGATGCGGCGACTGGATTTGTCGATGCTGACGCGGAGGTCTGTTCAGCTGAGGATGCGCTGGCCGGTGCCCGCGACATCATTGCCGAATGGGTGGCCAACGACCCCGACCACCGTGATTTTGCCCGCAGGTGGATGCAGAAACGAGCCCAGATCAGCACCAGGCTGGCCGGTGAGAAGCCGCAGGGGCGCACACCCTACGAGATGTACTACGATTACGAGGAATCGGTGCAGGACATCAAGCCGCACCGGGTGCTGGCCATAGACCGGGCCGAACGAGAGGAGATTCTGCGGGTCAGAATCCAGCTGGAGTCAGACCAGCTTATCGACCAGCTGCACCGCAGGATACTGCTTACGGGCGGCAATCCGGCGGCCGGCCATGTAGCCGAGGCAATCGCCGACGGCTACCGGAGACTGATGGGCCCCTCCATAAAGCGGCAGCTGCGCTCGCAGATGACCGAGAGGGCACAGGAGCACGCCATCGAAGTGTTCGCCGAGAACCTCGAACAGCTTCTGCTTCAGCCGCCGGTGCGCAACGCAGTGGTCATGGGTATCGATCCCGCGTTCAGAACCGGCTGCAAGGTGGCGGTGGTCGATGAGTCCGGCGCAATGCTGCAGACGGACGCCATCTATCCCACTCCGCCGCGCAACGATGTTTCCGGTGCACAGCAGGTGCTCGAGTGCCTGATCGAAGAATGCCGGGTGGATATCATTGCCATCGGCAACGGCACGGCATCGCGACAGACGGAGGAGTTTGTGGCTGGCGTGCTCCGGGACTTCAACCGGGGCCGCCCGGTAGATGATTCCGTGCGGTACACGATTGTCAATGAGGCGGGGGCGTCAGTTTATTCTGCCTCTGCGCTGGCGAGAAAGGAATTTCCCCAGCTGGATGTATCCCGGCGGTCGGCCGTATCTATAGCGCGGAGACTGCAGGATCCGCTGGCTGAGCTGGTGAAGATTGACCCCCGGGCCATAGGTGTGGGACAGTACCAGCACGACGTGGATCAGACCAGGCTGCAGGATACGCTGGATTTTGTGGTGGAAAAGTGCGTAAACCGGGTGGGAGTCGATCTGGCCAGCGCATCGGAACCGCTTCTTGAGCGGGTCTCCGGCCTCGGCCCTGCCGCGGCGGAGAGGATTGTTCAACACCGGCGGGATGAGGGGTTTTGCTGCCGGGAGGACCTGCTGCAGGTGCGGGGGATCGGTCCAAAAACATTCAGGCAGGCGGCCGGCTTTCTACGGCTTTTCGACTCCGGGCAGCCGCTGGATGCCACTGCCATTCACCCCGAATCCTACGATGCTGCGCTGCGCCTTTTGCGGAGGCTGGATGCCGGTGTCAGCGATGTGGCCTCCGGCGGGCTCCCGGATGTGGACAGCCGGCTGCCGGCGGACGAGGAGAAGCTGGCAGATGAGCTGGGGACGGGCCTGCCCACCCTGCGCGATATTCTCGCTGCTTTGCGCCAGCCGGGACGGGACCCCAGGCAGGATATGCCTCCCCCGGTATTCCGGGGAGATGTGCTTTCCACAGAAGACCTCTCGCTGGGCATGTACCTCCGGGGCACGGTTCGCAACGTGGTGGATTTTGGTGCCTTTGTAGATATCGGGGTGAAGCGCGATGGGTTGGTTCATATCTCCGAGCTCAGCGATGGATACGTCAGTCATCCGTCCGATGTGGTCAGCGTGGGAGATGTGGTCAGGGTAATGGTCATGGATATCGACCGCGAACGCCAGCGCATCAGTCTCAGCATGCGGGGAGTTAAGCAGGATGACAGCTAGACCCGTGCAGCAGCCCTCATCTTGAGAGTCAAACAACTATGGTTTCAGCTTCTTTGCAGTGCGGTCGGGTCAAACCTGCAGACTGCCAGGTAATCGTCGGCTCCGGGCACATCTTCTGACACTGCCACGGCTGCCTTCCCTGCCAGCTTGGCCCCCAGCTCATCCAGCAGGCCCGAGATCCTCTCAGCCGGCCTGCGGGAACACGCTACTGACTGCAAAACCAACACCCGCTGTCCCCGAACGAGGCGGATATCCTCCTGCGGCAGGCGCACGTCGGAGGGCTGGATCCCGGTCTCTACAGGTACAACGTACTGCCTGCGCCCCAAAAAAGTACTCACCATGTGCGCAAGCGGTACCGCATCCCGGTCCGCCGGCAGCAGGATATCCCACTGCAGCTGGGCAAGACGGGGGGCCAGGATCCCGGCGCACACGTTGGTAATCTGCACGTCTCCGGCGAGGCGGAGCGACGGCGAGTCGGGATCATCTCCGTTTTTAAGCGGAAGGTGGTGCTGTTCTCCGGCCAGCTCGATGGTGATGATATTATCGTTGCTGCCCATGAGGATCCCCCAATTCGATGGTCTGCCGGGCGAAGACGGACTCCGCCCGGCGGCACGCTTCAATGTTGGCTATCTTCTGAGATCCAGGTTTTCGGCCCCGGCGATGGCCACGGTCAGGTCCACGCAGGCGCGAACATCTCCGTAATCGACCATCTCGCTTGGGCCGTGCAGGTACCTGGTGGGGATGGAAATGCATCCGGAGGGGACGCCGGTCCTGCTTAAGTGAATCGCTCCCGCATCGGTTCCGCCAAACTCCAGTACCTCCATCTGATGAGGTATGTCATTTTCCTCCGCCAGCCGCACCATCAACCCTTTGACCGCCGGATGGGTCATGAGGCTGCGGTCCATTACCTTTATCGCCGCTCCGTCGCCGAGCGACACATCAAGGCGCCGGGCTTTCGGCGTGTCGCCGGCACCGGTCACGTCAAGCGCCACCCCCAGGTCCGGTTCGACCTGATAGGCTGCCGTGCGGGCGCCGCGCAGGCCGAGCTCCTCCTGCACGCTGAATACCGCCACTACCCGGTTGGGGGTATCCTTCATTTCCTTCAGCGCCTGAATCAGTATCGCGCACCCTATGCGGTCGTCCATGGCTTTGGAAACCAGACGGTCCCCCAGGTCATTCATCGGACGCAAAAAGGAGGCCACGTCCCCGATGCTGACGTGTTCTTCTGCCTCGTCAGCGCTGCTGCAGCCTATGTCGATGAACATTTTTTCCATTTTTAGGTCGGTTACCTTCTCCAGCCTCTCGTGTCCGATGCATCCCATCCGACCGTTGGCGAACACCACGCGCTGATCCGACAGCCGGTGAGGGTTTACTCCACCAACGTTGGAAAACCGCAGGAATCCGTTTTCATCTATGTGGGTTACGACCAAGCCGATTTCATCCATGTGGGCGGAAAACATTATCGTCGGCCCATCGTTCTGCACCCCCCGGACGGCGATCACATTGCCCAGGGTGTCGCGGCGGATCTCATCGACGTCATCGGCGATCTCGTCGCAAATCAGGTCTGCTATCGGTTCTTCATGTCCGGCCACACCGAAGGTTTCCACCAGTTTTCTGATCAGTTCTTTCACGGCCGGAACCCCCTTTCAATGCTCTGCAGGAATAGCTCGATCAGACGTACGCCGTTTTCGAAATCAGACTCTTTCAGTACAGACACCGGCGAATGAATATACCGGCAGGGAGTAGAGACAGTCGCCGTTGGTATTCCCTCGCGGGTGAGATGTATCGGGCCGGCATCATTTCCGCCCGCGGTGCTTCTGCGGAACTGAAACGGCACATCGTTTTCCTCCGCCAGCTTCACCAGCTGCGAGACGATTCCCCGGTGCGCCACGCTGGTGCGGTCCATTATGGAGATGGCCGGGCCTTCACCCATGGTGGTGGAGTAGCCGTGCTCTTCGGATTCGGGGATGTCCGCGCAGGTAGTGCCCTCGAACACGAGGGCCAGATCTGGCTTGAGATCCCAGGCCGCCACCTGTGAGCCGCGCAGTCCGATCTCCTCCTGCACGGTGAACACCGCCTGCAGGGGCACGCTGTGGTCAGCGGACAGGATCTCCAGCAGCATGGCGCAGCCGGCCCGGTCATCAAAGGCTTTACCCTTGAGGCGCCCGTCACCCATTTCGCCAAACTCGGTGGCAAAGGCGGCGTAGTCCCCGGGCTTCACCTTCTTTTGGGCCTCGTCTTCGCTCTGGGCTCCGATGTCGATGAACATCTTGTCGTAGGGAATTACTTTCTTCCATTCGCTGGGTTTCTGCGCGTGAACGGGTTTTGCCCCTATCACTCCCGCGACCTTGTCCTCCCCGATGCGAACCACCGAGGAAGGCAGGACGCGGTCGTCGATGCCTCCGACCTTGTAGAACTTCAGCAGGCCGTTTTTCTGTATATGGGAGATCATGAGACCCACTTCGTCCATGTGAGCCGCGATCATGACCGCCGGCAGGTCGGGGTCACCTGATCTTGTGACCATCAGATTACCCAGCGCATCCACGCGCATATCATCGGAGTGCGGCTCGGCGAATTCGCGGATCAGTTTGCGCACCTGCTGTTCGTCGCCGGCGACGCCGTCAGCCTCGCTCAGCCTAGCCAGTATTTTCATGGTAGAATCCCTCCACAAACTCTCGGTCAACGCTGCCGCAGAATTCGGCCATAAGTGCCGCGGTATCCCTCACGTCCGACCATGACACAAGCTCAACTGAGGTGTGCATGTAGCGCAGCGGGATGGACAGCACTGCAGTGGGAACGCCGCTTCTGGTTACCTGCATTGCCCAGGCGTCTGTCCCGCTGCGGTGAGCAATGACCTCTTTTTGGTTTGGAATGCGCTGCTGTTTGGCCACCGAGACCAGTTTTTCGTGCAGGTGCGGGTGTATATTGGCTCCCTGTCCGATCCCCGGTCCCTTGCCCATCTTCAGCGAGCGCTCTTCCGGGACTCCGGGCATTTCAGCCAGCCCCACATCCACCGCAATCCCCATGTCTGGTCTTATGCCGTAGGTTGAGGTCATGGCTCCCCGCAGCCCCACCTCTTCCTGCACCGTGGCCACCAGGTAGATGTCGGCATCGTGCCGCAGGTCCTGCAGACGCAGGGCAGCTTCGTACAGGGCGGCTACACCCGCCCGGTCGTCCAGCGCTTTTGCGGTGATGCGGTCGCCTGCAAGGTCTTCGGCGCTGCGGTCGAAGGCGATCAGGTCACCTACCGATACCTGTTTTCTTACCTCGTCGGCGTCCAGGCCGACATCTATGAACATGTCCTCCCGCTTGATGGCCTTGCCGCGCTCATCCGGCGAGATCAGGTGAGGTGGCTTGATGCCCACAATGCCGGGCAGGGTTCTGCGCCCAAGAACCAACACCTCCTTGGCCAGCAGGTTGCGCGGGTCTACACCGCCCACGGCAGTGAAGCGGATAAAGCCTTCATCCTCGATCTTGGTAACTGCCAGCCCAATTTCATCCATGTGGGCGGCCAGCATTACGGAAGGGCCATTATCTGCGCTGCCCCGCCTGAGCATGATGACGTTGCGCAGGGCATCTGTGCGAATCTCGTCGACCAGCGGTTCAAAGGCCCAGGCAACCATGTCGCCCAGCTCATCCTCGGCGCCCGAGATGCCGTGTGCTTCACATATCTGGCTCAGAAAATCTTTCCCCTCCTGTAGTTTGGATGACTCTCTGTCGTTCATATCCTCAGGGCCTCCCTTCCCTTCTCTGCAGCTGTATCTGTCTTTATTCCAACAAAACCCCAGCGGGGTTGGTGGGGTGCCGCAGTTATCTGTGCGGTGCTATTGTATCTATTTTCTGCGCCAGACTGATTCTTCCTCCCACCGGATTTGCAGACAGGGGCTGACAGGGGTACAGCTCAGAATGATTTCGTAATATGCTGAATTTGGCGATTGGAGGTATCGAACTTGCGCAGGTTTTCCCATGGAGAGTGGTGGGCAGTCGCTGCAGCCGCCAGCTACCTCACGCAGGGCCTCACCCTGCGGGCGGCTGCCCCCACGGTGGACCCAATCTTTGGCGTAGCGGTTATGGCCGTACCCGCCTGGTTGGTTTCCCTTTACGTTGTGGTGTCAAGCGGCAAGCGCAGGGCTCAGCTGACGCCGGGTACGAGATCTTTTGTCGGCTTTCACCAGCTTGGATTGCTGGCATTTGGGGCCGCCTTCAGCTACGGAGTCGGAAATATACTCTGGGTGCTGGCGCTGCGGGAAGGCGGGGTGACGGTGACCATTCCCGCCATTCAGTCGACGGCAATCTGGGGTGCGGTGCTCGGGTGGCTGTTTCTGCGGGAGCGGATAACTCCCCGCATGATACGCGGGTTGATCTGCTTTTGTGCCGGGCTGCTGCTTTTGGGATGGGGCAGAAGCATGATTGAGGCCCCCGGAGAAAGATGGGCCTGGGCGCTGCTTTTTGGCATAGTGGCGGCCCTGTGCTGGTCCGGTCAGGCGGCGGTCAACCGGCTGGCAATGTTGGCGGGCGCGGACCGCTTCACCGTCCTGCTTTTTTCCATTACGGTGGGGCTGGCTGTGGTGAATGTGGCCCTCTGGCAGCGCGGAACCATAGGCTCCTGGTGGCTGCCGCCAGAGGAGATGCCCTATCTGGTGGTCGCCGGGTTGTGCAATCTGGCCGCGCAGGTATCGTTGACTACCGCCCTGTCGCTTACGGAAATAAGCAGCGTTAATATCATCACTGCCGCCGGCAACGCGGTTTCTCCCGTGCTGGGTTTTTTGATCTTTTCTGATCCGCTGAACGCGCCCATGGTGGCAGCGGTGGTCCTGGTGCTGACCGGTGCGGTTGCTGTGCAGCGCGGCAGGGAACCGATTCACCTGCCCGGGCAGCGGGCAGCACGTCCGACGGGAGATGGCGGATGATGCAGCGATCGCTGCCCGGAGGTAGGATTCTGACTTCCTTTGGCGAAAGAAAATATAGCTGACGGATAATATGCAAGTCCATGTGAGACGAAGATATCTTCCGGAGGTGATGTGTGTGAGCATGGAGGAAGTCATCAAGCAGCGCAGAAGCGTGCGGAGCTTCACAGATGAGCAGGTAGACGACGAGACTGTTCGGCACCTGCTGAATATGGGGAGATGGGCGCCGAGTGCGGGCAACCGGCAGCCCTGGCATTTTTATGCGGTCAGGGACGCTGAGATGCGGGCGCAGCTGGCCGAGGCCGCCGGCGGCCAGCAGTTCGTCGTGCAGGCCCCTGTGGTTATAGTGGTCTGCGCTGAACCGGAAACATCTGCCGCAAGGTACGGAGACCGGGGGCGGAGTCTTTATTGTCTGCAGGATACCGCAGCCGCCGTTCAGAATATTCTGCTCGAAGTACACGCCCGGGGCCTGGGGGCCTGCTGGGTCGGTGCTTTTGATGAACAGCGCTGCGCGGAAGTTCTTACCCTGCCGGAGGGACGCCGTCCGGTTGCCATGATACCCATAGGGCATCCGGCTTCGGATCCCCAGCCGAGAGCGAGGCGCAGTCTGGATGAAGTTGTGACCCATATCTGAAGTCCCCGGGAAGCAGGGGAGAGGAGAGTTGCGGGAATGAAAGTATACATCTCAGCTGATATGGAGGGAGCAACTGGCGTTACCAGCTCGGGTCAGTGCTCTGCGAAGCAAGGCGAGTACAAACGATTCAGAAAGCTTTTGACCGCAGATGTAAACGCTGCGATAAAAGGGGCCCGTGATGCTGGAGCCTCAGAAGTCCTGGTCAATGATAGCCACGGCCCAATGACCAACATAATGATTGAGGAACTGGAGGAAAAAGGTCGGCTGATAAGCGGCAGCAACAAACCCCTTCTGCAGATGCAGGGTATCGACGGGAGCTTTGACGCTGCCTTTTTCGTGGCCTACCATGCCCATGAGGGGACAGAGGGTGGCGTGATCAACCATACCCTTGTCGGTTCAGCCGTCGAGGAGATACGTTACAACGGTGAGGTGGTGGGCGAGCTGGAGATCAACGCACGCATAGCCGGCTACTTCGACGTACCGCTGGTGCTGGTCACCGGGGATGACAAAGTGGTGGGACAGGCTCAACAGATCCCCGGGGTGCGTGGCGTTGCTGTCAAGGAGGGCCTGGACCGTTTTGCGGCCAAATGCCTGCCTCCGTCGGAGACAGAAGAGATGATACGGGAAGCTGCCGCCGGGGCGCTGGAGTCGGCAGATGAAGTATCGCCGGTGTGCCCGTCCGAACAGATAAAATTCCGGGTAACCTTCAAGACCACCCCGTCGGCGGGGATGGCCTGTCTCTTCCCGTCGGTGCAGAGGGTAGGGCCGAAGACGGTGCAGATTGAAGATGCCGACTATCTGGTGGCTTTCAAGAAGATGTGGGGCGCCATTATCCTGGGTTTCAATGCATCCGGTGGTCTGCTGAACCGCGGCTGACCTCAGCAGACCGACCGCATTAAACATTGTCGAAAAGAGATTCTAACACAAAATACGGGGAGGTAGAAACTGTGCCTTACGGTTACGTTGGAAAAGTGCTGCGGGTCAATCTGACCGACCGCTGTATCTCGGTGGAGGAGCCCGATGATGACTGGTACCGCAAATACATGGGCGGAAGCGCCGTCGTTGCATACTACCTGCTGAAAGAGGTGCCGGAGGACTGCGACCCGCTGGGGCCCAAAAACAAGCTGATTTTTGCCACCGGTGCCCTGACGGGAACCCCGCTGGCCGGAAGCGGCCGCAACAGCGTGGGGGCCAAGTCTCCGCTGACCGGCGGGTTCGGCGATGCGCAGGGCGGCGGCTTCTGGATGACGGAGTTGAAGAAAGCCGGTTTCGACCACATCATCGTAGAGGGGCAGTCTGACGAGCCGGTTTATCTTTTCATAGACGATCAGGACGTGAAGATCCGCGACGCCTCCCATCTTTGGGGTAAGGATACCGCCGAGGTGGAGGAGCTCATCCGTGAGGATGTGGGAGATGACAAAGTACGGGTCACCCAGTGCGGCATAGGCGGCGAGAACCTGGTGCGCTACGCCTGCGTGGTCAACGACCTGACTCACTTCCCGGGCCGCACCGGCATGGGCGCGGTCATGGGATCGAAGAAGCTGCGCGCGGTGGCGGTTCGGGGCAGCGGAGATATTGAGGTGGCCGACCGGGATAAGATGATGGAGTACTCCCGCATGATGAACCAGGCGGTCAACTCCGGAGAGCGCAGCGCCGGGCTCAAGGACACCGGAACCGCCGGAGGGGTGGTGAATCTCAAGACCTCCGGGGGTCTGCCCACCCGAAATTTCCAGGAGGGAGATTTCGAGGGTGCGGAGAAGATTTCCGGACAGACCATGCGGGACACCATCCTGGTCGACCGGGAAAACTGCTACGCCTGCCCGGTTTACTGCAAGCGCGTTGTGGCCAGCGAGGAGTACGACGTCGATCCCACCTACGGCGGGCCGGAATACGAGACCATCGGTTCGCTGGGCTCCAACTGCGGTATAGATGACCTGGAGGCGATCGCCAAGGGCAACGAGATGTGCAACCGCTGGGGTCTTGATACCATATCCTGCGGAATGACCATTAGTTTCGTCATGGAGTGCTTCGAACGCGGCATCCTCTCAGAGGAGGACTTGGACGGCATAAGCGCCAATTTCGGCAACGCAGACGCAATGCTGCAGCTGGTGGAGAAGATCGCCCGCCGCGAGGGCGTAGGGCAGCTGCTGGCAGAAGGCGCCGCCCGGGTGGCCGAGGAGATCGGTCCGGAAGCACAACCCCTGGCCCTGCATGTAAAGGGGCAGGAAGTTCCGATGCACGAGCCGCGGCTGAAGCAGGCGCTGGGCGTGGGGTACTCGGTATCACCCACCGGGGCGGACCACTGCCACAACATGCATGACACCGCTTACGCCAAGAGCGCGGATTCGCTGAATATATACGGCATAACCGATCCGCTGCCGCCCAGCGACTTAAGCGACGCCAAGGTAAGAATGCTTTATTACGACAGCAACTGGAAGCACCTGCAAAACTGCGCGGTGATGTGCCAGTTTGTTGCCTGGTCAACCAGGGAGCTGATTGAGATCAGCAGGGCAGTCACCGGCTGGGACACCAGACTGTACGAGCTGCTCAAGGTGGGCGAACGGGCCTGCACCATGGCGCGCATATTCAACCTGCGGGCCGGCTTTGATGACCGGGACGACGAGTTGAATACCCGCTATTTCCGGGGACACGAAAAGGGTCCCATAGCCGGTCTGGGCATAGACCGCAAGGAGTTCAACAAGGCCCGTCTCACCTACTACCGAATTATGGGGTGGGATGATCTGGGTCGCCCCACGCCCGCGCGTCTGGCAGAGCTGGGAATCGACTGGGCGAAGGAGCTTCTCTGAACTGACAAAAAAGATCAGCGTGCGGCGGGTCGGATGGGCAGGACGGACTATCCGGCCCGCCGGTATTGTGCATCGGGAGGATGAAACATGTCCGGTATCTGGTACAGCTGCATGACGACTGAGTGGGGAGATGTTCACCTGGCCGCCGACGACCGGGGACTGGTGGCCAGTTCACTGTTTGGCGCACCGCGAGATGATCTTCACGCGAAGAAAAAGATAGATCCCGACATAAGGCTGGTGCACGACCGGGAGTATCGGCGGACCGGTGCATACCGCAGCTGGCTGCGCGGTTACCTCAATCGCGAGGTTGACTGTTGTTGTCTGCCCCTTTTCCCCCGGGGAACTGCCTTTCAGCAGGCGGTGTGGGAGCAGATGCTGCAGGTCCCCTTCGGGGAGACGCTAAGCTACGGAGAGATTGCCGCCAGGTTGGGTAAGCCGGGGGCGGCGCGGGCTGTGGGCAGTGCGGCCGCAGCAAATCCCATACCCATATTCATCCCCTGTCACCGGGTAGTGCGTGCCGATGGAACGCCGGGGGGCTTCGGTGGGGGCACCCGGTTGAAGCAGCGCATGCTGCTGCATGAAAGCAGCAGCTGAGGGGCCTTACATCCTGGCTTTCTGGTTGAGATTGACATCCTTTGATCACCCCGGAACGGCCGTCAGCAACCTGGCTCACCTGGAGGCATTCTGTCAGGCCACCGGGCAGCCCAAGGAGGTTTCGCTTGCTGCTTGCTTTTTCATCTCCGTCATAAGTCCTGCCTATGCCTAACTTCACGCATACTCTGGTTTGCTTCCGATAATAGGGACACGCACCGAATTGAGGGAGCCCCTTTTCTGTTGAGGCGCGGTGGTTGGAGTAATGTAACATTATTGTAGTGAACTGATCGTCATGGCAGGGAGGAAATTTGCTTCGAATGGCGAATTAAAACAGGTAGCTGTGGTTCAAATAAAGCAAACTCAAACTGTGGGGCAGTCCATCTGGGACTGGTCCCAAAAGACGACGGACAAGTCAAGTTTTGACCAACTACCTCGGGTTCGCCGGTACCTGGCGAGCTTACTGCTTCTGTATAGAAGTTCCCCGCTGCCGCCGGCCGCGTGGCCGCGGCAGAAGGGAACGCCGAGCCCGAGAAAGGGGGCGCCGGTGCATGTCAGAGTCGATAAGTGAGGAGAGACTTGAGGAGCGGAGAAAACAGCTCCGCAGGAGAAAGCACAGTTTTGTTGAACTTATAATGCAGACGAAGAAGAATCTTTTCAAGGAGAAGCTCAAGCAGGAGCGTGAGGATGAGACGGACTCCGCTGACGACACAGCGGATGGATCCCAACGGGGCGAAGCTGCCAGCTGTGAGTAGCGACCCCGCAAGATGATACTTGGTGAGGGCGGTGCCGGAGTCCATCTCCTGTACCGCCCTTCGGTATTTGGGTCTATTGTCTCAGCTTATCCCAGCGGCCTCGTCCGAGACCGCCAAAACGACAACAAACTGGTCCAAGTCTCCGCGCTGCCAGGGAAGGTACCTTTCGATAGCCTTTTCTCTTCAGTGCCGTACGACCAGACAGGAGGTCTGATATGCAGCTAGAGCAGCTTGCCCGCAGCGGCCTCGAATCTATCCACGAGATAGTGCAATCCGGACGTGGCGGAACCTGCGTGTATCTGGTGCGTGACCGGGAGACGCTGGCTAGGCGGAGAGAAATGTACTACCGGCTGGCCCAACAGCAGGGCCACCGCACCGCTGATGTCCCGATTCAAATGTGGGGTGGCTGGGTAAACCGCCTGACGCGTCGGCTGGATCTGTCAGCCAGACGCCTCGGCTGGTTCGAACAGCTTATCGGTATCCGCATGTGTCTGCACGCGCGGCCTCCCGGCGATGATTCGGGGTTGGCCGACGTGTGGGATGCCGGTGGAATGGCCAGATCGGTGGCGGGATTTATCAATGAGGCGCGGCAGCACGGTTTTTCCGCCCGACAGGTAAAGCGACAGATGCCGCCTGAGATTTTCGCGGTCATGAAAGAGTGGGAGACTCTTCTTGAAGCAAAGGACTGGACAGACCTGCTTCGCCACTTCGAACTTCTGCGCAGCGAAACACAACGGCAGGGTGTACACCTGCGCCGCATGGTGGTGGAGGACTGTTCGCACATGCGGCCGCCGGAGATGCGCCTTCTGGCGGCGGTGGCCCGGCAGTGCGGCAGCGTCGATATCTATCTCCCGCATGACCCCGACCGGCCGGACCTTTATCCTGCCTCAGAAGAACTCGCCAGCAAGTTGGGACCGCTGGCGCAGCATGTTACCACCTACCGGCCGGCAACGGATCCTGGTTCGCTTTCGTGGAGGGTGTTCCGTGCCGTACCTCCCGCACAGCAGGTGGGAAAGCAAGAAGCCGCACCGACGGTCTGCATCTGGACTGTTGCAGATGAAAGGCAGCAGGCCAGCAGGGTGGCCGCCTGTCTCAAAGAGCAGCTGGCTTCACGACGCCGCCGCCCGGGGGACTGCTGCGTGGTAGTTCGAGACGACAAGCATCGCCGGAGGATAGCCCGGCAGCTGCAAAGAGCCGGGGTGCCCTATGTTGATCCGGCCCGCACTCCGTTGGGGGACACCCGACTGGGTGAGACGGTAAAGGCGGTGGTAGAGGTTATTTCAGAGCCCACCGCAGAGAACATAATCCGGCTGGCCGGCTCCCCGTACTTCTGTCCACCGTGGCATCCCGATGATAGCGATGTCGATCTTACCCAGCTTTCGCGGATGGTGCCGCAAAACTGCACCGGAGAGGAAATCCTGCAGAGGCTGGATGAAGTTGTTGATTCGTTGAATTACCGGATAAAGGGTGGAGGCAGCCTCAGCTGGGGGAGCACCGATTCACTGCGGGAGCAGCTGCTCATGGTAAAAACAGTGAAAAACCAGGTCTCACAGCTTATGGATGTGGTGCTGATTTCGGCGGAAGGCGGGCAGCTGAACTGGTCGGATATGCTGGGGCACCTGCACAGCTGCATCAGCCGTCTGGGAATACCCCGGCGGCTTGAGCAGCTGGTGCGTGAAGACGGAGGCTACAGCAGCAGCCTGCTTGAGGATGCCGCAGCGCAGAAAGCTGTGCACAAACACCTTCTGTGGACCCTCGACGAACTGGGACGGGCGGTCTGGTCCCCGGGGGAGCAAACCGTATCTTGGGAGATTTTACGCCGGGCGGTTGGAGACTTGCTGTCCGAGCTGATCTTTGAGCCGCCCCGGTCTATACAGGCCCTCGCCGGCAGTCCCCTGCAGGGAAGGGGCGTGCACCTGGCCAGTGCTTCTCAGGCGGCCTCAGGCAGCTACGATCTGGTCTTGATCCCCTACATGGTTGAGGGGACTTTTCCCCGCAGCCGTCCGGAAAACTGGCTGGAAAACCGCCTGCTTGAACAGCCGTCGGAAGCAGCACAAGATTGGGGTGACTGGGGTGACCCCCGGGCCGAAGACCGCCGGGAGGCCGATCTTTTCTTCCGCCTGGTCGATGCTGTCGCCCAGCAGCTCATTTTGCTGCGGCCTCTGCAGCTGTCCGGCGACCCGCAGGCTGCCTCTCCCTACCTGGGGGAGATAGAGGCGGTGTGGCCGGTGGACCGTACCGACTACACGCTTGCCGCCGGGAAAGACGAAATACACAGCATCACCTGTCCATCTGACCTGAGGCGCAGCCTGGTGCGCACCTTTGGCTTTTCTGTGGGGCAGCACGGCGGAGCCAAGCTGCTGCAGAACAGTTTCTGCGGCCCCCATCTGGAGGGAATTGACCCGCAGGTAGCACCGTCGAAGGGGAACATACCGGGCGGTACGGTCGAAGACATGCTCCGCTGCCTGCGGGCAGAGGAGCAGCGGTGGGGTCCTCATTACGGAAAGTGGGACGGCGTGCTGGAGGGTGAAGGGGCAGCTGCTCATCTGCGGGAGATATTCGACGGCGAACCGGTCCTTTCAATAACCGCCTTCAACAGGTATGCGGGCTGTCCTTTCCGGTCCTTTTGCGAACAGCTTCTCCAGCTTGAGTCTCCCTTTTCCGTACCCGAGGATATATCGGCGCTGTTTGTGGGTCAGATCTACCATCAGGTTCTGGAGGAGTACTACCGGAAGCGAAGCCAGCAGGTGGCCCTCAAGGAGTACAGTCCATCCGAGCGTCCCCGGGCCCTGAGGAGACTTTTTGACAAGTACTGCGGTCAGTTTCACCGCGGAAGCAGCTGGCTTTCGGAAAGCACCGTCGCCTCGCTGAGCCGGCGCGGGCAGGAGACCCTCGACAGTCTCCTGGAGGCCGAATTCGAAAGAATGAGCGCATCATCAGGCCAGATGCATCTTTTCCCCGATCAGTTCGAACTCAGGTTCAGAGAGTCGGCCGAGCAGCTGGGCACCGCGGCCCATCCGGTCTACCCGGATGGTGCACCTGTCGTACTGCGGGGAAAGATCGACCGGGTCGACCGCACCGACGCTCCCGGCAGCGATGCGCCCGACTCTGCGGTAGTTTTCGACTACAAGCTGAGCTCTGAGCCGCCGGGGCTTCAGGAAGTTCGCGACGGCGACGACCTGCAGATGCCGCTTTATCTCCTTGCTGCGCGGCGGCAGCTTGAGAACCTGAAGGTGGAGGGCGGAGCCTACATCAGCATGAGCAAAGCCAGCTGGCACAAAGGGGTCTACACCCAGCAGGGAGCCCGACTCCTGGGTCTTGATGAGAGCCGCAAGCAGGTGGAGCCGCTGTGTGACGGGGAGTTTGAAAGCGTACTGAGGGAGGCGCTGGATCATCTCAGCAGGTACTTTGGGGCAATGCGGCAAGGGCAGTTCCCCGTAGCGCCATCCGACCATGCCAGCTGCCGCAGATGCCCCTACGCCGGGGTATGCCGCGGGCAGCAGGAGAGATTGAAGTGCAAATCAGATGTGCCATCAGCAGGAGGAGGTGGCGGCAAGGATGACCGATGAAACCAACGAGGTCAGGTTTGGCTTCGAACCCACCTGTCCACAGCGGCGGGCGATGACTCACTTCGATTCGGATGTGTTGGTATCCGCAGGACCGGGCAGCGGCAAGACGCTGGTGCTGGTGGGACGTATAGAACAGCTTCTGGCCAAAGGGGTGAAGCCGCAGAACATAGCGGCGATTACATTCACCAATAAGGCCGCTGTACAGATGCGGCAGAAACTGCGGGAGCGCATGCTGAAGCGTTGGAGGCATTGTCAGGCGGACGGAAACGAGACCGAGGCCCGGCGCTGGCGCTCGCTGGTCTGGGGCATGGATCACATCCAGATGGGTACTATCCACAGCTTTTGCACCCGCATCCTGCGCAGCTATCCTCACAGGGCGGGGCTCGACCCGGAGTTTTCCGTGCTGGACTCATATCAAAGACGCCTGCTTTTGGACGAAATCATCACCGAGACCGTACATCAGGCCCTGAACGGAGCCGACTGGTTTGCGCAGAAGGCGGATGAGGAGGCATTGCAGCAGTTTGCTGATAGATTTGCATACTCTACTTACCGCCGAGCCTCTTACCGGGGAATCCTGCGGGATGTCTACTACCGCGGCCGCAGCTCGGCGGTGGACTGGCAGAAACTGCAGCAGATGACCATGGACTCCCTACGGGAGATATTCTGTCAGGTGGGAGGAGACGACAACGGATGGGACAGCGGGGGTCGGATGTGCCGGGCGTTGAAGGATGATGAGGTGCAGAAAATCCGCAGGACCGTAGAGCAGATCATCGACAAAAAGGGTCATTCTGCCCTGCGGAGCGCCAAGGTATATCCTCCGCTTCTGGAGGAGCTGACACAGGTGTGGCCCACCTGGAAGCAAAAGCTGGACGATGAACCCGAGCGAATGCTGCAGCGGCTGGTGGACCTTCTGCGAACGCAGCACTGCCCCAATATACTGAAAAAAGAGGTGAAACGGCTGCACGAAATCCAGTCTGCTTTAGCCGCCAGGTCATCAGTCATGAAGGAACGGGGGGTCCTCAAGGCAATCTTTTGCCTGGTGGGGGAGATTTCCCGGCGCTTCTCTGCCGCAAAGAATGAGAACGCGGCTGTGGATTTCGATGACCAGCAGGACAGGCTGCTTAATATGCTGCGGCAGCATCCGGAAATACAGAAGAAACTGCGGCGGCGGTTCACCCACCTGCTGGTGGATGAGTTTCAGGATACCGACGGCGTGCAGTGGGAGCTCATCCGGCGGCTGGGTCGGGCAGACCGCAGTCGCGGGGGGCTGTTTTTGGTGGGAGATGCCGACCAGTCCATTTACCGGTTCCGCGGTGCGGACGTGCAGGTGTACCGCCGGGCGCAGCAGAGGCTGCGGGAAGGCGGTGCCGAGGATATATTCATGACCGATAACTTCCGCAGCAGCCGGCGGTTGCTTGAGGTTTTCAACGCCGGATTCAGCGGCATTTTCGACGACTACGTACCCCTTACGAAAAAGTCCGGCCGGGTCAGCGACGGAGATGACGACCAATACCCGCTGCAGATGCTGCTGGTTCAAAGGCAGCCCCCCGACGGTGACAAAAAGCGACAGCAGTCCAGGGCAATAGCCCGCTGGATCGGCAGCTACAGTACAGGCGAGGGGTCCTTTGGTGACGTTGCCGTCCTGGTGCGCTCCCGCAGCACCCTGCAGCCGGTGGCCGACCAGCTGGCCCGGCACGGTGTACCGCACCGGGTGGTGGGGGGCACCGGGTTTTACGCCACTCAGGAAGTCACAGATGTGCGGATGCTGCTTCGCTGGCTGGCCGACCCTGCCGACGACATCGCCCTGGCAGGCCTTCTGCGCTCGCCGTTTTTTGCCCTTGATGATGCAAATCTTTTCGCCTTAAGCAGATGCGATGGGGACAGACTGTGGGACCAGATGATGGATGCATCCACCCCTGAGGATGAGCACCCCGTCCTGGCCAGGGCAGTAAAAAGGCTGAAGTGGTGGAGGCGTCTGTCGGCATTTTTGGGGGTTGAGGGTCTTCTGCGCAAGGTTCTGCAGAGCAGCCATTACATCGAGACCACCTCCGCCTGGCCGGATGGCGACCGTATAGAGGCCAACCTCGACAAGCTTTGCGACATCGCAGAGCAGCTTTGCGGTCAGCAGGGCATGCAGCTGGCCCAATTCGCCCGGCACCTCGAGACGCTTATGGACGTGGCGTCGGATGAGGGTCAGGCCCAGATGGAACCGGAGGATGCGGATGTAGTCAGGGTGATGACCATACACAAGGCCAAGGGGCTGGAATTTCCCGTGGTCATTGTCCCGAATTGTTTCACCTCTCGTTCGTATTCGCTGAGGTACACCCGCCTTTTTCATCCGCAGGAGGGGTTGACTCTGGATATGGGTCTGCCGGGAGATACCCTGCACAGCAAGCTGAGAAAATGGGAAAAGGAGACCGCCCTGGCCGAAGAGCAGCGGATATTCTACGTGGCCTGCACCCGGGCTAAACGGAAGCTGGTGCTGACCGGGTGGGCCCCCAAAGATATGACCCGGCTGCCGCAGACAGATTTTCCTGACCTGCTGAAAGAGGCGGGGGCGCAGGCCAACTCGTATGCCAGATGGCTGGGCGATGGCCTCTGCGGTACTGAGGCAGAAAAGCGGGTTAAATGGAGCCTGGTTGATCCCTCCCGGCAGGATGAGGCTACGCGGTCCGACAGGCAGGTAGCCGCATCCGAAGATCTCGCCGGGGCGTCCGTAAGGAGCCTGCCGGAGCTCAGGCAGGCGGTCGAGCAGGGAGCCACCGTACCGGTGGACCCCGATGGAGAGGTGCGGCAGCGGGGATATGCAGTAACTTCGCTTCTGGATTACCATCACTGTCCGCGGCTTTACCTGCTGCGGCACCGGCTGAAATGGCCCGAGCTTTCTGGCGGTGAGACCGGGCTGTGGTCAGAGTCAACCCGCTCAGAGCAGGCGGAAATCGACCCGCTGACCATGGGAACGGCTGCGCACCGCGTATGTGAGCTGCTTCCGGACAGGGAGGTGCCCGCAGCCATCGACATCGCGGTACGGGAAAGCGGAGTGCCCGAACACCTGCCCGTGGCGGACAATATGCGAAAGCGTATACGTCAGCTCATCGACCCGCTGCTTGAATCAACCGTGTACGGGGAGATAAAGAGGGCCCACGAACGGGGGCGAGCCTTCAGCGAGTGGGCGTTTTCCTGCCCGCTTCTGTCCGAAGAAGCAGAAAGCAGGCGGCCCTACCTGGTAGGTACAGTAGATCAGCTTTACGAGGCTTCAGACGGCAGCTGGGTGCTGGTTGACTTCAAAAGCGACCGCGTGGACGGCTGCGAGATGCAGGACCGCGCTGAGCATTACAGCTTCCAGCTGGCGGTGTACCGCTGGGCGGTGGAGTGCGTACTGGGCTACACCGTGGACCGCGCCGGTTTTTACTTCCTTCACCCGGGGGAGTTTTACCCGGTGAACACAGAGGCAGGGTCCCCTTCTATTGGGCGCAGGCTCACCGACGCAGTAAGGCAGATAGAGACGGAAGACAGCCCATCGGGTTTCCCCCCCAACAGCAGGAGTTTCTGCAGCTGGTGCGGCTACAAGTTTCACTGCGACCGGGAAGGAGAAAGACAACATGGCCGGTGAAATGGTGTGCGATCTTTTCCGACAGGTTATTGATGCCGTCGAGCAAACTGAGATGCAGAATATCAAAAAAGCAGCCGAGATCATTGTCGACCGCGTCACCCGTGCAGGTGCGGTTCACTTATTTGACACCGGACACCTGGTGGACCGGGAGCTGGTGCACCGCGCGGGCGGACTGGCGCTGTACCGACCGCTGCGGTGGGAGTTTTCCGTCAGCAATCCGGTGCGCTGCCGCGAGGGTGTGGAGCCACAAGATGCCGGGGATATGCCCGAGCTGATCGAGTGCGTCCTGGATGCCTCGCGGGTCAGCTCCGATGATGTGATGATTGTCGGCTCCGTTTCCGGAAAGAGCGTGGCCCCGGTGGGCGTGGCGGTGGGGGCGAAAAAAAGGGACGCGCAGGTGGTGGGGATCACCTCTTTGTCGTACTCTAGCCGCCTGGAATCCGAACACCCCTGCGGCAGGAGGCTGTTTGAGGTAGCCGACGTGGTGATAGATAATCACGCTCCGTACGGTGACGCCTCACTGACCCTGCCCGGCATGCGGCAGAAAATGATACCCTCTTCGGGAATCGGCGCGGTGTGTGCCCTGTGGGCCCTCACAGCGGAGGTTGCCAGCCGCCTTGCCGACCGCGGTCTGACCCCGTCTGTATACCAGAGCATAAACCGGCCGGGTACCGAGCAGGTAAACCGGCGGGCTGAGGAGAGGTATGAAAAGCATGGATGGTGACAGAGAGGTTGGCGCTTCTGCAGCGATCTTTTCCGCCTACCTACAGAAGGTGGTCGGTCTGATTCACAAGCAGGCTGAGGAGCAGGAAAAGGAGATGGCACAGCTGGTCGACTGGATGACTCAGGCGGTGCGCAGCCGGCGGCGCATTTTCGTCTTCGGCAGCGGTCACGCCGGGCTTTTGGCCGCGGAGTTGTTCTACCGGACCGGTGGACTGGCGTTGATCTGTCCCATATTTGTCCCCGGAACCATGGTACACCACCGGCCGGTTACGGCTACGTCGCAGGCGGAGAGAGTGGAGGGATATTCGCCTGTCTGGCTGGATGCGGCTGACCCCAGACCAGAAGAGCTGCTGGTTGCCATCTCGGTGTCGGGGAGGAACCCGGCTGCTGTGGATATGGCCCTCGACGCCCAGAAGAGGGGGCTGCGCGTGGTGGGGGTGACTTCGGTGAGCTACTCTCAGGAGGTATCCTCGCGCCACAGCAGCGGCCTGCGGCTGTTTGAGGTGGCAGATCTGGTGGTGGACATCGGGGGCCCGGTGGGGGATGCCGTGGTTGACATACCCAATCACCCCGGCAGGGTGGGGCCGTCTTCCACCGTGGTGGGAGCCGCCCTGCTGAACGCCGCCGTCTGTCAGGTGGTACACAGCATCTCGGAGGAGGGACAGCAGCCTCCGGTGTTCATGTCTGCCAACGTACCAGGAGGGGATGAGCACAACCAGAAGCTGCTCGAGCAGTACCGGGATTTTCTCACCTACCTGTAGGCTACCGCATCAGATAGCGTGCAGGAGCCCGGGAAAATGAACGCCTCATCTGTTTTAGCCGTCCGGTCACCTCCCGGGGAAGATGGGCTTCCTTCTGCAGGTGCTCTATGCAGGTGAAATGTCCCAGTGCCTCCCTGCGTTGCATGATCCGGGCCGCCATCTGTCCGTCCAGCCCTTCAACCGACTGCAGGTCCTGCGCCGGCGCGGCATTTACGTTCATGGTCAGAGGCTGGTTGGCTTCCCGCAGCCAGTAGGCAGAAGGTACCATCAGTTCGTCGTTCTGCAGCCACAGCTGCCTGCCCAGGCGCGGGGCGAGAGCCTGCAGCGGGTCTGTGCTCTGCAGTGCCTGCTTCAGCGCATGCTGCCTGAGATCTTCCCATTCTTCGCCCGTTTTGCGCAGGGATTCTGCGAGTCCGCGGCTCCCCTGGTAGTGCATCTTTCTGTACAGCGAGGGGGCCTGCCGGCAGATGGTGACCAGCGCGGTAGTTTCGAGGAAAAGGCGGTAAATCCTGCGACGATCGGCGCCGAACATCTCTCCGTAACGGTAGATCAACGCCAGCGTGGGGGGCAGATCGGCTGATTGATCCTCCCGCAGCGCCGAGTGAAGGGCTGCCCCCAGCTTGAGATAGGCGTTTTCCCGCGGGGAAAAGACCGAGCCGGCGTCCGTGACCTTGGCCCGGGGGGCGAGAAACTGGGAGTAAAATTCTGAGGATGCCCTGCTTTGGCGTATATGTGGGTCCCTTACTATGCGGTAAAATAAAGCTGCGACCACCCCCTCGCAGGAAAGCATCCCCTGCGGTGGGCGCAGCTTCGCAGGGTCGGCAACGCCGCAGGTTGCCTGATACACCAGCCGGTCGGTCACGGGACCGGTGGCTGAGCTGAGTTTGGCTGCATCAAGCGGCTCGCAGATAAACGCGTTTGCCGGAACTCCGTTAAGCCGGGCTCTCCGTTCCTCCTCGGTCAGAAAATGACTCCAGGGGCGCGGATCGAAATCTCCAATACTTCGAACTTCTTCGCTGGGTGAAAGATCCCGGGTTATGCACTCAAAATGAATTCCCCACCCCTCGTTCAGGGCGTTGGTGTAATCAGTTGCTGTCCTGCACAGGTGCATCCGGGTATAGGGCCGGGGCATTTCACTCAGCGCCTGCAGTCCGGCCAGCTGAAACAGCAGGACATGTCCGTATTCGTGCAGAAGAATGCTTTCCACCTCAGCCCGGGGGACGGGTTCCCTTTCAGCACCGGTGAAAAGCTGCACGTAAAATGTGCGCGGCATACTCCGCACAACTCCCTTATCATCAAGCAGCCGGAACCCGGCGGCGGGACGGGGATCCGAAGCCCGGAGGGCAAAATACGGCGGGTGCGGATTTTCTCCGCGTCGGGCCAGGAAGTTCTGATAGGCCCAGCCAACCTTGAGCATGCTGCGGATGTAATCCTGCGAAAGAATTTCCTCGACTGCCCGGGTTTCGGGGTGGTCGGGATCGCTTTTTCTATAAAGTGGGGGACCCTCTTCATCCTGTTGGGGGACCATCAGGACCCACCGGGGACGTTCCCCCCGCACCTGGCAAAAAGACATACGAGCACCTCTTTTCCGGGTGGCGCCGTTGCTGGATGCCCCATACCTTCCCTCGGGACTGCTCTCAGCTTGGCGTCAGCCCTGCTGTATATTCTCCAATCATTTCCGATTATTTCTTTTCGCCGGGAGAAAAATCCTCCTGCCGCCCCTGGGATATTGAAAAACATTCCAGCGTCAAGATGCTTGACTGCTTTTGTGGGCGAAATTATTATAATAGCTACCGAACAAATGTTCGACACATTCAAAGATACCTGGCTGGTGGGTGATCCCCGTGTCCCGGAAAGTTATGTATGTAGAAGTCGAGGGTCTGCATGCCGCATTGATTAAAGCGAGGCACCCTCACCTTGCTGCGGCACCTCTGATTTTTGTGCGCGGTAAGGAAGTGGTCGATCTGTGTCCGCTGGCCGCCCGGCAGGGGGGCAGAAGGGGGATGCCGCTGCAGCACGCCCGCCACCTGATAGGCGGAGGGCTGGAGATAGACATGCGGAGCACAGATGTGACAACGGAAGGAAAGCCGCTTGCTCGCTGGGGAGCGGAGGTCAGCCCCCGGGTGGAAGTAGAAGATGAAAGCCGTATTTTTTTGCAGCTGGCGTCTAACGATTCCCCCCGGAAAATATTTGATTCGCTTCTGCAGGAGCTTTTGGGGCAGTGCGGTCACCGATTTCTGGCGGCAGCTGCGAAAAACAAACTGGTGGCAAAGATTGCCGTGATGCTGCTGCGGGAGGAAAACCCGGGGAGCGTTTTTCCCGCATCCTCTGTGGCTTCTTTGCTCCGGGACGGCGGCAGCAGGCTGGTGGTGGTGAAGAGGGGACAGGAGGCAGAGTTTTTGCGCAGCGTTCCGGTTTCTTTTCTCTGGCCTTTTCCGCAGGTGGTGCTGGAGCGTTTGCGGAGACTCGGGATCAGGCGCATAGGGCAGCTGGATGAGGTTCCGTCTGCCCTTTTGAGAAGGCATTTCGACCTTTACGGCCTGCAGCTTAGACGGTGCGTGCAGGGCGATTACCCGCAGCAGGTTGCTGATGATTATCCTCCTTTGCACGTCAGGTGGGAAAGAGATATAAACTTTAATTCGAGCATAAGGGCAGAGAAGCTTTTGAATGAGGCTGCCGGATACCTCGCTGAAGGGCTGGCCGCAGATGGCCTGAGTGCGGGAATGCTGCAGGTGCGGTTAATAACAGATGCGGGTAAGAGAGTCAGAGAGAGGCGTGCGCTGACCCGCCCTGCGTCCGGTCAGCGGCGTATATTTTCAATCCTTCTTTCGATGTTTTCCAAAAGGAAACCAAAGGGGCTGCTGTCGGAGGGATCTGGATCTTTATGGATGCAGGTGGAGGCCTCCGGGCTTCAGCGGTCTTCTACCAGGCAGATGAACATATTCTCCCAAAAGCAGAGGAGAAATACACGGGAGGCTGTTGGCGAAATTGCCCGCAAGCTGCAGCAGAAACACTCGCCGGAGGTCATTTTCTGGGGCCGGGGCAGCAGCGTGAGCCGCAAGGAGAAAATGTTTGCCTTTTGGGACCCGCTTCGCCGGGCAGAAGAGAGGGTCGGTATATGACCAGACTGATGCGTAAAGAAACAGACGTACGCCTGGATTCATCATCCGTTCCCCACCAGGTGCTGCTTGGGAGTGGGTGGTGCCGGGTAAAGGAAGTGCTGGAAGTGTGGAGGGATGTGGGGTGCTGGTGGGAAGGAGAGGGCGAGAAGACCTTTTACCGCCTCCGCATGGAAAACGGGGGCATGCTGGAGCTTTACCGCTGCAGCCTGCAGAGAAAATGGATGCTTTACCGCATATACGACTGATAAGGAGGCTCCGATCAAATGGGATTCGTTCATCTGCACTGTCATTCTCCCTTTTCTTTTCTGGACGGGGGCAGCCAGCTGGAAGAGCTGGTGCGGACGGCTGCGGAGGCCGGTATGGATGCGCTGGCCATTACGGACCATGACAACCTGTGTGCGGCGGTGGATTTCCGCCGCCTGGCGGAAATCCACGGTATAAAACCCATCATCGGGGTGGAATTTACCCTGCAGGGGGGCTTCCATCTGGTGACGCTGGCGCGCGGGGCCCGCGGCTGGTCAAACTTGTGTGCACTGGTCAGTCGGAGCCATCTGAAAAACCAAAGAGGTCAACCGCGGTTGGACCCCGGGTGGCTGGAGGAGCTGGGAGAAGATCTTTTCGCCTTTTCCGGATGCCGGTGCGGCGAAATTCCCTCCCTGCTGCTGCGCGGAGAAAAAAGCCAGGCCAAAAGCCGTCTGCATTTTTACCGCCGCGTATTCGGGAAACGTTTCTTTTTAGAAATTCAGCCCGGATTCCTGCCGGGAGACCGCATGCTGCACAGCAGCCTGCACGAGCTGGCCCGGGAGACAAAAACTCCGATGGTTGCCACCAATAACGTGCATTACGCCCAAAAGAGCGATTTCTGGGTGCACGATCTGCTAATCTGCGTCCGCACCCGTACCCCCCTTTCCAAACCCGATCCCGCCCGCCCGCTCAATGCAGAAAATTACCTGAAAACCCCCCGCACCATGCGGAGGTATTTTCGCCATATTCCCCAGGCGATACGCAATACCGAACGCATAGCCTCCGAGTGCGCCCCCCTTCCTCCTTTCGGCGAAAACCATCATCCCTCGGTAAATCTGCCCCCGGGGGCGAGCTCGCAAGGTCATCTGCGGCGCCGGGTGTATGAGGGGGCCAGATGGCGGTACGGCCGGATAACCCCGGAGATAGAAAAGCGCCTGCAGCACGAGCTAGGGATCATAAATAAGATGGGTTATGCAGATTACTTCCTTTTAGTCGAGGATGTGGTGAGGTTTGCCCGCGAAAAAGGAATCCGCTATCTGGGCCGCGGCTCCGCTGCGGATTCTGCGGTGGCGTACTGCCTGGGTATCACTCAGGTGGATGCCATAGCGCGCAATCACCTGTTTGAACGCTTCATGAGCCCGGAGAGGGGGGAAAAGCCGGACATAGATATTGATTTTGATGCCCGGCGGCGTGATGAGGTCATCAAATACGTCTACGACAAACACGGGGCCGACCGGGTAGCGCGGGTTGCCACTTACCAGACATTTCGGGGACGTTCAGCCATACGCGACCTGGGTTCGGTAATGGAGTATCCACCCGAGGAGATCGATGCGCTGGCCAAGACCCTCCCTGCCGGCAGCCGTGCCGGGGACTGCCGGCACCTCATCGAAAGCCTGCCGGAGTTTGTCAACCGCCGGGACAGCGATTCGCGGTGGGATGGGTACGGCAAGCTGCTGTCAGCTGTGGAGGCAGTGGGGGGATTCCCCCGCCACCTGGGGACTCATCTGGGCGGACTGGTCATCTCCGACGGACCCTTGAGGGAGATTACTCCCCTGCAGATGTCCGGAGGAGGAGAAGTAATATCGCAGTTCGACAAGGGGGGCGTCGAAGATCTTGGGCTGATTAAACTCGACATTTTATCCCTCAGAACGCTTTCTGCCGTGGATGACACCGTGTGCGAGATCAAAACAAAAGAGCCAGATTTTTCTCTCGACCGGGTGAGTATGGATGATGCGGACACCTACCGGATGATCGGACGCGGGCAGACAGTGGGCGTATTTCAGCTGGAGAGCCCGGCTCAGAGAGCCCTGCAGGCGCGTCTTCAGCCCAGCTGCCTGGAGGACATCATATGTTCGGTGGCGCTGATACGGCCCGGACCGATAAAGGGAGATATGGTGGAACCCTTCATTGCCCGACGTCAGGGTGATGAACCGGTAACTTACCCTCATCCGCTGCTGCGGCCGGTGCTGAAAAAGACCCACGGAGTGATTCTCTTTCAGGAACAGGTTATCGAGACGGCGGTAAGGGTGGCTGATTTCACCCCCGGTGAGGCTGACAGGCTCCGCCGGGTGATGAGCCACAAGCGGCGCGGGGGGGAGATGAATGAGCTGAGAGCGCTGTTTGTGTGCAGAGCGCAGCAGCGGGGGCTCGAAGAAAAAGTGGCGGAAGAAATATTTTCTTCCATCGAAGGCTACGCATCATACGGCTTTTGTGAAGCGCACGCGGCGGCCTTCGGCTCTCTGGCGTACAAAACTGCTTATCTTCTGTGTCACTATCCGGCGGAGTACTATGCGGCGCTGCTGACGAACAGCCCCATGGGGTATTACCCTCCCAACACGCTGTGCACGGAGGCGCGGCAGCGGGGAGTTGAAATCCTGGGGGTGGACGTAAACGCCAGTGGAGCGAAATTCCGCGTGGAAGGAAGAAATATACGGATCAGCCTGGCGCAGGTAAAGGGGATGAGTGAGGAGGCATTGCAGAGTATTCTGCGGGCTCGCGAAGAAAGCAAATTCTCATCCTTTGATGATTACTGGCGGAGAACCCGGGTTGACCGCGATGTGACGGAGAACCTGGTGCTGGCGGGGGCTTTCCGCCGGCTTGATGACAACCGCCGCGGTTTGCTTTGGCGCCTGCCGCCCGAAGGCGGGAAGGGGGGTCTGTCTGAGCCGAGGGAAGGTATCGAAGATTTTTCCCGCTGGGAGAAGGCGCAGTGGGAGCGCCGCATACTCCGAATCGATACGGATGGAAGTATGTTTGGGCTGCTGCGTCCCCGGCTGCAGGGGATGGGGGTGATGACAGTCAGGCGGGCGAAGAAAGCGCCCGATGGAAGGCGGGTAAGGGTGGCGGGAGAGGTGGTGCGTCCGCATCGTCCCCCCACCCGAAGCGGCAGGACGGTGGTGTTTTTCTGCCTGGAGGACGAGACTGCCATGATCGATGTAACGGTGTTTTCCCGGATATACGCTGAATACGGTCACCTGCTGTTTTCTCCGCAGGCTGCCTTTTTAGTTGTACAGGGTGAGGTACAGAGAAGGGGGCGGGGAGTCAGCATAGTGGCGGAGAAAATCTTTGCGCCATCTGAGACCTAGGGCCCGGCGATGTTGACCAGTAGCAACCGAAGGGCTGCAGGTATTTTGCCGTGGACTGGAGACATGCTATTGAGCCTCAGGAGTGCGCAGTGGCCGACTTGCTAAAGAGAAAGGCGGTGTACCCACTCGATCCAGGAGAGTACGGTGGAGGCGCGTCTTGTCAGGGTTTTTCCGGTTACTCGACTGATTGCACCTTCTGTTGCTGCGGTTTTCATATATTCAACAATGCGAGACCTCGGTGGAGGTGTTTCGTTCTGGTTAAGATAATGGAGTGCTTCTCTGAATACGGGTGATCTAGCCAGCTGCTTTACCAGCAGGTCAATGCGGTCGTACCTTGTTTGCCGGGCGAATCTCTCGCCCAGACCTGTTAGCTTCCATTTGCCTGGCTGGGCTGTATGGCGCTCTATGAATCCGAGATAGGCTGCTGCATTAGGATAATAATCTCCCTGGCGTTCTGAATAGTCATGACGAGCGATTATATCGGTCTTCTTTTGCGCACCTGCTCCAACAGCCTCCACAACATCCATTACCTTGTGTATGTCATCTGCCTGGGGGAAGGGTATATCATCAGGTAAGTTGGAAAGATAGGTCTGGGTTAATATGTCATGAAGGGAAGTGAGCGGTTTCTTGGTGTCCAGAGTGTAGCTTCGCTGTCTTCGCAGGGTTATGCTGTTATACTGGTTAGGCTCGCGGAATCTATAGGACCGAAAGGTGAAAACTCGGTTTGAATAGGTGACAAATACCGGCACAATTTCTTTGCTGTCCTGTATGATGTTCCACATCCGGAACGGGTAATAAAGCTGGCGAATGATAAAATCTTCACGCTCACCGTTTTTGGCCTCGATCAGATATATCCTATCTGCGCTTTCGAAACCGGCATCTATCTGAACCTGAACTCCTTTGACATTCAGCCTCGTATCGCCGACGCAGAAGTCGAATTCTGGCGTGCGTAGCCGACCTCTGATGGTCAAGTGGGTTTTCTGCCCGGTAAATTCGGATAGCATGGATGAGATAAAAGCTGCATCAAGCGCCTGGCTCTCACTGCGTAGAGACTCTCTCCAAGGGATGCCTACAACGTGACGGAGTTCTCCTGGTGAGTGAGATATTATCTTACCTGGAGCAGAGTTGACGTCGTAGTAAACATCTTCTTTCAGGAGAACGTATGTGCCGTTTTGGACCGGGAGAATGCCGATTTCATGCTGTTTGAATATTGCTGGCCGCGCATCTCGGCTGTCGAACTTCGCCATAAGGCGCGGCTCTCTTTCTTTTTTGATCTCCCCCGCGCTGATCACGAAGCGGCCGTGCCGCTGGAGTTCGTCGGGGATATTGTGCCTGTCGAACAAAGTCTTCCAGGCTTCATTTGTCCTGCTCATCGAGCCATCTCCCGTCAGCCGGGTAGTAGTTCAGCACTACAACCTCCTTGATATCTCCCCGGGAATCTCCTCTGGAGTTGATCGAGCGGCGGGCATCAACTTTTCGCCGCAGAAATCCCTCATACAGGGTTTTCACAAATTCAGTGTCAGAATTGCTCAGCATGACATAGCAGCCGCGGCGGTTCAGCTGGCGATAGGTCTGGGCCAGTCGCTTCTGATCGTCGGGCCCAAAAGAGTCCTTGGTGTAGCTGGTGAAATAGGAGGTGTCGTTCAGGGGTACATACGGTGGATCAAAATACACAAAGTCGCCCGGCTGGGCGTTTTTCAGTACGATTTCGAAGTCGCACTGGCTGATGTGTACTGTCTGCAGGGCTCGGTGAACAGCCTGGAGCCTGCCTTCGAACACTATACGGGGGTTGGAGTATCTGCCCACGGGCACATTGAACTCACCGCGGGAGTTCACCCGGTACAGGCCATTGTAGCAGGTTCTGTTGAGAAAGATGAAACGGGCTGCCTTCTCAACGGAAGAGAGTTTCATTTCCGGATCCCGGTCCCATGAGCGAACTTCATAGTAGTAGTCATCACCCAGGCATTCGAACTCTTCGGCGTGCTCCGTCAGCCTTTCTATGAGACTGTCTACATCCTTTTTTACTACCCTGTATGCGTTCATCAGCTCCGGGTTCGAGTCGTTGAGGAAAGCCTTTTGAATCATGTCCTGGTTGTGCAGGTGGAAAAAGACTGCTCCCCCTCCGGCGAAGGGCTCATGGTACCTGTAACCGCACTCGCGGGTGGGGGGATAATACGATTGGAAATCGTCCAGCAGCTGATTCTTGCCGCCCGCCCATTTGACAAAGGGTTTTGCGACTGCATCGGTTTCTCTGTTCTGCGGCGAATGCTTTTCTGACTTCACTATTATACCTCCAAGCCTGCAGGGTTATCTTCCGTGATGCTTCTGAGTGAGTCGGTGGTGCAGTTCACCTGCCATAATAAGAGGTTATGTAGCGCCTGACAATATTGGGCCAGATGGGAAGTCGCCTTTTAGGGCCCATATAAACATTTCGCTTTACCCGGGCAACCTTCCTTCCGGCCCTGGTGACGCATTAGAGGGTTGACGGGGATGTTCCGATGCTGTTGGGAGGGAGCCGTCTTGGCTCCCCCCGTCGGAACTGCTGCTGGTCAGTTTGCAAAAGGATCAGTCAGCGGTCTTGAAGACTACATTCACCTGTACTGAAACGGTGGTTTCTCCTGAGACTATCGGGGTATCTGCGTCCTGGGCGAACTCTGTGTATACTCTGGGGGCAACGGGACCCCGGCTGTCGGAGATATTGATCTCCTTTATGCCCACGATCTGCACGCCGGATTCTTCAGCCGCAGCTTCGGCTTTGCTTTCGGCCCTCCGTATTGCCAACCTCATGGCCTCATCTTCCAGCTGGCTTTGGTCGGATATCTCAAAATTGACATCGTGGACCCGGTTGGCTCCGGCGGCGACCGTTTTATCAATGAGCCTGCCGGTTATGTCAGCATCCCGTATCACGATTGCGACCCGGTTTTCGGCCCTGAACCCCACCAGCTTACGCTGGTTGTCTCTGGCCTGATCATATACGGGTGAGACAGAAAAGCGGGAAGTCTGCATATCAGCCTCATCGATGCCCATTGCCTTCAACGTGGAGACAACGTCCTGCATTTTCTTTGAGTTGGCGGCAATAGCCCGCTCTGCAGTGTCCTGTTCCGTCTCCACACCGACTTGTAGCCTCACTATGTCGGCAGCTGCACCAACCTCGCCCTGCGCACTTACCGTCAACGTGCCGGTGGACTGTTTGGGGTTGGCCGTTTCTGCGTGAGCATCATGATGAGGGACAGCCGCGGCAAAAAAGGCCACAATTATGGCCAGTGCGGCTATTGCACTCATCAGAAGCAGGTGCTTTTTTGTCATGGCGACCTCCTTTGGTTTTGCTGACTGGTTTGCTGTTATTTCTGACTGTTTTTCGGCGGATTAGTTCCCTTTTCCACCGGACATCGTCAGATACGCACATTGGGGCCCCGGGGGAACGGTTTCCCCGGGATTGAGTCCGGGATGTCCCGGTATCTCAAGCCGAACAGCATGTGGATGAGAAAAGAGCTGGGAAGGGATGAATCGGTATGGGGCAGACGACCCCATCGCATAAGCGGACTCAGAAAAGCGGCATCTCGGACAGCCACGCCAGGTAGCTTGTCAGGCGCAGCTGCTTTACGGTCAGGTCCGCCTCCGCAGCAAGGCTGCCTTCGATTTCTGTCAGTCCGCTGCGGGCGGTCCGGTAGTCATGCTCTGTATCTGTTATGTACACGGGGGGTGAATCAAAGCGGGGTTCGGTGCCGATTTCGCACCAAGCGACCGCCTTGTCGGCATAAAAGAGGGCTCGCGCGGCGGGATCTCCGGTGAGGGAGCCATCGGCGATGTTCTTCAGGCTGTGGTTGGCCACCAGGGGTGCTATCTGACCCATTCCCTCAGAAAGCAGGATATCTGCGGAACGGGCGTCGTGTCCCGCTGCCTTATCCGCCCGGGATGCGGCCAGCTGAGCTCTGCCCAGGTCATGACACAACCCGGCCAAAAGAAGGTCTTTGGGATCGACTGCAAGGCCTGCTGCGGCAAGGCGGCTCCCGATGGCCAGCGCCACCTGTGCCACTTTTTCCGAGTGGTCGGTCAGCATTTTGCCCGCACCGTATTTTTCCAGCAGACTGCGGCCCTGCTGCAGGGCGGACTCAAGGCGGTCTTTTTGCGGTGTCCTGCGGCCTTTCAGCCACGCCGGAGCGCGGGCGGCTGAGCCGATGAGATTGAACTGCTCGGCAGAGGGACGGGTGTCGCCGACGAACTCTACGCGGTCGTACCTTTTTCGCAGGATATCTTCGGGTTTTATCAAAAGCAGGCAGTCAATCTCCGCGGAGGGTCGGGGTGTGCCGGCGAAATCACACTTCCATACTGCGCAGCCGTAATCGAAGCGGTGACTATCCAGCTTGAGGATGCCCGTCCAGACCATGGTCGGCCGCGGCCGGATCTCCGGAGGCAATGCGACCTGTTGGGTCAGTTCGTCATCCAGCAAAAAGCAGGTCTGCGCGGAGTCATGCGGCTGCAGCTTTATGGATGCTTCTTCCATCCCTTCCCGCTTAAGGGCCCCCAGGAGCGTTTCGCCGGGTTCCTTTCGGCCCCCGATACCCAACACGCGCAGGTAGTCAGGTTTTTCAACGCCGGCAAAAAGCATCCGGTCCCGGCAAAATATAAAGGAACCGGTGGACCATATTCGCTCTTCGGTGTGAAGTGGTTTGAGAATATCAGCCAGTGAGTACTCAGGCAGCTGGACCACCTCCAGGAGTCATGGTTCGGGTTGTCTGTCCGGTATCGATGTTTTCTGCGGAAGGCGAACGTTATCCTGCCTGTCGGACGGGATTTTCCGGGAGATCAATATGAGGGAGGGTTGTTGTGTCTAAACCTGACGGCAGGATTGCGGTAATATGGTGACAGGGTCTAAAACTGGTGCAACAGGAAAAGGTGGTATACTCCATGGACGATGCTCAGAGACATTTGACAGTGGCGGTAGTTCAGGCAGGCTCGCTTTTGATGGACCGACAAGCGTGTACAGACAAGGCGGTGGATCTGATCGGCAGGGCGGCGCAGCGGGGAGCAGAACTTGTCCTGTTTCCGGAGGCCTTCATACCGGGATATCCCCGGGGACTTCATTTCGGCACCCGCGTGGGCGAACGCTCCGATTCGGGAAGAGAGGATTGGCTGCAGTACTACCAGAGCGCTGTGACCGTTGATGACAAGGCGGTTGAGCGCCTGCGCGAGGCGGCACACAGGTGGGGAGTGTACGTGGTAATGGGGGTGATTGAGCGGGACAGTGAATACTCCGGAGGCACCCTGTTTTGCACGATACTGTACATTGCTCCGGACGGCCGCCTGCTGGGCAAACACCGGAAGCTGAAACCAACTGGAAGTGAGCGCATCGTCTGGGGCGAGGGCGACGGCAGCACTCTGACGGTGGTCGATACTCCCTGGGGCCGGGTGGGCGGACTCATCTGCTGGGAAAACTACATGCCCCTGGCCCGGGCGGCTATGTACGCCAAGGGGGTAGACATATACCTGGCGCCGACAGCGGATGCCCGTGAGCGCTGGCAGGCCACCATACGTCACATCGCCCTGGAGGGCCGCTGCTACGTCCTGAGCTGCAATCAGTATGTAACCGCGGGTATGTATCCCGCCGGGTTGAAATGCCGGGATGATGTTCTGCTGGGGGATGATCCGGTGTGCCCGGGGGGCTCGGCGGTGGTGGGTCCGCTCGGTGAGTACGTGGTGGAGCCGGTCTACGGCGAGGAACGCATACTGACCGCTCAGCTGGATATGTCCCGGGTTCCAGCCAGCCGAATGGACTTCGATGTCTCCGGTCACTACAGCAGACCCGATGTATTCGAGCTGATCGTGGATGAGACACCGCGCGGGGCGGCGAAGTTTCTGCGAAAGTCCCCGCAGCCGGAAAGCGAAGGTCTGTCGTGAGATCCACGGGCAGGAAATGAAGCCCTTACTGCGAACAGCTGTAAACAGAGACCGCGCATTGGGCCGTCTGGTTATAGGCAGGTGAATCTGCAGGGTTTGGCTGATGAAAGGGGATGAGGTCCATCCGAGCTGATCTTATTGTGAAAGGCGGTACGCTGGTTCATTCCGGACAGAGCTATCCCGCCGATCTGATAATTGAAAATGGCTGCATATCGGCAATCACCCGGGGGCAGCTGCCTGAGGCTGAGCAGTTGCTGGATGTATCGGGCAAGCACGTACTTCCCGGAATAATCGACTCTCACGTACACCTTCGATATCCCGGGAATCCGGAGCGGGAGACTTTTTCCACCGGTACCCGGGCTGCTGCGGCAGGGGGAGTTACCACTATACTGGAGCATCCGATTTCGGACCCGGCTGTCAGCAGCGTCGAGATCCTGCAGCGCAGGCGACAGATGTGTGAGCCGCAGGCCCACGTCGATTATGCCCTGTTTGGGGCGGCCGGTGAAGAGAATCTGGAGGAAATTATTCCGCTGGCCGACGCCGGGGTCGTCGCTTTCAAGACCTTCCTGCACGAGGCACCGCCGGGAAGGGAGAGCGAATTCGCCGGCCTGACGGCCACCACCGACGGCGGGTTGTATGAAGTAATGCTGCGCATCGCGGAGACGGACAGAATGCACGTGATTCACGCGGAATCCAATTCCTTCGTTCAGTTCAACATCGAACGCCTCCGCGGGCAGGGCCGAAACGACATATTCGCCCACCTGGACTCAAGACCGGTGCTGGCTGAATTGATAAGCTGCGCCAAAAGCCTGGAGATGGCCCGTGATGCGGGAGTCAGGCTGACTGTCGCTCATATAAGCGGAGGAAGCGTGGCAGAATTCCTCGCCGGATACAGAGAAAGGGGTTATGATGTTCTGGTGGAGACGTGCCCGCATTATCTGTTTTTGTCCCGCGAGGAGCTGGCCGAGCTGGGGCCGTATGCCAAGATCAACCCCGCCATCCGCTGTTCTGAGCAGCAGCAGAGCCTCTGGGAGCACCTCAGAAGCGGAGACATAGATTTCATCGGTTCTGACCACGGGCCCTTTTTGCCGCAAGAGAAGGAAGCCGGCTGGCAGGATATCTGGGGCGCACCGGCGGGTGCAGTCGGACTGGAGACCATGCTGCCGCTGTTTTTGGATGCGGTGAACCGCGGTCTGCTGACCCTGCCGGATGTGGCCAGGTTGCTGAGCGAAAACACGGCCCGGCATTTCGGGCTGTGGCCGGACAAAGGCAATCTGGCTGTTGGCGCCGATGCCGATCTCACGGTAGTCGACCTCGACGATACACAGGTGGTGAGCAAGGAAGACATGTACACCAGGGCACGCGAATGCGCCCTTCTTTACGACGGATGGGAGCTTGCCGGTTCGGTATCTGCGACCGTAGTCCGG
>PUMD01000040.1 GCA_003551215.1 Clostridia bacterium | reverse complement strand
TTCTCGAGTTCGGGGTGGAGCGAGTGGTGCAGAAGCATGGTGTCATCGCTGAAGCGAGGGCAGGGTATACCCATTGTGCGCCACAGGTAGATCATGTCGTAGCTGAAGTTTTGGCCGAAGCACCGGTAGTTTGCAAGTATGTGCCGCACCCAGCGCCACGCCGTCGCCTCGTCAGCATGAGTGGACCAATAGTTACCACCTGGCGTGGAGCGGGAGTAGAACGGAATTATCAGACTGTGGCAAGGGTCCGGGGCAAATCCAATCTCGGTAATTTGGCCACTGGCCGTTTCAATGTCCACGCTAAGTGCAGGATCAGCGTCGCGAATGTGCAGGTTATAAAAGTGTTCAATGTCCTGCAACGTGGGCTCGATCCACAGTTCGCGGCGGGCACGGACCAGGTCTGGCGAAGTGGCTTCGCGCGCGGACTTGTAGAGGTCCGCTAAGAGAACAGGGCGAAGGCTGAACTGGCGAAGGACGGCGGAAGGGTGCCACGTAGCCAACACCTTGTAGCGGCCACAGTGCGACAGCATGGGGTAGCCCCGGTGCTTTTTGATGCCCTGCTTCTTGCACAGTGCCCACAGCGGGGTGGCCCCGAGGCACACCACGAGGTTAGGCTGGAATTGTTCCAGTTCCATGAACAGCCGGTCCAACTCAGGCTGGAACTCAGCGCGCAAATACTTACCTTTGCGCAGGTAGTTGTAGCCGGTCACTGCCATTGACTTGGGGCCGCACAGGTTCTCCACGTCATTGTTCGGCGGCCGAAGATTAAAGACGTTTGTGAGGAGGGATTCGCTTGAGTTGAGGCCGGCTTGGCGCATCACCCCGCGAAGGAGTTTGCCCGAGGGGCCAACGAACGGCTTACCTGCATCGGCCTCGTGCTCACCCCACGCTTCACCCACCAGTGCGATTTTCATTATGGCGTCTCCTGTATTCCACTTCTGCGTCCGGGCAAGTGAACCGGAAGCGCTCTTCGGCCTTTTCCCATGTTCCGGCCAGTCGAGTGTCGATCTGGTGCTCGTGCAGTTCGCCGGAAGGTGTGCGAAAGCCGAAGCAGAAAAACGATATGGTATCCGGCTCGTGGTCGCTTGCCATATCAAATACCTGTGTTCTGTTTGGCCCGCTCAAACGAGTCCTTGTCCATTTCCAGTCCAAGCGCGTAACTTGCACTGTGCTCTTCCGCCACTTTCAGTGCCATGCCGGAGCCGCACGTGGGGTCCAGTATACGCGTGGACTCATCCACCAGCATCCGGAAAAAGTGGTCCAGCACCTTGTGCGGTTTTTCGCTGGTATGGAACTCGCGGGTGGTTTGAGCAGGCACAGTGTTTGCCACGGCGCGCACAACCTTGCGGTCACCTCGGCTTGCTAGGAGGGCGGTCTCGTAAACTCGTCGCGGCCCCCTATTTGGGTCAGGCAGCAGCCCCTTATTATCGGATCGGAACCACACGAGTGGAAACGGGTTGACCTCCCACTGATAGCTGGTAAGCAGGTCCACGGTCTGTTGGTAGTAGTCCATGCTGAACCAAAACATCAGGTGCGCTTGCGGGGCGATGAAGCGGTCTTGGCACTGAAGTAGCACCGAAAGAAGTTTGAAGTAAGTTTCTTCACTGTCCTCATACTTGCCGTGGTCAGTGCGGGAGTTTTGACGATTGGCTTTGTGGAAGTCAATGCCATACGGGAAATCGCAGTGCACCAAGTTAAAAGGTTCACCACTGTAAGTGGCGGCCCACTTGGTGAAGTCAGTGTTTTGGAGTTCTACCGGGCGCTCCATCGCACGAGGTTCTTCGTCACCTGCGGGCTCTTGCCCGGTGATCAGCTTGTCAATGTCTTTGCTGACTTGGGTTTTGGTCTCGCGCTTTGCCCGTTCATTCTTGCGCTCCACAAGTCCACGGGCCACGCTGAACTTGTCGGACTTGGCGACCTCAGGGTCCTCAAGATGCTTGGCCACGGCCAGGTGCCGGGTGACTGTGCGCTCATCCACACCGAGGGACTTGGCGGTGTCCGTGGGCTTCCACTCGGGCTCCTTCTGCGCCTTCAGTGCGTGATATTGCTCGATGGCCAAGGTGTGTTCTTGCCACGTGAGGTCCACGCGCTTCACGTTTTCTTCGAGCTCAATTAGGTGGAGCTCAAGTTCACTGAGGTCTGATGTGAAGTGCACCGGGAGGTGGGTCCACCCGAGTTTGCGGCAGGCCTCAAGCCGGCGCTCGCCCGCCACCAGTTCCATGTCCGGTGTCACCACGGGCGGGTTGATGAGGCCCACTTCACGAATGCTTTGCACCAACTCATCAAGGTGCGTGAGTTCTTTGCGCTGCCGGCCCTCGCGATCCACGGTCACAAGGGTGAGTTCGACAAGTTTGAAGTTAGCTGTAGTCATGCACTGTTCCTCTAAGGAAGAGGGAGGGGCCGAAACCCCTCCCACTCAGGTCAAGTGACCGGCGCGGTCTTGTCGATCTGGTCGTAAACGATCTCGGGATCGTTCCGGTCAGGACGCCAGCTCACCGAGGCAAGGACCTCTTGGTTCACGGACTCTGCCAGTGCTTCCTTCAATGTCATATTGTCGAAGGACTCACCGAGGCCCACGTGCTCGCGAAGGAAGATTTTGAGGTTGAAAAGGGTGCGGTCGAACGCAGCCTTCTCGTTGGGGTCCGTGTTGAAGAGGAAGCGGTGCCGCATGACCTTGCCCTGCACCTTCCCGTATTCACTGATGGCGTCAGGGTCCACGTCCTCCAACGGTTCCACGCACTGGAGCATGAAGTCGATCACGTCGAACCGCCCGTCCGCGATGGAGTCCATTGTGGGGTGCTTGGAGATGACCCAGCGATAGGTGCCCACGGGCATGTTCGGGGGCCGTTCAATGTCCTGGCCTTGCTTGTCGAGTGCATCTTGAAAGCGCATTGGCGTTCTCCTTTAGCGCGTGTGTGAAATCAAGCAGAGGAAAGCTGCTTGAAGATGGTTCCAAGCCCCGTTTCGAGCGGAAGCTCCGACTCGATTTTCATGGGCTTGGGGTTCTTCAGATCGAGCAAGGACGTGGGCACGGTCTTGATTTTGCGCCGCACATTCTTGCCCGTTCCTGAAGTTTCGCTCAACACAAGAGTGTTGAAATACCGGGGGATTTTCGGGCCAAGGGCTGCACCAATACTGGAGGCAAAGCCCCGGACCGTTCCGTCCGCCTGTTCGCGGAGGTCCACGTGGGAAATGACGATGACGTTGGACTGGAACTCCGCCGAAGTAAGCATGGCGAGCACGTCCTCCACTGCGTCCTGTGCCACCTTATACCATTGGCGAGGCTCGCGAGCGCCGGGGTTCTGGCCCTTGGCCCACAGAAAAGCGGCGCGGCCAAAGGCGGTGAGTGAGTCCAGCACAAACACCGTGTCCGGTCCCCACTCGGCGGGCACAGTGTCGTCGGACCACTTGTCCATCAGCTTGGTGGCTTCCACGAAGGCACGGGCACTGCCTTTTACTTGGGGTCCGGCGGGCGTGGCCTTCATACTGTCGCGCACGGTCTCGAAGTCCACCCGGTCCACGGCGTCAGGAAATTCATGCACCAAGTGATGCGTCAGTGCGTCAAGGCCATTGTCGAGGTCCAAGATGCGGATGCGGTAGCCGGCCCCTGCGAGGCTGGTCAGCGCCCCGGTCTTGCCCGCGCCGGAGTTGCCGATGAACAGAAGTTTCACGAGGCTGGAGTTGGATCGTTCACTTAGCTTTGGCA
>PUMD01000172.1 GCA_003551215.1 Clostridia bacterium | reverse complement strand
TAGCTTGCTATTTCGCCGTCAATCGTCCAGTAGTCAAAAATACCCTCATAGGCTTCGGGAACATAGACGGTCACAATCTCATTGTAATCATAGGACTCTTCCACAGTTTCTTCACCCGGAATATCCAATGTCAATGTGAATGTGTCTTCCGTATCCCTCTCATAGTTGAGAATGAGAATCTTGTCTTCTGTGATACTGTCAAGATTCACGCCTCCCCAAGGCTCTTTTTCTACAACCTTGAGGTTGGGTTTGGTAGGATACTCCAACCCTTCATACACCACAGGATCGCCTTCATCCGCATACTGGATGTCAAGCAAGTCCCCGTTGGTGTCCATGAAACTCACGACATGCTGGTCGACGGGTTTGAAAATGGCCGTGAGTTCCATTTTGCTCCGCACGACGAAATCGTGATCGGCTGCCAGATGCTTGCTGACAACGCCGTTCACGATCCAATAGGCGAATTCATAGTCTTCGTGATCCTGTAGATTTTCGTCGAAAGCGACCTTTGTCCCATAGTCCGCTTCCAAGGGAATCTCAATTTCATGTTCTTCATCAAAGTGGGTCGTGACTTTGACATCCACTTTTCCTTCTTCTGCATCGGCATGAAGAACGGCTGTTCCAGCCAAAGCGAAAAGGAAAAGGCTCACTGACAATAGGAGCTTTTTCATTCTCCTCCACCTCCGTGACCGAAGATCTCCTCGCCGCAGCTGAGGTTCGGGCCGTGATCAAGACTTGAAGCGATGGATTCTTCGAACTGGAATTCGATGATGTCGATGCGCGGGGGTTCGTAGGTTTTCTCTTTCCTTCCTTTTTCCATGTGACTATAACTCCTCTCTTAGTAATGGTTTTCTACTTCTCTTCAGTAACGGGGCCACAAAAAATACACGAAAGCTCACAAAAGGAGCTCACGTGTATCCTTTGTTACTAGGTGATGAATGAAAAAGATGATTCACACGCACAAAAACAAATGTGTGCAACATAGCTGCATCCCCTTCCATCACTTTCCCCGGATGGACGAAGGGGCCCCCCGGCCGCTTCGTTTCATCCGTTTATAATTCTAACAGACTTCTTTAGAAAAACAAATTGGCTTAATAGCACGGTTTTGGGGTTTCGGACATTTTCGCAGCTCTTCTGCCAAGACAAGATCGCACATTGGTCAACCTTATATTTCCACTCCATTCAAGGTGTTTTTTCAGGATGCATCAGTGTTTCTTTTGCAAGTGATACTTCAAGGAGAACCACTCGTTCATGACCACTTGCAGTATTGTCAGTTTACATCGGGTTGTTTTCACACGTTAAAGAGATATTTGTAGAAGGTATCCTTTAGAGAAGCCTATAAACGGCATGAAAAAACCGTGTGCAAGGACACGGTCGCTGAATGGGGCATCTTGTTAGGATGACTTGCGGATATTGTCATCAATCTTCGAGCCATTCCTCCTTGAAGCGGTAAAGGCCGTAGTGGGCTTTGTAGGCCTCTTCTTCATCATGGGATTCACCGCCGAGGATGTAGAGGGAATCCCCTTGCTCATATACGGCCACATAGCCGATGCCTCTGTCTTCTTCGTCTTTCAAGACACTGAGGACTTCCCACGCATCTTCTATGGGACAATACACCTGGATGGCGCCCGAAGTCGTTCCTATCCCCGTGAGCCAACCGCCTGTGATGAGGAACTTGCCGTCATAGGCCAAAGAGGAAGAATGCGAGATTTGATGCTCGGGATGGGCGAGGTCGGTGTTCCATTCATCCTCTTCAGGATTGTAGGCCGCGAAATGGGCTTCTTCGGCGTTGCGGGAACGATACACATAGATGAGCCCATCCACAAGGGCGGCGCTCCCGCTCGCCGTGTTGAAGGGTTGTTCTGCCGCGAAGGACCAACTGTCCTCTTGGATACAATAGACCAGGGTGTCTTTCACCCGCTCGAAGGAAGGGAAGGGAAGGGCGAAATGTTGGCGGTTGCCGACGAAGACATAGATTTTCTCCTCATGGATGACGCTTCCGTTCGTGGCCTGGAAAAAGATCGGGGGCTCTGCGAGGTCGTGATACTCCCCGCTCAACGTGTCATAGCGCAAGGTGTGCGGTCGCACATAGCCTTCCTCGTCCACCCATTCACCGCCGAGGATATAGATGTCTGTGCCGTGGGCCACGGCATCGAGAAAGCCCGCTTTGGCGGGAAGGTCTCCGTGCAGCGTCCATTCTTGGGTGAGGGTGTCGTAGGATATATGGAGGTCGGAATAGAAGGGGAAGCCGGCGAAAGCCCCCTCTTCATCCACCAGATGCGGTCCCACTCCCCCGATGTAGTGGAGGCGCTCTCCCACTTCGACGAAGCCTTGGCGGTTCGTGCCGAAGCGTTCGCGGACGGGAACACCGTCGATAGTCTCGGGGACTTCGCTTTCTAAGAAGAAGCCCCTTTCGTCCCGATAGGCCGCATGGAGGGTGAGATCCTCGGCCGGCATCGTGGTGAGGGCAAATACCTGCCGGTAATCCGCTGTCTCATACCAGCCATGGAAGATGTATCCTTCTTTCTTTGGCGCATCGGGTAGCGTGATATCCGTGCCATAGACCACGGTCGAAGGCGGGATTTCCGTGCCGCCGTGGGTCTCGAAACGGATCGTGTATTCATTGGGCGCAAAGCGCGCATGAAGCAAAAGCCCTTCAGCCGGCATGGTGGTGAAGGTGTAGGCTTCTTCATCGTCCAAAGAGGCATACCAGCCCTTGAAGGTGTGGCCTTCCTTGGTCGGCTCCTTTGGCGGAGCGATATCGGCGCCGAAATCCGCGGTGATGGGGGCGATCTCCGTGCCGCCATCCGTATCGAAGACGATGGTGTATTCGTTGATCCGCCACTTAGCATGGACGGTGGCATCATGTGCGGGCATGGTGGTGAAGACGTATTCTTCATGCCAATCTTCATCCGCATACCAGCCTGCGAAGGTGTGGCCTTCCTTCTTTGGTTCTGCTGGGGGTTCCACTTCTTCCCCGTAAGCCAGCGTCAAAGGTGGGATTTCCGTGCCCCCATGGGTCGCGAATTCGAGCGTGTATTCCTTGATTTCCCAACGGGCATAGAGTGTCAGATCTTCGGCGGGCATGGTATCTTCCTTAAAAGCCTCCGCGAAGCTGGAGTCTCGATACCACCCTGCGAAGCGGTGCCCTGCTCTTGTGGGCTCGGGGAGCACCAAGGGGGCACCGGGAGAAAGAACGCGCTCTTCTTTTTCGATGGGGAGCGTGCCTTCGAGCGCGTCGAGGCGGAGGACGTGGGGCGTTTCGTCGCTACCGCACGCTAAAAGGAGGCCCATGGCCAAAAGTGAAAAAACCATGATGATAGCCCTGGTGAAACCTCTTATCTTCACGGTGTACCCCCTTTCTTTCCCTGCCCAGGCAAGAAAGCCCCTGCGCCGGCAGGGGCTTAGGCATCAAGCCAGTTCTTCGATCAAGACATCGATGTCTTTTGGACTGATGGCACTCAAGGCGATGCGGACGAGATCCTTTCTCGCCACGACGAAGATGCCTTTTTTCTTCAGTTCGTCCGCCTGCTTTTGCGGATCATCCAAGGGAACGGTGACAAAGAAGCCGCCGGTGTAGGGATGATGCGGGATGTTCTTTTCTTTCGCTCTTTCCATGAAGCGCTCACCCCTCCGGGCGAGAAGGTCGGCGGCCTCTTGGAGCTCTTTTTGGAATGTTTCGGTCTTTTTCTCATCGTGGAGGAGTTCTTG
>PUMD01000134.1 GCA_003551215.1 Clostridia bacterium | reverse complement strand
GTTATAGGCGGGCACTACGGCCGCCACTCGCGACCTGTCTTCGTTGACTGACTTCATCTCAACCTCCGACCGTGGCGCGAAAATGAACCCATAACAGGCGAAACAGCAGATTGAACGCGGGCGATATCCACAGCAGTACCGCTGCCGGAACCAGCCCGGCAGCCAGCAGCCACAGGACTTCTGCGGGCCTGGGTTCCGTGCGGTACAGTTCGCTGACTCCCTTGGCGTCTACCAGCTTCTCGCCCACCCGCAGCCTCACCAGCATCGTGCTGGCCATGCCTGACCGGCCCTTTTCCATAAACTCAACCGGGTCAGAGTGAGTTCCAACTGCCACGATTAGGTCTGAACCCAGGCTGTCTGCCAGCAAAAGCGCCGCATCTTCACTGGTTCCTCCGACCGGAAACACCTGATGAGGTACCTTTAGACGCCGGATACGTGCCCGGCCCGGAGCGCGCCCATCCGGGTATGCATGGACGATCACGTCCACCTCCCGCCTGACACAGCAGCGCAGCACTCCATCGCTGACGCTGTCCATGTCGCCCAGCAAAACATCGGGAGAAAAACCCAGGTCCAAAAGGACATCTGCCGCACCATCAACGGCGATTATTGCCGGGTCCTGTTCCTCTACGTAGGTACGAATCGCCTGCAGGTCTGAGCGGTAGTTTCGCCCTCTGACCGCCACCAGGGCAGGCCTGCCCCGCAGCTGCGCGTTAACCTGCGGAACTGCAGGGGTCTGCAACAGCAGCGATTTTTCCTCGCTGGCGAAGTCAATGGTGTTTTTAACAAACCTGTCCAGCCGCCCGGGCATCCGGCGTCGGGCGCGCTGCATCTGCCGGCTCACTGCCTGCGAGTCCACAAGTCGCCCGCTGCTGACAGGCCGCCCCCTCCAGTACAGTCTGCCTGAACGTATCCCTACCCGGTCACCCTCCGGCAGGTCGAATACACGGTCATCATCAAGCTGCAGCAGCACTATTCCCGCATCCAGCAGCATGCGCGGGCCGCGGGTGGGCAGATTCCCGGAAAGGAACTCCTCAGTGTTGACTACAGCGGCTGGGCGGCATCTGATTATCTCCTCAGCGGCCACCGCATCAAGATCGCGGTGAGCCACCGCCGCTACCGCTCCCGCCGGCAGCCGGTGAACCAGTCTCTTGGTCTTTCGACCTGCATACAGGGGTCCGGTTACTATCAGGATCACATCCCCACAACAGAATGCAAAACTCAATTAGTATTGTTCACAAGCGAGACGTTGCTATCCGTCAGCATCGCACTTCGCTGGTCTGGAGGGTGGAAAAGAAGTAGTCCCCGCCCGGAGCCTCCGCCGGGCGGGAATAAATGAGTGAGTTCAACCGCTCAGCTTCTGGGTGAGGTTCTCCAGCACCTGTACTGACTCAAAGAGAAGCTCGGAGGAGATATTCAACGGGGGGGTAATGCGGACCACCTGCCCTGCCTCGCCGGCGCCGTAGTGCAAAAATCCCTGCTCGAGCGCCCCCTGCAGGACCTGCTGCGCCTTCTGTCCATCGGGTTCACCGTCGACATCAACGTACTCAATTCCCCACATAAGACCCACTCCACGAACGTCACCGACTGCCTCATAGCGGGCAGGCCAGTCAGAGAGCCGGTCACCGAGCTGCTCCCCCAGGCGCGCGGCGCGGCCTGGCAGGTCCTGGGCTTCGAGCTCCCGCAGCGTGGCCAGTCCGGCTGCACAGGCTACCGAGTTTCCGCCGTAGGTCGAACCATGTGATCCCACCGGCCAGTCTCCAAGCAGATCAGATGAGGCGCCTATAGCGCTGAGCGGGAAGCCGGAGGCTATGGCCTTAGCCAGGCAGACGATATCCGGTGTAACTCCGGTAGTCCGGAAGGCAAACATCGATCCGGTCCTTCCGAAGCCAGTCTGTATCTCGTCGAATATGAGGAGGATTCCGTGGCGGTCGCATAGTTCACGCAGCCCCTGCAAAAATTCGTCAGGAGCCGGGATAAATCCACCTTCCCCCTGCACCGGCTCTACTATGATCCCTGCAGTTTCTGCAGGAGGCAGGACTCTCGCCAATTTCTCCTCCACCGCCTTCACGCATCGAAAGTCACACCCGGGTCTTTTCTCGCCCCAGGGGCACCTGAAGCAGTACGGATAGGGAACAAACTCCACCCCTGGTATCAGGGGAGCGTAACCCGCGCGGTAGGCGCTTTTCGATGCAGTGACTGAGGTTGCCCCCATGGTACGGCCGTGAAAGGAACCGTAAAAGGATATGAACGAGCTTCTCCCGGTGCTGCGGCGGGCCACCTTCAGGGCAGCCTCTACTGCTTCAGAGCCGCTGTTGCCCATCCAGACCATATCCATAGGTTCGGGCAGCACTTCGGTGAGTCTGGCTGCCATTTCACGCTGCGGCCGGGTGGATACCACTCCAACAGGGGCATGCACTATGCGCTGCATCTGCTCGTATGCCGCCGACATGACCTCCGGATGGCAGTGACCGACATTGACGGTGGCGAACCCGCCCATCATATCAGCCACGCGCCCTTCGTCGGTGATCAGCCAGGGCCCTTCCGCCTCCTTTGCCGGCAGATTGGGCCAGTCATCGCTGACAACAGGGGGCATAGTACTCCTTATCTGCTGCAAAACATCCTTGCCGTCCGATCCACTCATATTTCACCCTCCTCGTATCTTATAGTTGGCGTATGATGCTTCACCAAAACAGCTAAGTATCGCTGATACACTGCAGACAGCTTCGAGCCTTTCGGGTCATCTCCTTTACGACCGGCAAGAACATGATAAGGAAGGGCAGCAGCTCATATATTGTAATGAACTGCCGGCCGGGCACCCGAAAAGCCCGAATCTGTCTTACCGTGGCGGAACGGTCACGTCAATGAGAGTTAATGTGGTTATAAGAATGTGCACAAAGAGACAAAATAGGGACAAGAAACTACCGACTCGCTACTAAAACAGGGGGAACCCATGGTAGGAAAAATCCGTCCGAGGAAAATCATTATGCCCTCGGAGCTAACCGGCAAAAAGCGACGCCGGCTCTCAGGGCCCGTGATTACCTACAAATTCAGCCAGCTACTACCCGGTGGAGCTTACCAATCACTGCAGGATGTACTGAAAGGAGGAAAAGAGGAGATGGTATCACCAGAAGCATTCGCCAACATGAGTAGCAGGAAACAGCAGGCAGTTCTCCTCGATCTGGTCCGGGAGGGGAAGTCAGATGTTGAGATAGGTGAAACGCTGGACATGAGTCAGTGGCAGGTGCGCAATCTGCGCTACAAACTGGGCATAAAAAAGGACCGGGGAGGGAACGTGCAGATTGAGCCACTGATGGAAACCCAGAGCGAATCCGGCGGAGCGCTGGTCGATCTCGGATCCCCAGAAAGGCAGCATGAAGACAAATCTGACGGATTGGTTCTCAGGGTATCGGGAACCTATTCCGCCCCGGAGACAGCACAACGCCTCAAAGCCCTGGCATCCCTGGTCATGGTTGATGCCGATGATATGCAGTATGCTCTTAACATCCACCTGCGGGAGACACCGCCCACACAATCCGAGTACAGCGCCACTGAAGATACGCACGATGAAAAACAGGATAGTTCATCGCAAAATGAATCCGAGTCTCAGGAAGATGAATCCGAGTCCTCAGCTCGCGTGTCATAGCCGCATCTCCAGCACCTGAGGGCGTCCGGCCACCATTCCGAACCGCAGCTGGGGCACTCGCTCATAGAGGTCGATGCATCCAGCTGACTGTTACCGTATCCTGAATTCCCACCGGTGCGGGCGCCCCCTTGCTCATCCACGCCAAATTGCATCCGCCTGACCGGGTCGCTCAGTACGGACCGGCGCCATATCAGATAGGCAATCACACCCAAAATCAACAGAGGCAACACAAAATACACCATCGATTGACCCTCCTGGCTCAATGCAGAACGTGCAGACAATGATCTACTCCCGCGCGGCCGACCGGTTGGCCTCGAGTCCAACTACGCGGCCGCACCTGCGGTGTTATATTCAATCAGCGCACAACCAGCACCGAGCACCCCGCATTCCGAACCACCCGCTCGCTGACGCTGCCGAGAAGAAACCTGCTCATTCCGGTCAGTCCCCTGCTGCCGACGACAAGAAGATCGACTTCTTCTCCTTTAGCATAGTCGACAATTTCCATGGCCGGGTCACCGTGCAGCAAGATGGTGTCCACACGGCAACCTGCCTCTTCGAGCCTATCTTCTGCCTCAGCGAGGAATTTCTCGCCCTGCTTTTCCAGCACCTCCAACACCTGACTCTCCATGCCGGAGCCGAATTCGCCTGCCTCGGGCAATACCGTGGGCGAAACCACATGAACAGCTATAACCCGCCCGCATTCAAAACGGTTGGCCAACCCCGCGGCTGACTCCACCGCCCTGAAGCTCTGTTCCGAGCCGTCAACCGCCACCATGACTGCACCGCATACTTCCATCATATTTCTGCCTCCCTGGTCATGATCTACTGTCCAGATAACCTGTCGATCTGAGTGCTCCGCCAGACCCTTTTGGTCGCTATACGTCGGGGCAAAAAGGGCTCATTGTAAAAAACCTGTAAAGGAAATGACCCAAATAGCAGTTTACAACCTCCCCTACATAAAGATAATCATAATACAGAAGCTGACGTGTAGTAAAACTTCGAACAAAGACAAGACCCGGAAGGATGAACGAAGTGAACTACTCAGGGGACGAATCTGATAGTATCAGGCTCACTGGACCCTGTTCACAGGTGTTCAGGGTGAGAGTAGCCGCGCTGGTAGCTGTGCTGGTGCTGGTGAGTCTAGTGGCAAACGGGGCAATACCGAGGGCTCACGCGTCCTCGCCCGTAACGCTGACGGTAAATGGTGAATCCTTCAGCACCTCAATCCCCGTGCAGATCATCGATGGATACGCGATGATCCCCATTCAGGATGTCGAGTTTATAACCGGCGGACACGGGACCTTCTACCCAAAGTCCGGCGCTTACCGGTACCGCTCCCCCGATTTACAGCTCCTGGTGGTCGAATCCCGACCGCAGGCCCGCACCCCAGAACAAGTACTCGAACAGAAGGTCCCCCCTGTCACAGAAGGGGATTATCTTTTGGTCTCGGTGCGTTTTCTGGCCGATGTCTTCAACTGGGAGGTCCAGTGGGACCAGGTCGAACGCGAAGTCCAGATTACCGGAATGGAAGTCAGCGCAGAGCAGATCGAGGAACATAACCGGTGGATAGCCGGCTGGGAGCCCGAAGGCACTGAAGATGATTCAGATTCAGAGACAATATATGACCCGACAGATGAGGAGATGGACTTGCTTGTTCGCCTCATCAGCGCAGAGGCTCCCAACGAGCCCTTCGAAGGGATGGTGGCCGTAGGGGCGGTGGTGCTTAACCGGGTGGAGTCGCCTGATTTCCCGGATACGGTCAAGGGCGTAATAATGCAGCCCGGCCAGTTCTGCCCGGTGGACAACGGGCAGATAGACCGGCCGGTCCTGTCGGATGCTGAAAAAGCAGGCGAACGTGCCCTGTCGGGCGAGGACCCCACAGATGGAGCAGTCTACTTCTTCAATCCTGACCGTATAACCAGCCCCTCAACACTCCGATGGGCCGAAAGCCTACCTGTTTACAGCCGCATAGGCTCCCATGTTTTCGCCGGTCAGGCTGAATAGGATTATCAACCGCAGCTGCACAACAACTCCCCGCTCATATGGTCGGGCGGGGGGTTATCATTTTATCCGCTGCTGCAAAGGTTAATATGGACCTTGCCTGCCCGGAGCCCTACGGGCAAATCGGCAACCACCGACGCGGAACCAGGCAGGCCAGAATATATTCGAATGTCAATACGGAGGTGCTGAGTCAGTGGGCGACACAAGACTGAGGTTTCTCGCCGAAGATGTTCGGATACGAGTTGTGACTGCAGATACCACCCAGACAACAGCCACAGCGCAGACAAAACACCAGGCATCACCGACTACCACGGCAGCGCTGGGGAGGACCATCACTTCCGCTGCCCTGCTGGGTTCAACGCTGAAAGACAGCAACATTCTGACTGTATTCATCGACGGTGATGGCCCGGCAGGAAGACTGGTAGCCACCTGCGATGCCGAGGGCAACCTGCGCGGGTACGTGCAGAATCCCCGGGCTCACCTTCCTCCCAACCCGGAAGGCAAGCTCGACGTCGCCTCGGTGGTTGGACGGGGGCAGGTGGTGGTCTCCTACGATCTGGGTCTCGGAGAACCGTACAGCGGCTCCGCCCCGCTGGTAAATGGAGAGATTGGAGCGGATATAGCCTACTATTTGACTACCTCCGAGCAGATACCATCGGCAGTGGGTGTCGGAGTTCTGGTATCGGGCGAAAATGAAGTTGAAGCCTCCGGAGGGTTCATGGTCCAGGCCCTTCCGACCGAGCAGGAGGAAGACGAAATGACCGCCCGCCGCAGCAGTGTCCTGCAGGATATTGCTCAGCGCACATCACAGATCGATTCCATAAGCCGCATGATAGCCCGCGGCGCTACCCCCGAGGCGCTGGCCAAGAGGCTCACAGAAGGCCTGGCAATACGCCAGATAGCCGCAGATGAACTGCGTTTTCACTGCCGATGTGATCGGCACAGATCAGCACAGGTCCTCCGGTCAATAAAGAAGGATGAGATTGAAGATATCGTCAACGATGAAGGTTATGTGGAGGTAAACTGCGAGTTCTGCCGCAGCAGCTACCGGTTCAATGCGGCTGAGGTGGAGAAGATACTCTCAGGGGAATATATGTGAGCCAGACGCGGTGCCCACCCCAGGCCGCAAAACACTTCTACTGGTCGTCGGCCAGCTCATCCAGTTTGGAGAATATCTCCGGGGAGGCTTCCTCCCCCGCCGCGTTCAGATCATATGTCTTCACCGACTCCACCCCGCGGGTCTGCACCACCATGTAACGCTTGCAGCGAGAGCACTTGATTATTACGAGATCATCTGTGCGGGTGAACAACAGCTTGTTGCACAAGCACCTGCTTGGTTCACCTATCAACTCAGTATCAGCCATCGATCCCCCTCCTCTGCAAGACCAGCTGCGGGCTCCCAACCAGCCGCAGCTTGACCATTTGGCCAAGTAGCCGAGATCTTCTCCGGTCACCAGCGACATATCTTTTTCGAGTGACGAAAAATTTACTCAATTTATGTTATGTCAACTGCTGCCTGCCCGCAGCTAATCCGGACAAGGAAGCTGAGCAGTTATTGGAGAAATATATGGATACGCCGCATGCGCATTACATATCAAGCGCACAGAAAGGGAGGTCACAGATGCCAAAGCCGCACAACCACCAAAGCACACACATTGCTCTGCTGGCCACAGGCGGTACCATAGCTACTCCCGTGAATTATCCCGATGCCGAGCGCCTGGACGCGGGGCAGTTGCTGGATAAAATAAGGCACCGCAGCCCGCTTGACGGAGTGAGTGTCACCGGATACGATTTTTCCTCTGTGCCATCAAGCCGCCTGAACGCAGGCGACATTCTTCGCCTGAAGGAGGAGTGTGAAACCGCAGCTGATGAAGGAGCCGATGGACTGGTGATCACACACGGGACCGATATGCTGGAAGAAACCGCCTTCCTTTTGTCCCGGCTGTGGCAAAGGCCCCAGCCAATTGCGGTGACCGGTGCCATGCGTCCGGCTGGCAGCGCAGGAGAGGACGGTCCCCGAAATCTGGCCGCCGCGTGCCTGGCTGCCGCCAGTACTGCCGCAGCTGAGCTGGGAACGATGGTCGTCATGAACGAAGAGATCCACGCCGCCTGGGAAGTCACCAAGGGGCACACCTGGGCGCTTGACTCTTTCGTCTCCGATCACGGTCCTGTGGGGTACGTCGGACCCGGGGCAGCGGTCACTCTGACCCGCAGGCCCGAAAGGCCCCGCATCCTGCCCACTCCCAAGGACCTGACGGGCAGAGTGGTAGTCTTGCAGGCCGGGATGGGTTCAGACGAATCGGAAATTCGGGCTGCCCTACAGGATGACATCGCGGGTATAGTGGTGCAGGCCGCCGGCCGGGGCGCGCTTCCGGTCGGCATGTACAGAGCCCTGCAGGATGCCGCATCCGGGGGAACCCTGGTCGTGGTGACCTCACGCTGTCCCTTTGGGCCAACGCGCAGCCGGCCGACAGGAGACCACCTCATCTGGGCTGGACGATACAATGCAGTCAAATCGAGAATACTGCTGATGCTCACCCTGAGTCTCTGGGGTCAGGACCGAAAGAAGGCGATGTCACTGTTTGGGTGAACCGGTCCGGAAACTACCATCTGCCCCTTCAGACTCCGGAGGCTGCAGAAGCAAATGGCCTATTCAGCAAACCACTGCACTGCAGAATAGCCGGTCCTGCAGGTTGCTTTGCCCTCATCCTTCAGCCAGTGGAGCATGCTGTGCACGGAATCTTCAATAAGGCGGCGCTGCCCCGGGGACTGAAGCATGCGTTCATCCGCCACTGCAGGGGCCAGCTCGGAGACAGTCCGGCCCCTCCGGTCAAGGCAACGCACAAGATTCTGTGTCATCGAGCGAGCATGGTCTAAAACGCGGTCGATCAGCCGTCGGCAGCGGTCCGTTCCCTCAGTCGGCACCGAGTGGCCCCACGCCAGGCAGGCCGGCTGAAGTCCGCGAATCTGATGCAGGCTCTCTCTCCAGCGCCGGTAATTTCCAAAGGGATGTGGCTGTGCGGGTCCACACCATAGCGGGAGATCGCCGCAGAAAACCAGCCTGTGCTCCGGTACCCAGATACTGAGACTCCCGGGAGAATGCCCCGGCGTGGGAAGAAGATGAAGCCACAGGTTTCCCAGGCGCAACGGCGTGGGGCGACAGATAACCCAGTCGACTGCCGCGGATTGATATATCTCTATAAATTGCCTTCTGTACTCTTCATACTCTCCAATGCAGCGGTTCATCTGACGGAAGGTCTCATGCAGAGAACCGCCAAGCCACCGGTTTGTGAAGGTTCCATCCAGAATGCAGGATGGCCGTCTGATGAACGGGGCATCCCGCCGGTGACAGACCGTCTCTGCGGCGGGAAACTCATTCTGGATTGATTGAGCATTTCTCACGTGGTCGTAGTGATAGTGAGTGAGGATGATCCAGCGCAACCGCAGGCCATCTGCTGACATCCGTCTTTGCAGCCGGCTCACCGACACCTGCCCCCCGCCAGCGTCAATCAGGGCGCACTCCCCCGAATCCATCAGCAGATATACATTGCTGCTGAAATGTCTTTTCCCGACCTCCTGCATCTGACTTCCCCCGATATAGCAAGCCTGAGCCACCGACAGCTGCCGCACCGCACTCACCTCCGTTTACGAACCTACGCCCCATACACCCGCATTATAAAGCAAAACAGATGGCCCTTCATGGGCCCCGGAGAATCAGCGCAGTCTGCTTGTCCTGGATGTGAGGCAGCAGATGAGCTGAAGGCCGATTTCTGATAATATAGACAGTGCGGATGCAGCCTGTGCAGAAAGGAGGTCAGTTATGCCAGCCAATCTTACCCCCGAATACTACGAGGCGGAAAAAAGATGGCGTTCTGCACAGAACCTCGATGAAAAGATTGACGCCCTGCAGGATATGCTTTCCACCATCCCCAAGCACAAGGGGACGGAGAAAATGCAGGGCGATATCAAACAAAGACTGGCCAAAGCCCGTGAGCAAAAGGAAACACGGGCAAAGAAATCCGTCGGCAAACGGCGTCCCGACTGGGTTGTACAACGGCAGGGTTGCGGTCAGGTGGTTGTCGCCGGTCCGGCAAACTCAGGAAAGTCATCCCTGGTTGCCGCCCTGACCAACGCTGAACCTGAAATAGGCGATTACCCCTTTTCTACAGTTATGCCGGCTCCGGCCATGCTGGATTACAAAAATGTGCAGATTCAGCTGGTGGACCTGCCCCCGCTGCATCCGGATATGTCGCCTTCCTGGTTGCCGCAGGTGATTCAGGCGGCCAACGCTGTGCTGCTGGTGCTTGATGCTTCTGACGATGACATACTGAGCAAAACAACGGCAGCCCTGCAATTTCTTCAGGACAAGAACCTTCCCCTCCGGTGCCCAGAGCACTCAGGTGAAAAGCAGTTTCTCGGGCAACCGCCTGAGGAGGACGAAGAACCCAGAATATCATATCCGGCTATGGTGGTTTTGAATAAAAACGATCGCGACGGGGCAGAGATCCGACACATGCTGCTGCAGGAAATGTGGCAGGAAGAAGGTCTTCCCTATCTGCCGGCTGTGACGACCTCGGTCAAATCGGATGACAGCCTGGCGGACCTCCCAGGGAAAATCTGGCATCTGCTGGGCAAAGTGCGGGTCTATACCCGGCCGCCGGGGCGAGAGCCTGACTTCAGTGCACCATTCGTGCTGGACCGGGGGTCGACCGCACTGGACCTCGCCCGTACCATACACAAAGAAGTCGGGCGCACCTTCAAGTATGCCCGCGTCTGGGGAGACAACACCTTCGATGCCCAGCGCGTGGGCCGGGATTACGTGCTCAGCGACGGCGATGTACTGGAAGTGCACAGCGCGCAGTGATTATCCCACAGCAGGAGGTTGAACTCATATGCCAACCTGTCAATTCGTTCTGACTCCAGCCGAATCCAAACGTCTTATAGCCCGGGCCGTCCTGCAGATGAAGGAGGTAAAGCACATCCTGCAGGAGGGCATTATGGTCATACCTACTGGCTCCACCAACGCCTATTTGGTCGAAGAACTCTTGGGCGAGGACTTTGACCGTCAGACTTACCTGTCTGGCATAACCATACCCGCCAACAGGCAAAGAGGTGACTTCATCAGAAGCCAGCCGCATCCAGATGTGGTCCTGCGCGAAGGAAGGCTGGACCCCGACCTCGACCGTCTCAGCGCCCTGCAGCACATGAAACCAGGTGACATTTACGTAAAGGGAGCCAATGCTCTCAACTACGAACGACAGGTTGCGGGGGTACTCATCGGTGGCTTCGGTGGAGGGGGCACTATCGGCGGCAGCTGGGGGCATATCGTCGGCAGACGTCTGAACCTGATAATACCAGTGGGCCTGGAAAAGACCACAGCCTGCAAGGTAGAGGACGTGGCCGCCAGGTTGAATCGACCGCGCGCTCACGATTCTGACGTCCCGCGCATGATGCCGGTGCGGGGTACGATCATCACCGAGATTGAAGCACTCGATATCATGGCCGGTGTGCAGGCCTTTCACATCGCCTCCGGAGGAATCGGCGGCGCAGAAGGAGCCGTACGGCTCCTTGTCGAAGGCACCGAAAAGCAGCTCTGCGGCGCAAAGGGCGCAGTTGATGCGGTGAAGGGTGAGAAGCCATTCTGGCCGGTGGACCCAGAGGGGGGAGCGGGAGGTACCTTTTGGCCTGCGCAAAGATGAAGATGACAGTACTTGGCAGATACTCACCCTATCCTCCACCAGGCGGTGCCTGTTCGGGCTACCTGGTGCAGCACCGCGGCTGCACTCTGATGCTGGACTGCGGGAACGGATGTGTTGCAGCCATGCAGGACCACATTGATTTTTCCGAGCTGAACTGGGTAATCTTATCCCACCTGCATCCGGACCACATCTCTGATCTGTTCATCCTGCGCTACGCCCTGAGCCTGGGTCCATACGAGACGCATCCAGCCGAAGTTGCGGTGTTCGCGCCGGGCCAACCAGCCGAGGAGTTTTCCCGCCTGCAGTACGAGCAGGTACTTGTCGCAGAGGAGATATCTGTCTCAGACTGCCTCAGTCTGGGGCCCTTTGCTGTGACTTTTGCAGCCGGCCAACACGGAAAAACCCCGTCCCTGGCTGTGCGCGTAGAAACTGACCGGGGCACGTTGGTGTATACAGGAGACACCGCGCTGTGTCAGCCGGTGGAGAGGCTGGCCCGCGATGCGGACCTGCTGCTTTCGGAGGCCACTCATCTGACAGCACCGCACGAGCAGCAACGCCGGCATATGACTGCCGCAGAAGCTGGAATGCTGGCGGAAAGGGCGCAGGTCAGCCGTCTGCTGCTTACGCATATATGGCCGCACCACAATGAAGAGCAGCTGGTCCGGGCAGCACAGGGCAGCACGGAAGCTCCGGTTAGGATGGCCCGGGAAGGTCAGCAGTACCTCATCTGATAGGGCACTGCTGCTGGCTTCTGACAAAGGCCCTGATCACTCCCCGCCCGTCCCATCGGTCAAACTGAAGCGAGAACCTGTAGCCGTCGGTGACGCCGAAGTCCAGCTGCTCGTCTGTGCAGTGGTATTGAAGCTTATGCATCTCGTCCCACGGGTAAGGTTCCTCCAGTAAGGGCATATGCCTCCGTCCATGTTGATCAACAGCGGCTACGATCATCCGCCCACTGCCGTCAGAGGCGATCATCTCCACGACCCCTCCGCGGCAGCGAAAACCTGCAACCTCCAGCGGGCCGGGCACTGCGACCCGGGCAAGAATGCTGCCTTCCCGATTCAATGCTACCAGTTCGGATGGCTTTTGGCCGGCGCAGTGGGCAACAACAATGCCAGCCCGTCTGTCGGCAGCCCACATCAGCGGTCCCCCGGCAAACTCCGCCTGCCAGAAAAGTCTCGGCTCACAAGACAGATCCTCCGCAGCGGGAATGGGGAAGCGGCTCACCCGGGGAAGGGCTGACCCAAAACACCCTCCCGAAGCCACCAGGATAATACATGCACCAGCGAACATCAGCCTGACAGAACGGCTGCCCATGACGAACCCCCGGATATACTTACAGCAGCTGAGAACATTTTATAACGTTAGATGTGACAATGGATGGGGATTTGCGGTAATCTGGTAGGGAATTGGCGCACACTATAATTGTACTGAAGCAAAGCAACTATGAGGGGCTGATTCTGAGGTGACCACATCTGAAACACTGAATATTGAACTGAAAAACGGCATGAATGCCCTGATCCGACCCGACCGCCGGGCTCCGGTAGTCGCCTTCTTTGTATGGTACCGGGTGGGAGCTCGAAATGAGGTCCCCGGAAGCACGGGGATATCCCACATGGTTGAACATATGCTGTTTAAGGGAACTGCACGGTTTCCCGCCGGGCAGATTGACCGTCTGATCACAGCACATGGCGGCCGGTGGAACGGATTTACCGGAGACGACTATACTGCCTTTTATGAGGTGCTGCCGTCGGAACACCTGCAGCTGGCAGTAAAAATCGAGGCAGACCGTATGACAAACTGCACCATCTCAGACGAAGAATTCGAGCGCGAACGCGAAGTCGTTCTTTCTGAAAGACAGGGCAGCGAGAATAACCCTGCTTTTTGGCTGACAGAGACAGTGCGCTCGACCGCCTTCTCGGTGCACCCCTATCGACAGATGGTCATAGGGCAAACACAGGACCTGCGCAACCTGGAACGTGACCAGCTTTACGACTACTACCGCACGTACTACACCCCGCGAAACGCGACCGCAGTGCTGGTGGGCGATGCTGATCCCGAGGACGCGAAAAATCTTCTGTCCGAACATTTCGGCAAAATAGATCCGGGACCAGAAATTCCCCCGGTGAACACTACAGAACCCCCGCAGCAGGGTGCCAAAAGGGTCACTGTAAGGCGTCCCGGTCGGAACCGGCGCCTTTACACTGTTTTTCACATACCGGCAGCCTCTCATCCCGACATCGTCCCACTGCACGTAACTGAAGCGATACTCAGCGGAGGTACGTGGCCCTTTGGCCTGGGCAACGCCTCCATGGGGAAAAGCAGCCGCATGTACCGCCAGCTGGTCCGCACGGGCACGGCAGTGTATGCTGCAGCTTCCGCAACCTACGCACTGGACCCCCATCTTTTCGGCCTCTCGTTAATTCCCACTCCCAATACGGAGAGCCGACAGGCAGAAGAGGAGCTGAACCGGCTGCTGGATGAGCTCAGAGAAAAAGGGCCCAGCTCTGAGGAGCTGCAGCGGGCGCAAAAACAGCTGGTGGCTCAACACGCCTACAGCGAGGGGGTAGCTTCCCTGGCCAGCGGACTCGGAGCGCTGTCGATCATATCCAGCTGGGAGTTTTATGACAGTTTCCCACAGCAAGTGCAGCAGGTAACCGCAGAAGATGTGCGGCGCGTATGCGATCGGTATCTGCAGCCCCAGCGACAGACTACCGGTTGGTTTCTACCCGAACGCCCCCCGCAGGCACCGCGGTCCTCCTCCGCACCAGATGAAACTCCCCAGGCAAAATCGTCGGTTCGCGGATACCGCGACAGTGGATATCCGCAGGCGATGGGGCAACCCCCTGAATCTTCCGCCAACACCGCCCCGAAGCTGCCAGGCCCGGATGATATTTGCCGCTGTACTATGCCGGGAGGCGCCACTTTCCTCGGATACCGCCACGACGGATGCAGGCTGTTTCGGGCCTCGGTGCTTATCCCCTCTGGCAGCATGTGCGACCCGGATAGCAAGGAGGGCGCCTCCTACCTCATGGGCGACCTTATAGATGCGGGTACCAGCAATCGCAACAGTGAACAGCTGGCCTCGGCAATGGATGCTTTGGGCATGGGGTTTTCCAGCTCAGTCAGCAGCGAGACAACCGTGCTGTCGCTGCAGAGTCTACCTGAGGACCGTCGGCAGGCCCTGCAATTTGCTGTCGATCTGTTGACGGATGCGGTTTTTCCGGTCGAGGAACTGCAGAAGGCCCAACGGCGCCTGGCAGCCGTGCTGGATGAACAGGAGGACAACACCGAATACCTGGCCAACCGCACCCTAAAGCAGATGATCTATCCACAGGGCCATCCCTTCCACCATCCCGCCATCGGCACCGCCGAGGGGATACAGAACATCACCAGAGAGGACCTCCTCAGCCTGTATCATAAGCACTACCACCCGCAGGATGCCGTGGTGGTGGCAGTAGCAGACCTGCCTCCAGCTCAAATGGCCAAGGAAGCAGCAGAGTTGCTCAGCCAATGGCTGGATAGCAAAAAACCTCAGGACATCCGGTCGTGTATTGAGGTGCCTTCACCCAGGCAGCCGAGCGAAATTCTGCGTGAAAGCATGGCCGTCGGCGGCAAATCGCAAACTGACATCGCTGCCGGGGCTCCTGCTATCCCCCGCCAGCATCCCGATTACGACGCACTCCGCCTGGCGTTTTTGTTGCTGGGAGGGGTCGGGTTGGGTGGGCGTATCGGCCGCGAACTGCGCGACAGACAGGGGCTCGCCTACCACATCTCCAGCCGCCTCAATGCCGTACGCGGCGGCGGCACGTGGGCAATCAAGGCGGGAGTCGACCCGGCCAATCAACAACGCCTGCTGCAGGGGATTGAAGAACACCTACGGAGGCTGGTCTGCACACCGCCTTCCAACGAAGAACTGGCCGAGATCAAGGGATACCTGCTGGGGAACGCTCAGATCAGCCTGGAGACCACCAGGGGACTGGTCACCAACCTGCTCAATATAGAATACTACCAGCTGGGTCTTGATTACCTGTCGACCTATTCTGAGCGTTTCAGGGTCATAGAAACCGAGCAAGTGCAGCAAGCCTTCGCAAAGCACGTGAACCCAGAGGCATACTTTGTGGCTTCTGTCGGGCCTCCCGAACAGCGGCCCGCTGGAAGGTAATTAACCCTGAGGTGAAGAAATAGTCTATCAACCGGCCGGCGAGGAGTTGCGCCGGCCGCATCCGGTATTGCTAACTCCTAACAGAAGGGAGCTGAACGATGTCCGATAACTCATCCAGTAAGTGTTATAGATTGCAGCCGCATGAACTGAAAAACACATGCGACCCCGAATTTTACGGCTTCGCCACCACAGAAGAGGAGTCGCCCCAGGAGGGCATAATAGGACAGGAAAGGGCCCTGCGGTCCGTCGAGTTCGGACTCGAGGTCAACAACCCTGGTTATAATATATTCATGGCCGGTCCTCCCGGCACGGGCAAAAGCACCTATGCCAAAGCCGCCCTGCAGAGCAAGGCAAAACAGGAGGAGCCCCCCTCTGACTGGCTCTATCTGTACAATTTCACTGACCCCGAGCAACCGCAGGCGGTATCGCTGCCCGCAGGCTGGGGCGAGACTTTCAGAAATGACATGGAAGAACTGGTAGAGGACGCGCGCACAGCCATTACGCATGAATTTGACAGCGGCAACTTTGAAAAGCAGCGCGCTGAGATCATTGAAAAATATCAGACCAAGACAACCGAAACCCTGCAGAACCTCGAGGAGGAAGTGCGTGAGCAGGGTTTCGCCCTACAGAGAGGTGCTGGGGGTTTCACCACTGTACCGTTGAACGACGCAGGGAACCCCATGCAGCAGGAAGAATACCAGGCGCTGCCCGAGGAGCGACGCCGAGAAATAGATGAAAAAGGAAATGAAATACAGCGGCGCATCCGCCGGTCAATAAGACAGGTCAGGCAGAACGAACAGGAGGCAAAATCTGCCATTCGCGACCTGGAAAAGCGCATGGGCTCTTTTGCAATTCGTCCGCTGTTTGAGCAGCTGAAAGAAAAATATGCTGACTTCCCGCAAATCTGCTCCTACCTGGACGAAGTACATGAGGATATAATCAGCAACCTCGATGAGTTCAAGGAGGGCAGTGACGATGAGACCTCCCGGCAGCTGGCCCTCATACAGGGGACTGGGGGCTCCTCTTCCGATACGGACCGATATGAAGTGAACCTTCTGGTCAACAACTCCGATACTGAGGGAGCACCGGTAATTGAGGAAGCAAACCCCATCTACTACAACCTGCTGGGTAAGGTTGAATATGAGAGCCGGATGGGGACCCTGACTACTGACCACACCTTGATCAGGCCCGGAGCCCTTCACAAAGCTAACGGCGGATATCTGATACTGCGGGCAGAAGACGTGCTCCGGGATCCTCTATGCTGGGATGCCCTCAAACGGACCCTGAAAGACAGCTGCATTCGAATAGAAAACATCGGCGAGCAGTTCCGTCTTGTGCCCACCACCGCTATTCAGCCTGATTCCATACCCCTTGAAGTAAAAATAGTGCTCATGGGTTCACCGCTTATCTACTACCTGCTTTCCACCTACGACGATGATTTCGGCAAGTACTTCAAGATCAAGGCCGACTTCGATGTTCAGATGCAGCGGTCAGATGAGCACCTGCAGGAGTACGCAAAGTTCATCCGGTCAGTTCAAAAACGCGAGGATCTCCTGCCGTATGACCGCTCAGCCGTTGCCCGAATATGCGACTACAGCTCCCGCCTGGCCGGAGATCAGACCAAACTGTCCTCCCGCTTCAACGAAGTTGTGGAAATCGTCTATGAGGCCGATGGCTGGGCCCGTCTGCAAGAAGCTGACTGCGTAACCGTAGATCATGTAGCCAAGGCCATCGAAGAGAAGATGTACCGCTCGAACCTGGTTGAAAGCCACATCCGGGAGGCCATAGAACGGGGCAAGATCCTGGTAGACACCGACGGAAGCGTCGCCGGTCAAATAAACGCCCTTCAGGTAACTGCTCTTGGTGATTATTCTTTTGGTGCCCCGGTACGCATCACCGCCAACGTGCACCTTGGCAACGAGGGAGTTGTCAATGTAGAACGCGAGGTGAAGATGAGCGGTTCAATCCACAGCAAGGGCGTGATGATCCTGGCCGGTTACCTGGCAGACCAGTTCGCCTATGACAAACCCCTGTCACTGTCGGCCAGCATAACCTTTGAGCAGACCTACGGAGGCGTCGAGGGTGATAGTGCTTCGGTGGCCGAGCTGGTTGCCCTTCTGTCTGCTCTGGCTGACGTACCGGTCAAGCAATCGGTGGCGGTAACGGGCTCGGTTAACCAAAAAGGCCTCCTTCAGCCGGTTGGTGGAGTAAATGAGAAGATCGAGGGCTTTTACCTCACCTGCAAGGCTGCCGGTCTAACCGGTGAGCAGGGAGTACTCATACCCGAGCAAAACGCCGATAACCTCATGCTCAAAGATGAAGTAATACAAGCAGTTGAAACGGGAGACTTCCACGTATGGACAGCGAGGACCGCCAAGCAGGCAGTCGAGCTGCTGACTGCGATACCGGCAGGAGAACGCAAACCGGGCGAGCAGTTCCCAAAAGACACCGTTTTTGGACGGGCCGACAGGCAGCTGCGTCAGATGGCCGCAGCCCTGCGGGATTTTACTCAGCATTCCGATGACACGGAGCATGACGAATAAACTGGCACTGATCGTCCCATTGATTGTCTGCGGTCAACTCCGCCAAAGCAGCCCCCTTTCCGACCAGCAAAGGGGGCTGCACCCGAGAAAAAATCATACGGCCAGGCCAGATTATCCCCTGCAAAACCCCCCTAAAAGTTTCTGCTTTCCACATATGAAATGCTTTACAGGTTGCAAAAATTATGCTAATGTTGTCTCAATACCCAAGTAATGATTCATATGGTGAGTGCTGCTCGTTGTACGCTTATAACCATTCTTTAACAGCACCAGGCGGGTAGCATACCTGCTCAGCATACTACTGTCGCCCGTCAGGCTGATGCAAAGAGCAGACGTGATGCCCTGCACAGCAGCACTCCGGCCAACCACCCACATGTCGATTTGCTGAGTTTCCAGGTCAAATCAGTATGACTGCCAGGCAGAGATGGATTACCCACCGCAGGTACTTCCTCTGCTGAAGCGGAATCAAAAGAAAAGAGGTGGAGGGAATGGAAAACACTTTCTGGCAGAGATTTATGACCATAGATCGGCGCCTCATCTATGCTTTGCTGTTCATCCTTGTGGCAGCCATCATGTTCAACCCCATAGGACTGCCTATCGAGATCTCACGAGACACCCGCATTTACCACGGTGTCGTGGAAGGATTGGCAGGAACCGATCAGGTGCTCTGGCTCGATGCTGCCTTCGGTCCTGGCTCCTGGGGTGAGCTGGGCCCCATGGTCGAGGCCACTCTGCGTCACGCCTTTGACCTCGGCGTACCAGTAGTCGGAATGGCCATGTGGGAGCAGGGCGGTCGAATGTTCGCCACCGCTCTGAACAATGTTCTGGAGGATCCGGCCTATGATCACATCGAGTACGGAGTAGATGTGATTAACCTGGGCTTCCGGCCCGGTGGGGCTTCAGTAGTCCTGCGGAGCGCAACCACGGACCTTTACGATACTTTCCGTGGAGTCGACCATGACGGCAGCCGTCTGGATGACATGCCTCTGGGCATGCAGGTTGAACGCCTGCATCCGGACTTCGTGGGGCATGCAATAGTATATGAGTCCGGCAGCCCCGGCGGCGCGGATTACGTCGACTATGTGCACGAACCTACCGGCCTCAAAATGTCTGTCGGGATTATCGCCATGTCGGTCCCCGGTGCGAAGGTCTATCAGGATGCTGGACAGTATGTGGGGATTCTCCCCGGCGCCACTGGATGCGCCCAATACGAGCTGCTTATCGACCATCCGGGCTACGCGGTGATGACTCAGGATATAATTTCACTGGGGATGGTTTTCATCACTCTGCTTATCATCTTGGGCAACCTTGGGTGGCTTATGACCAGACGCGGCTCAGCCTCCTGAACTCGGCCACGCATGTAATCTCAGTATCCAGTGCCGCACGTCACTTTCTATGATGTGCGGCACGTTGATTAAAAAACAGCCCGTTCATCTTGCTGCCCCGACAGGAAGTCTGATACGATTAACTTAACTCACATCAAGTCAAGTCAGTAAATGGCGATGATGGGTAACTCGAAGAACTTCGCGGACCTTCAGCGAGCCGGAGATGGTGTGAGCCCGGCAGGCCCTCTCCTCGACCCCGACCCGGAGTTCCCGGTGATAAGCTGGGCGTTTGATCCCCGATAACGGATCGTCTGAGCGCCGGGCAGCAAACCCGGAATCAGGGTGGTAACGCGGATACTCTCCGTCCCTTGAGGCGGGGAGTTTTTTCGTCTCTGAGCTAAATAAAAAAACAAGGAGGGATAGCGTTGAGTCAGGACTCGTACGTGGAGGAAATCACCCCGCAGGGTGAGGATTTTTCCCGCTGGTACCTCGATGTGGTGCAGAAAGCACAGCTGGCAGATTACGCACCGGTAAGGGGTTGCGTCGCAGTGCGTCCCTACGGCTTCGCCATATGGGAGGCAATGCAGAGCAACCTGGATGAAAGATTCAAAGCAACTGGAGTAGAAAATGCTTACTTCCCGCTGCTAATCCCGGAAAGCATATTCAAAAAAGAAGCAGAGCACATAGAGGGTTTTGCGCCTGAGGCCCCCTGGGTAACGCATGCGGGAGAAGAAGAGCTGTCCGAAAAACTGGTCATTCGGCCCAGTTCGGAGACGATAATAGGGACCATGTTTTCCCGCTGGATCCAGTCCTACCGAGATCTACCGATGGTCCTCAACCAGTGGTGCAGCGTCGTGCGCTGGGAGAAAGCCACCTACCCCTTTATCCGCACCTCAGAATTTCTGTGGCAGGAGGGTCACACCTGTCACCGGGACGAAAACGATGCCCGCAAGAGAGCCCGGATGATGGTTGGGGTGTACCGCGACTTCCTGCAGGAGGAGCTGGCGGTGCCGGTAATCGACGGCATCAAATCGGAAAGGGAAAAGTTCGCAGGCGCTGTTGACACTTTCACCGTTGAGGCACTCATGGGAGACGGCCGCGGACTTCAGGCGGGAACCTCGCATTATCTGGGAGATGGATTCGCCAGGGTAATGGATATCAAGTTCCTGGATGAGGACGGAGAACACAAGCTCGTACATCAAACCTCCTGGGGGGTGTCGCACCGGCTGATCGGAGCCGTGATCATGGTCCACGGTGATGACCGTGGTCTCAGGCTTCCCCCCAAGATCGCTCCCAAACAGGCAGTCATAGTACCCATATACCGCCAGGACAGCCGTTCTGAGGTGCTGCAGCAGGCAAACAGGCTGCAGCAAGAGCTTGCAGAGGCGCGTATTTCGGTGCACCTGGACGACCGGGAGGGTTACACCCCGGGTTGGAAGTTCAACGACTGGGAGATGCGCGGGGTGCCCATACGTCTCGAGCTGGGGCCGCGCGACATGGAAGACGAACAGGTGGTGCTGGTGCGGCGTGACACCGGGGACAAAGAATCAGTATCCTGGTCAGGGCTGGCCCAAAAAACGACCGATGTTTTGGACGACATATCAGAAAACATGTTTAAACAGGCCCTCGACTTCCGCGAAAAAAATACACGCGCTGTCGACGAAATGAGTCAGCTGAAGGAAATCATCAGCGGGCCCCGGGGATACGTCCTCGCTGGTTGGTGTGGTGATGCAGGCTGTGAAGCGCAAGTCAAGGAAAAAACGGGAGCAACGATACAGTGCATACCCTTTGACGAAGCGAAGTACTCAGAGCAGGCCTGTCTTTGCTGCGGGTCGGAAAGCGGCCGCACCGTAGTATTCGCGAGACCTTACTAGGAACCTCCGAAGCATCTGAGCATCGACAAACAGTCGGCGGGGCCGTGGTCTCGGTGATCATCGGCCCCGCCAGATTTTTCCCTTCGCAGGCGGCATGACCGGATTCACTCTAAGGGGTCGTCCTCATCGTCACCGATCATGTCCTGGGTTACGGCAGCCATCTCCATGACTGCATCAGAAACGAATATAGGAAAGTCCTCGCGCACGGCCAGGGCTATGCAATCGCTTGGGCGGGCATCGATTTCCATTATTCCCTGTCCCGTCTCGACTTCAATCTGTCCAATGAAAGTCTCATCGCGCATATCATGGACTACCATACGCACCACCGAGCCGCCCAGGCGCCGAATTACGTCCAACAGGAGATCGTGCGTCATCGGTCGTGGAGGGGTAACGTCTTCCGCGGCCATGGCGATGGATGTGGCCTCGGCGAATCCTACACCCAAAATCAGCATCCTCTCGCCATCAACTTCCCGCAAAACCAGTATATTGCCGTCCCCCTTTGGGGCCATGCCTACTGTCACGAGGTTCATTTCAATCATCAACGTAAGCCCCTCCCTCATATCATCTGGTTGCGCATGTATATAATGCGCAAACCTTCCAGGGTTAGATACGCATCCACCTCATCAATTGTATCGCATTCCGGGGCAATAACCTTAGCCCAACCGCCGGTGGCCACCACTCGTTTGGGCTTTTCATTCAGCTCTGAAGTTGCCTGACCAACGAGTGAATCTACTGCACCCGCGTAACCATAAACAATCCCGGAACGCATGCTGTCGATGGTATTGGTACCGATGGCGCGACCGGGAACAGTCAGGTCAATACGCGGCAGCCGGGCTGCCTGCCTGAAGAGTGCCTCAGTAGAGATTCCTACCCCGGGAAGTATGATTCCCCCGACATATTCCTTCCCTGCTGACAAAATATCAAAGGTGGTGGCGGTTCCAAAATCAACGATCACCGCCGGTCCTCCCCATTTCTCACCTGCGGCCACGGCATTGGCGATACGGTCGGCTCCAACCTCCCTTGGGCTGTCATATTTTACGTCGATCCCGGTTTTTACACCTGGTTCAACCTGAAGCGGTACGACATCCATATAGCGTCGACACATTCTTTCGAAGGGCTCATCCAGTGGTGGGACGACAGAACCGTATACTACTGCCTGGATACCCGAAAGAGATACAGAATTGGTATCAAGCAGAGCCCTCATTTTTACGCCGAGATCGTCCGCCGTGGCTGACCTCATGGTCGACAAGCGCCAAAAATGCAGCATCTTGTCTTCTGAGTAAAGGCCCACAGTAATATTTGAATTGCCAATGTCTATGGCCAGTATCAATCGATTTCCCCTTTCTCCGCATAACGCCCACTCAGCGCCCGATAAAGCAGCAGGGCCACAAGACACGATACTGCTGCCTCGGGAAGACCCTGAACTACTGCGATGACGGCGCTGGCTGACAAGGGCAGTATACCACGTAGCGTGACCAAGCCCAACACTCCGACCGTATTGGTCAGACTGCCCGCCAGCGCTCCAGCGATGACGGGCGCACCATCGCCAGACAGTGCGCGCATGACGAGATAACCGGCAGCAATCCCGAACGGCACAAAAAACAGGTACCCTTCAGGTCCCGGCTGCACCGCTTCGTACTGCACGGCGACGCGGTAGCTGAGGTCCCAGGTCAGAAGTCCGCACGCCGCTGCCACCATCCAACGGGGTTTCTGCCGCCGGGTAAAATTGAAGACCCAGTAGGCCACAGGACCAATCAACATCCGCGGCAAAAATGCGGTGAATGGATCGGTGAACATGACCTGAGCTACAGGATTGCTGGGGGCTACTATGGCACGCCAGAAGCTTACAGCTCCAAACAGAAAACCGACCAGGCCTCCCATCTTTGGACCTTCAAGCAGTGCTACCACAATGACTGGTATGTGCAGGATGGTGGCCGCTCCAGCGGGAGTCGGCACCGGTATCATCCCAATGGGTGTAAAACCCAGGGCTGCGATAAGCGCTCCGAGCACTCCGGCCAGGACGTAATGCCTCATTGATAGCTTTTTCATTAAGTCAGACCTCCGTTCCGGCTCCTATCAGGATGACGGACATTGGTTTGAGCGCAGCGCAACCCATCCTCGGGATCGCAGGAGTCCGAGCATAATGTCCCGGCCCTCACCTCAGGAAAGATTAACTGTGCACCCATTCCATACGAGTATATTCTAGACCCTATCCCATGTTGCATTCAACAGGCCCGAAAAAGCGTGTGCCTAATTTTGATCATCGGCCGACGGAATCCCTGCCACATTCCAGGCACATCTGACAGCCCGCCGCACGGCAGTCGCCACCACCGCCGCCGCCGCCGCTTCCACCTGCTTCAGGCTTGCTGTCTTCCGCTGCAGCGACAGGGTAAATACAGTGTCTCCATCGTAATCAGTGTGGCAGGGCCAGACGCTTCGGGCCAGGCCGTCGTGGGACACCTGTGCCACGCGGAAACAGCCTGACTTGTCGATCTTGGCATCAGTTGCCACCACCGCCAGGGTTGTGTTGCCCTGTTCATCAGCGGATATGGGCTCGGCTGCGCACATAAGAATCTGTTCCGCTGAACGGAAACCACCTTGGCCATCACTCACCCCAGCGACAATTGAGCCATCTTCATCCACAACATTTCCGACCGCATTTACGCACACCAGTGAACCAACCCGGGCTCCACCCGGAAGACAGATGCAGCAGCTTCCCACTCCCCCCTTGGTGGCATAGTCCATTCCCCGTACTTTGCCAACGGTGGCCCCGGTTCCGACTCCTAGACTACCTTCGGCGACCGGTCTATCGCTGGCAGCCTGACAGGCATGGTAGGCTTCTTCAGCTCCGGGATAGGCGCTTTTGCCCACCATCAGATCGAAAATGACCGCAGCAGGGACAATCGGTACAGTGACATCTCCCACCTTGTATCCGCGACCCTGTTCGGACAGGTAACGCATGACCCCGCCTGCGGCCTCCAGGCCGTAAGCACTCCCCCCGGTCAACAGCACTGCGTCGACTGTGTTTACGCTCTTTTCGGGACTCAGAAGCGATATCTCCCGGGTTCCAGGGGCCGCACCACGCACTTCACCGCTGCCGACAGTTCCCGGGGGCACTATTACCGCCGTCAGTCCGGTTGCCGCATCCGAGTCTGTCCAGTGCCCCACCTTAACTCCTTTGATATCGGTTATGCTGCCCTCGCTTTTTGGGTTATTGCCGCTGTTGACCATAAATGCCACCTCCCTTCTGAGCTACGCTCACCTCGCCGGCGCGCAGCGATATCACCTCGCCATCTCTTCTTTTTACCACGAGACTGCCGTCGTCATCGACGTCCAGTGCCGTGCCCCGTAAGCACCCCCTGTCGGTTTTCACCAAAACCTCGCATGACAGAGTTTCACAATACCTCCGCCAGCAGTCAACAACCAGCTCTCCATTCACATCCGTCTGTCGGTGCAGAAGATCGGTTTCCCGGTTGAAGCTGCTCAGCAGGGCAGCGCGCAGATCGCACCATTCATCGTGCGGATAGCCTGAAACGCAGCACAAGTTCACAGGGGGAAAACGGGTCGAGCCAGCCAGCTGACTCGGCCAGCTGACCGCCAGATTAATACCCACCCCGATGAGCACGAACTCCTCCCCCACCGTCTCCAGCAGGATACCACCCATTTTCTTTCCCCGGAAAATAAGGTCGTTTGGCCATTTGAGCCGCACATCAACCCCGGTGTCTCCCTTGATGGCCCGGACCGCTGCCACCCCGGCCAGAAATGAATACAGGGGCCAGCGGTCCCGGCGCAGACGCGGGAGCAGTACCCGGGTGAGCCAAAGGCCTCCACGGGGTGACACCCAGTCCCTGCGCTTTCTTCCCTTACCGGCAGTCTGGACATCTGCCACTATCACCGCATCACCGTCGATTTCTCCTCCCCGGATCATCCGCCGGGCGGCATCATTGGTGGAAGAAATGTGTGAAAAGGTGTAGACGGGGTTTTCTTTGCCACTGCTCACAACCCGCACCTCGCATATGTCACGTTTGCACCAATCGGGCTCCCGTCGGAAAAAAGACGGGAGCCCGATTGGTCAGTCGCTGCTGCAGCCTTCAGTTATCAGAACAGCCCCTCGACCTTTCCGGTCTCGGTATCAACGTCTATCCTGCGGAAAGCGGGATCGGAGCCGGTTCCGGGCATAAGCTTGATGGGCCCGGCAACGGGTACCACAAAGCCCGCACCCTTGTAGGTCAGGATGTCACGAATGTTCAGTGTCCATCCGGTGGGTACGCCCTTTTTGGAGGGATCGTCCGACAGACTGAGGTGAGTCTTCACCATGCAGGTGGTCATCTGCTTCAGATCCGGATCCTTTTCCATCCGCTGCAGCTTTTTGCGCGCGTCGGCGGTGTATTCTACGCCGTCGGCCCCGTATACTTCCTTGGCCACGAGCTCTATGCGCTTCTCCAGCGGGTCCTCCAGGTCATACAGGAACCTGAACTCTGACTCCTCTTCGCAGGCCTCGACAACCGCGTCGGCAAGCTCGGCGGCACCTTCTCCGCCGTGCTCCCAGTGACGCGATTCGGCGACGCGGGCGCCGGCCTCCTCCGCTATGCGGCGAACGGCGTCGATCTCGTTCTGCGTGTCGGTGTGGAACACGTTGATGGCAACAACCGGGCTGATACCGGACTTGCGAACGAGTTTGATGCAGTGAACCAGGTTCTCGCAGCCCTGCTCCACCCACTCGACGTTCTCTTCCTCGTAACCGGGGTCAAGCGGACGTCCGGGAACCGGAGTGGGAGCCCCACCGTGCGCCTTGAGACCACGGATGGTAGCGACCAGTACTGCAGCATCAGGCACCAGACCCGACTCACGGCACTTGATATTCCAGAACTTCTCAAATCCGATGTCAGCACCGAACCCGGACTCGGTGACCAGGTAATCCCCTACCTTCAGGCCCAGTCGGTCGGCGATGATGGACGACTGCCCCACGGCTATGTTGGCGAAGGGACCCGCGTGCACGAACACCGGCTGTCCTTCCAGTGTCTGCAGCAGGTTGGGGTTGATGGCGTTCACCATCCAGGCAGTCATTGCCCCTGCGACTTCCAGATCTTCGGTGGTCACCGGATTACCGCGCTTGTCGTAAGCAACGACAATACGTCCCATGCGCTCCCGCATGTCCTTCAGGTCGCGGGTCACCGACAGTATCGCCATGACTTCGGAAGCCACCGCAATATCAAATCCGGAGCGCATCATGAATCCATCCATCTTGCCCCCGATACCGATGATAATGTCGCGCAATCCCTGGGCGCAGAAGTCAAGCACCCAGCGAAATTCAACATTGTTAGGATCGATGTCGAGTCGTTCGAGGTTCCGCCTCGCCAGTGTCTTGTCACCGTAGTTGAACTCGTGCTGCATGCGGGCGTTCAGAGCCACCATGGCGAGGTTATGAGCGTTCATAATGTCGTTGATATCACCGGTAAGACCGAGGGAAAAGGGAGTCAGCGGAATGCACTGGGCCAACCCGCCACCGGCCGCCGAACCCTTGATGTTCATCGTCGGACCGCCGGAGGGTTGGCGGATGGCGGCAACTACATCCTTGCCGCGGTATCCGAGACCCTGCGTCAATCCCATTGTGGTGGTGGTCTTTCCTTCACCCAGCGGGGTTGGAGTAATAGCTGTCACGTCGATGTACTTGCCGTCCGGTTTGTCAGCCAGACGGTCGAGTACAGCCTGGTAGTCAACCTTACCTACGTAGTGTCCGTGCGGTATCAGTTCCTCATCCTGCAGCCCCAGCTGCTCTGCCAGTTCAAAAACTGTCTTCATATCCGATTCTGCGTCTTCGGCAATCTCCCAGTCTTCATGTTTTGTGGGATCTAGAGCCATTCTGTAGCCTCCTTCAGGCAGTTTTAGCTGATTGGTGACACAATTTTTTGCAGCAACCAAGCGCCCTTCACTTTCCCCATTCAGCCTAATACTACTTCTTGATCCTTTGGGCAAATCCTGCCGCCAGCTGCAGAAAAATGAAGCGTTTTTACCTACAGCTCGTCCCGATAATTCTCTATCTGCTCCCAGGCTTCCTCGACATCATCCAGAATGTCCTGCATCTCCTGTCGGGCACCGCCACAGAACTCTTCATCGCCGAGCCCAGACAGGTTAATTTGAACATTACAGGCAGCGCCGCGCACGGCAGCGCGGCCCATCTCCGCGGCCACCAGTGCATCACTGAGAGCATTGGGGTTACCGATTTCGGCCATCCTCCCGGCCAGTCGGACAACCCGCTGACTGCACCGCATCACCTGCAGGGGTACTTCCGTTGCCTGGCGTGTCGCGGCCTGCAGGGCCCTCTTTCGAGCCTTCTTGTCCCGCTCGCTGTCTTTCGGCATACGGATAGCATCCATTACTGCCTCGAAGGCAAGGCTGTCCTCATCCATCAGGTCCTGCAGCTCCTCCTGCAGCAGACCTGACTCCTCTTTGATGTCGGCCGCCTCATCGGAGGCATCCTCGTACCGCTTACGCCCCACGGTAAGTCCGGCCACCATTGACACAAGGGCTGCCCCAGCTGCGCCAGCCGAAGCGGAGGCGGTACCTCCTCCGGGAGTTGGGCTATCCGAGGCCAGACGCCGCAAAAATTCCTCTCCAGTCAGCTGGACAAACCCATCGCCGGAAGCGTTGTCTGCTTCATTGCTCATGCGCTTGTACCTCCTTAACATTGACTCGAACCATTGAACATAAACCTGACTGCACCTATTTGCGGCAGTAGACCTGCCGTCCACCCGAAATGACCGAATGAACCAGCGAGGCTCCAGGCCGGTACATCAAATGGGCAAAATGTTCCGCATCCAGAAGCACAACGTCGCCACGGAAACCCGACGCCAGTATTCCACGGTCATCCCGGCCAAGCGACCTGGCCGCATTGATCGTCACCGCCGCAAGCACCTCATCCGGCGTCATCTGCATCTTCAGGCAGGCCAAAGACATGATCAGACTGATATCTATGATCGGGCAGCTTCCCGGGTTGAAATCGGTACCCAGGGCAACTGTGAGGCCGTGGTCGATCATCCACCGGGCCCGTGCGTAGGGTTCGCCGAGCACAAATGCCGTTCCCGGCAGCAGTACGGCCGTGACTTTAGCATCTCTCATACGCAGCAGATCATCATCCCGCGCGGACAAAAGGTGCTCTGCACTGTCGCATTGCAGCTTGGCCGCCAGACCGGCCCCTCCAAGCGCCTCCATTTCATCGGCGTGAATCCGCAGGCCCAGCCCGGCACGCCTGCCTGCTCTGAGCACCCGGTCCGCAAGCTGCAGATCAAAGACACCCGGCTCACAGAACACATCCACGTATTCGGCGAGGTCCAAATCAGCCACATCATCAATTAAAGGAATTACCACATCATCTATGTAACCTGCGGGGTCATCCTGGTACTCGTCGGGCACCGCATGGGCGCCCAGAAAAGTGCTAACTACATCGATGTCGCTTTGCTCCCCGGCGGACCTGATGGCGCGCAGCATTTTGAGCTCGCTTTCAACATCAAGGCCGTAGCCGCTTTTGACTTCGCAGGTGAGCACCCCGCGTGACAGCATCTCATCCAGCCGGCCCTGCAACCCGGCGGCAAGCTCCTTTTGTGCAGCAGCCCGGGTGCTCCGAACCGTCGACAATATGCCACCTCCTGCCGCCAGTATATCTTTGTAACCGGCGCCCTGCAGCCGGCTGATGAACTCCTCGCACCGCCAACCGGCAAACACCGCATGCGTGTGGGGGTCGCAAAAGGCCGGTACGGCGACTCTGCCGCCGGCATCCAGAGCGTTGCCGACCGCGGGCGGAGACCCGCTGCCCACCTCAGTTATCACCCCGTCGACAATGACCAGGTACGCGTCATTTACTGTCTCCACCTGAGGGACGCCGCATTCTGTCTCATCCGCGACGGGAGTGCTCAGGGCACCTATGTTGTGGATCAGCAGATCAGCTGAATACGCCTGCAACACTACCACCTCCCCGTCTTGACCTTCGAGCGTTCATCAGTCCTGCAGTCTCCGCTCCAGCACCTGCTCGTCGGGGGCAAAACCGTCGAGGTTGAGGTAATAACGGGCCGCAGCCAGCAGGGCCTCCCGCGGTACAAGGCCAACGATTTCGCTGCGGTATACCCCCACTCCGCAGTGGCGCGCTTCCCTCTTGATGAATTCATATACGCGGTGTATGGGGGTTTTACGGAAATCCGTCAGGTTCATTGACACCTGTACCCCCTCACCTTCAACCTCCAGGCCTATGGCTTTGACGTTGACCAGTCCTCCGCTGGATTCCCGAACATCGCGGGCGATCTGACGAGCAACGGAAAGATCATCGGTCCGCAGGTATACATTGTAGGCGATGAGCGCCTGCCGCGCTCCCACCACCGTTGCCCCGGCAGACGGATGCACCTCATCCGGGCCGAAATCGGGCCTGCGCTCCGGCTCGCTTATCGCCTCCACCAGTCCCTCGTATTCACCCCGTCGTATGTTCTCCAGCCTGCGCCGGTGAGGTTTTCGGGCGGCTTCCTCATAAAGGTAAACCGGTATCTCGAGTTCATCGGCAATGCGCGCACCAAGCTCTTCGGCCATCTTCACGCAATCCTTCATACTCACATCCTCTATAGGTATCAAGGGGACCACGTCAGTGGCGCCAATTCGCGGATGACTCCCCTGATGCTCGCGCATATCTATCAGCTCGGCTGCCTGGCCGGCGGCAGAAAAACACGCCTCGCACACCGATTCAGGCTCTCCCAGCACGGTGACCACCAGACGGTTGTGGTCCGCATCAGCGTGGTAATCCAAGACGGTGCAGTCATCCTGCGCATAAAAGACATCCATAATCCTTTCAATTACTTCACTGCGTCTGCCCTCACTGAAATTCGGTACGGCCTCGATAAGCTTCACTTCGACCAACCTCCCAGTAGATAAGTTTTCGGTGCGGTCTACCTCCCTGCCTTCCAGCGCCAGCGCGACTCAGCCCACACCTCGCGGAGTACCATTCTGTCCCCATCGGATGATGGATGCAGCAGGTAAAGCACGTCATCCCCTGCCGGGGCAGCGACTGGCCCCTCTCTTTTGTCATCCGGCCAGTCAATCTCCAGGCAGCGGTGCAGCTCGCCCGCGGCATCAAGCAAAAATATCTCCCACCGGCTCGCACCGGCGGCGTTTTCCGTATCTGCACCATCTGTAAGCTGCTGAGCCATCCATACACCGTGAGAAGAGGGCGAAATCACATTAGGAACACTGCCCTCGACACCTCGCAGCATTATGATATCGCCTGACCGCCCCCACTGCCGGAAGACCTCCCAATTGAGGGGGCCTTCTCCCGGCTGCAGAACAGCCCACCCAGGCCAATGAAAACTGACATCTACCAGCTGCTGTCCGTCGCCTGCTCTCCGGTAAACCTCTTCGGCAAACCCGGGTTCTGCACCTGTCTTGGTTTCGCTCAAGGAAAGGTCCACCAACCGCCAAAAGGGCATATCCTGACCCATTTCGGCCAGGTACCACCACCGTATCAGCTCCTCGCAGCGGACAGAAAACATCTCCCGTGCCGGCCAGCTGAGCACCACTCGATAAACGGCCTGATCGCCTATCAAATCTGCCAGCAGCCAGACTTCACCGTCACCGCTGGATTCCATCTGGCGAACACCAAGGTCTACTTCCGCCAGTCTTTCCCCTCCGTCACCAAGAAGCTCGGACTCCGTTTTAGCCACCAGCCGCCGCACAGCTGAGAAAACCATATCCCTCAAACAGAGCTCTCCCTGCGGAGACGCCATCCGGCTGCCGGACAGTACCTCAGCATCATAGGCCAGCACCATCTCGGTTCGAAGATCATAAACCAGCAGTAAATCATCCGCGGCGGCCGGAAAAGCCGGTGCGCCAGATCCCGATAAATGGACGGCCTCCTGCTTCATCACAGATGCGTTGCCATTTTCAGATCTACGAAGGAGGTACACCACTTTACGGTGGGCGTCGGTAACGTACAGCACTGTTTCATCTCCAGCGGCAGCTGCTACCGACCACCGGCACAACCCTTCGTTTCCCTGCAGTTCATGCTCCCAGATCACCTGATGACGGACTGTCAGCTCCTGCTGCATCCCTCCAAATAACACCGCTGCTGCAGCAAGCAGCAATAGCAAACCTATCCCTGCCGCCCACCTTCTGCGGTCCGGGCCTGTAGGCAGCACTTTCTGCACCCCCGAAAGCCTCCGGCACAGGGGTAATCAGCTGCTGTCGGGCAGGCCCGTCCGGAGGCTCGGCTATTTGCTCTGTTTGTCTTCATCCCCCTGCATTGGAATCTGTACTCCGAGTTCTCTGGCCACCCTGCGGGCCTTTTCGTATCCGGCGTCAGCGTGCCGGATCACTCCAGTGCCCGGGTCAGTCCGGAGCACGCGTTTTAGCCGTTCTTCTGCCTCATCCGTCCCGTCAGCAACTACCACCATACCTGCGTGCAGCGAGTACCCGATTCCCACTCCTCCGCCGTGATGCACCGAAACCCAGCTGGCCCCGGCCGCAGTATTAAGCAGGGCATTCAATATGGGCCAATCAGCTATAGCATCGCTGCCGTCCTTCATTTTCTCCGTCTCCCGGTTGGGTGAGGCCACCGAGCCGGCGTCGAGGTGATCCCGACCGATGACGATGGGCGCCTTCACCTCTCCGCGGCGGACCAAGTCGTTGAATATCAGGCCCATGCGGTCGCGTTCACCGTAGCCCAGCCAGCACAGCCTGGAGGGCAGCCCCTGAAACGGAACTTTGTCCCCCGCAAGCTCGATCCACCGCCGCAGAGTTTCATCCTCCCCGAAGGCCTCCAGCACGGCCCGATCCGTGCGGTATATGTCCTCAGGGTCTCCCGACAGAGCCGCCCAGCGGAAGGGTCCCTTTCCTTCGCAGAACATGGGACGGATGTAGGCGGGAACAAAACCGGGATAATCGAAGGCGCGCTCCAGCCCCGCTTCCTGCGCCTGCCCCCGCAGGTTGTTGCCGTAGTCGAAGGCTATCGCCCCGGCGTCCATCATCCTCACCATGGCGCTGCAGTGCTTTCTCATGCTCTCCATGGACCGCCGCACGTACTCATCGGGATCGTCCGCCCGCAGCTTCTGAGCCTCAGGCATGGTCAGACCGGCGGGTACGTAGCCTTCGAGGGCATCGTGAGCCGAGGTCTGGTCGGTGACCACGTCGGGTATCCATCCCCGCTCAACCATGAGCGGATGAGTTTCGGCGGCGTTGCCGTGCACTGCTATCGATACGGGCTCGCCCCGGTCGGCAAATTGCCGGGCCAGACACCAGGCCTCCTCAATATCATCGGCGCGGCGGTCACAGTAGCCCGAATCAAGCCGGCGCTGAATGCGGGCTTCATCGACCTCAACGACGATTCCCACTCCGCCGTTCATGGTTATCGCCAGAGGCTGTGCGCCACCCATTCCTCCCAGCCCTGCCGTCAGCACGATCTTGCCGCTCAGGCTGCCATCGTAATGCTGCCTGGCCAGTTCAGCCAGTGTTTCGTAAGTTCCCTGCAGGATACCCTGTGTTCCGATATAAATCCACGAGCCGGCTGTCATCTGGCCAAACATGGTTAACCCCTGCGCCTCATACTTCCAGAAATTTTCCCAGTTGGCCCATGCCGGGACTATCATGGAATTGCTTATCAATACACGTGGTGCCATGGGATGGGTCTCGAATACTCCAACGGGCTTTCCGGACTGTACCAAAAGCGTCTGATCATCACTCAAAGAACGCAGGGAATCGACCAGCGCGTCAAAGCACTTCCAATTGCGGGCCGCCTTCCCCGTCCCCCCGTAGACTATCAGTTCGTCGGGTTTCTCCGCCACTTCCGGGTCGAGGTTGTTCATGAGCATCCGCAGGGCAGCTTCCTGCTGCCATCCCCGGCAGCTTATCTCGTTTCCCCTCGGAGCCCGTACATCCCTTGTGGACATGGTCTTGAACCTCCTCCATAGATATGTGATTACTCCTGATTTATTCCATACTGCCGCAGGCATAAACCAGCTGGCCCGCGCGGAGATTCTCCGCCACCTTTTCTACTTCGTCCGACAGGCACCGGTCATCGATCAGTCTTCTGCTGAGGTTCCGGATCCAGCGGTAAGCCGGCTCTGTGCCGCTCCCGAGGCGCCAGCTATCCTTTTTCTCTACCTGCTGCAGCTGCTCGCGACGAAGATCCACCGCCTGCGCCGCCGCCAGTGCTTCCACAGCCAGTATCCGGCTGAGGTTGAACACCGCCTGCCGCACACGGCGCGCTCCGGTGGTGCCCAGGCTGACGTGATCTTCCTGACCTGCTGAGGACGGAATGGAATCTGCCGATGATGGATTCGCCAGCAGCTTGTTTTCTGCAGCCAGGCTTGCCGCGGTGTAATGAGCTATCATCAGGCCCGAGTTGAGCCCCCCTTTGGGAGTCAAAAAAGCCGGCAATCCCTCGTTGTACGCGGGGTTCAGCATTCTCTCGGTCCGTCTCTCACTCATGTTCCCCAGCTCAGCCAGCAGCAGCGCGAGGTGGTCGCATACCACCGCCACCGGTTCTCCGTGGAAATTACCTCCCGAAAGCACCTCCTGTGACTCGAAAAACAACAGGGGGTTATCAGTAACAGCGAAAATTTCCTGCCTCAGCACATCACCTATGTATGTCAGGCCATCGGAGACTGCTCCATGCACCTGCGGTATGCACCGCAGCGAATAGGGATCTTGCACTCTCAACTCCCCCTGGCAGGTCATGAAATCGCTGCCGGAGGTCAGCTTTCTTATGCTGTCGGCCACCTCATAATGACCCGGATGCCCCCGCAGCCGGGCGATGCGGTCATCGAAAGCCTGTCGAATGCCGCGAAGTGATTCGAGGGACAGCGACGCGATTATGTTCGCGCTTCGGTACAAATGCCCCGCATCAGTCCAGGCCAGTACACCCAGGGCGGTCATTACCTGCGTACCATTTATCAGGGCCAGTCCTTCCTTGGCCCGAAGCGTCAACGGCTCAAGTCCGGCGCTGCGCAGAGCTTCTGTCCCCGACAGCCTTCGGCCCTTCATCACTGCCTCTCCTTCACCCATCAGAACCAGGGCTATATGAGCCAGGGGAGCAAGATCACCGCTTGCCCCAAGTGAACCCTGCTGTGGAACACACGGGTGAACTTCATTGTTCAGCATGGATACCAGAAGCTGCACGATGTCAGGACGAACACCTGAATGCCCGCGGGCGAGTGCTACTGCCCGCAAAAACATCGCCGCCCTGACCACCTCCTCATCCAGAGGTTCACCAAGGGCCACCGCGTGGCTCCGCACCAGGTTGCGCTGCAGCTGTTCACTCAGTTCCGGGGATATGTGAGAATCACTGAACCTGCCGAATCCGGTAGTGACACCGTAGACTACTGCCTGCTCATCGATAAGCCTCTGCACATGTTCCCGGCCGAGACGCATCCGCTTTTCGGCATCATCATGTATTTTAACCTGACAACCCTCCCGGGCAACGGCAACTACGTCACCAACCGAGGGAGGATTTGTTCCTATGATCACCTCGTTCACGTAATTTCACCTTTTCTGCTTTGAAATTATCACCGCAATGGAAATTGTGCCGCCACCCCTTCGGGTGCGGATATCAATAGAAGCTTACTAAATTATCCGGCGGCTTGACCACCTGGGTATAGCCAGGACCGCCTGCGGCTGCGGTAAGCCGCCCACGGCCTCCGACCGGACGATCACCATCTACCTCCTGCGGCTTCTTGTGGGCCAAGACTTTCATGTCACCGGGCAAGGAAAGCGGCGTCGTCTCAGCTGATCTGGGTCTGCTGGGGTCGATGTTGTCGTTGGGAGCGCCATAGCCCATTTTCCCCTACCAGGACAGCCGAACTATCTTGTGTATCCTACCATGCCCGGCCAGCGCTGCAGGTGCTGTGGCGGCATCAGGCTCCTCGTTGTCCTGATCTTCGGATGACTGAACCTGCTGAATCTCGGGGTCAAGGCGAGCGACTACCGTCGCCAGATAACCAGCGCGCTCAACGGAACTCTGGTGAACAGATCTGAGCATATCAGCAGTGCAAGGGGCGGTTTGTTCGCAGGGCCCCCTCCCTTTCTGCGACCTGCCGCCGTTGCCCAGCACGCATCAGGCTTACGCAGGAGCCGTCCCTACCTGACAGCTACTTACTTATCCAGTTATTATGCATCAACATATATCCCGCATAAACCACCAGCAGACAGGAGCGAGCTCATCCGCACAGAAGTTATATGTGCTGGGAGGTGATATCGTGAAGCAGTCAGACACCGAAGCAATGCAAAGATGCCTCAATCTGGCCAAAGAGGCTGTGGATGCCGGCGATAACCCCTTCGGGGCAGTGATTGTGGATGCAGAAGGCAGTATTGTTGCGGAAGGTCGCAATCGAGAAAACACACAGCTTGACGTCACTCTGCACGCTGAGATCGACGCCATACGCCAGGCTACCTCCGCCAGGGGGGAAAACTGTCTGCGCGGGCTGACTCTCTATACCAACGGACAGCCCTGCCTGATGTGTTCGGTGGCCATCAGGCGGGTGGGGATCTCCCGGGTAGTCTACGGGGCGCCGTCGGGGCAGCCCAGCAGGGTCAGCCCGCACCCGCTTACCGATCCCGATTTCGGCCAATCCCCTCCACCGTCGGTAGAAAGCGGACTGCTGGCCGAGGAGTCTCGCAAAATTCAGGGGCGTTTGTGAGGCATCAGAATTACCGCCGAGCAGGTCGGCAGGAGGCGGTACCGCCTCCTGCCCTTAATCAGCCGGCCACCCCCGGAGTTCAACCTATCAGCTGCAGCGATGAGAGGGTGTCCCGCAACCTTTCTCGCTGCGGCCTCGCCAGCGGCACTAAGGGAGACCGGACAGTAGCACCGGTCAGCCGGCCGCCCATGTTCAGAGCCTCCTTTATCGGAATCGGATTGGTACTCATGAACAACCCATCAAACAGCGGCAGCAGGCGGGTGTGGATGGCTGCCGCCCTGTCGGTATCACCCCTGGTATACGCGCAGATCATGTCGCTTATCTCTCCTGCCACCAGATGGGCGGCAACGCTGACCACACCCCAACCGCCCACCGCCAGCATGGGCAGCGTCATCTGGTCGTCTCCACTGTAGACAACGAAATCATCACCAGTCATCTTCACGATCTCAGCCGCACGGTTTACCTCGCCGCTGGCCTCCTTGACTGCCACCACGTTGTCCAGCTGCGCCAACCGGACCACCGTCTCCGTTTTCAGGTCGACCCCGGTGCGAGAGGGTACATTGTAGAGCATCACTGGAAGCTCACAGGCCTCCGCCGCCCGGCGGAAATGGCGGTACAATCCTTCCTGCGGCGGCCTGTTGTAGTAGGGAGTAACCAGCATTACGCCGTGAGCCCCCGCATCCTGTGCCTCCTCGGTCAGCTGTACCGTATCCGACGTGTCATAGCTCCCGGTACCCATCCATACCTGCGCAGCTTCCCCCACAGACTCCAGCGTGGCCTGCAGAAGACGCAGCTTTTCATCAACAGTGAGGGTGGGCGCTTCGCCGGTGGTTCCGCTTACCAGTATGCCATCGGCCCCGTCTTCCACCAGCTCCCTGCTGAGACGAGAGACCGCAGAGTAATCAACTGCTCCCTCACCGTCGAAGGGAGTCACCATGGCCACAATAGTCCTGGCAAATTCAGTCTCATTCATCCGTTGCCGCACCTCCCCGGTCCAGCTCAAATTCACTGTGCAGAGCACGCACTGCCCGGGGCATCTGTTCGCCGGGTACCAGGCAGCTTATGCTCAGGTGAGAATCGCAGGTCTGCAGAATATCCACGTTCGCTTCGTTCAGAGCTCTTACAATGCTGGCCATGACACCCGGCCTGCCTCTCATGCCTGCCCCCACCACCGAAACCTTGGCACATCCGGGTACCACCTCCGCACTGTACCCGGCATCACGCAGCACTTCAGCAGCCCTTTGTACCTTGTCATCAGCTACTGTGAAGACCAGCTGGTCGGGTGAAACATTTATCAGGTCTATGCTGATTCCTTCCCGGGCCAGCAGAAACAACACTTCTTCGGTGCTGTCGTAGCAGCCGTTGGCACTCATCTGAGTTACCCCGTTCAGCTGGGTTATTCCAGTTACAACCCGGACGTCGCTGACCGTCCCGTTGGTGACCAGGGTTCCGGGATGATCATCGAACGTGCTTCTGACTCGCAGAGGAACATTCCCTGCCATGGCCAGCTGACACGCCCTGGGGTGTATCACCTGTGCTCCCTGCTGGGCCATCTGGCATATTTCTTCGTAGCTGAGCACCCCGATGGTCCTGGCCTCGGGAACCAGGCGCGGGTCAGCAGTTTTGATGCCGTTGACATCGGTGAATATCTCCACCATCTCGGCGGAAAGTGCAACTCCCAGCGCTGACGCAGTTATGTCGCTTCCGCCTCTGCCGAGCGTGGTAATTTCCCCGGTCTCGGTTACTCCCTGAAAGCCCGCCACTACAGCCACCTGCCCCCTGTGAGCTATGCGCAGCAGCCTCGCCGTTGCCACACGCAGTATTCGTGCGCTGCCGTGGCTGTCATCGGTCAATATTCCAGCCTGCCCGCCGGTCAACGCCACTACATCCAGTCCTGCATCGCGCAGAACCCCCGCCATCACTACGGAGGCGATCACCTCTCCGCAGGACATTATCATGTCCATCTCGCGGGCCGGCATATCCCCGCAGAAGGACTCCGCCAGATCGATCAATTTGTCAGTGCTGTAGGGAGCATCGCCGCGCCCCATCGCAGACACAACAACCACCAGCCGGTAATCGCGCTGACGGTAGGAAAGGATCCAGCGAACAATCCTCTCCCAGCTGTTCTCTTTGTCCAGCGAGCTGCCCCCAAATTTCAGTACCCTCAGGCGCACTTCGATTCCCCTCAGATCAGGTCTTCACTCACCAGGTATTCGGCAATCTGCAAAGCGTTAGTTGCTGCTCCTTTGCGCAGGTTATCTGCTGCCACCCACATCCAAAAGGCCCTGTCGTTGCTGCGGTCTGGCCGTATCCTGCCCACGTGCACCCGATCATCTCCCGCCACCTGTTCGGGAGTGGGGTAATGCCCCGTTCTCCGGTAAACAACCAGCGGATCCCACTCGCCGAGTAACCTGTGCAGTTGGAAGACGGGCACTGCCTGGGGCAGCTGACACCATACTGCAGCGCAGTGCCCCACTTCTACCCCCACTCTCACTGCAGTGGCGCTGACCGCCAGCTGATCATCAGAGAAGATCCTGCGCGTCTCAGAAGCTATCTTGTTTTCCTCACCGGTGTATCCATGGGCATCGAATGACCCTATTTGAGGGAAAAGGTTGCCAGCAAGACGGTGAGGCAGCGGACCGCTTCCCCGGGAGCTTTTGGAAATCTGTCTTCTGAATGCCTCCAACACTCTCGTCCCTCCACCGGAAGCGGACTGATAAGTGGATATGACCACCCGCTGCAGGCCGCAGCGACGATAGATGGGCCAAAGCGCCATGACCAGCTGTATGGTAAGGCAGTTGGGCGAGGCTATGATGCGTCTGTGCTGCCTCAGCTGCTTTCCGTTGATCTCCGGGACCACCAGCGGCACCTGAGAGTGCCCGCGGAAGGCACTGCTTTTGTCTATGCACACAGTCCTGCTGCGGGCGAGCTCCACAAGATAGGTTCTCGCCACCTCAGCTCCGGCACAGTTAAACAAAAGATTTGCATCGGCCAGGCGGGAAAAACTGATCTTACGGACCGGCACCTCTCTGCCGTCGAAAGACACCGTCCGACCGGCACCCTCCGAGGCCACCGGCATCAGCTCCGACACGGGGAAGCTGCGCTGCTGCAGGCCCTCTATCAGCTGCCTTCCCACCACACCAGTAGCACCCACGACGGCGACCTTGAACCTTTTCATGGGAGATTCACTCCGGAGGACCCAGCAGTACCGGCTGCAGCTGACGGCCCTGCGCAGCAGCCACTACCGAATCCAGGATGAGACCCCAGTCAGCAATGCAGGAAGTGGGCTTGCTTTGTGGGTCGTCCTGAGCAAAGGGCACAAAGAAAACACCGTCAGCAGCCAGAAGACGGCCCAGATTTTCGCCGTTGAACCCCAGAGCGTCGTTGGTTGAAATGGCCAGCACCACAGGCCGGCGGTTGCGCATGTGGGCCTTGGCTGCCATGGTAACCGTGGAATCGGTAATACCCCGGGCCAGTTTCGCCAGTGTATTTCCCGTACATGGCGCGATCACCAGCACGTCGATCAGCTTTTGAGGGCCGATTGGCTCCACATCACTGATGGTGTGCAGAATTCTTTTGTCTGTCAGGCTTTGTATCCTGACCATCCAGGATGCGGCCGGGCCAAAGCGGGTATCGGTGCCGTGGGCTGCTTCTGAGGCGATAGGCAGTATATCGGCTCCCCGTCTGCTCATTTCCTCAATGACCGGTATGATGTCGTCAAAACAGCAGTGAGAACCGGTGATGGCGAATCCAATGCGTAGGCAAGAAATATCGTCCATTGAAATACCTCCTCGGCCTGCTTGCGGCGTTTCAACTGTAACCAGAGGCCGACGGAGGCGGTACTTTGCCGGCACGGCGCCGGATGCGGAGCTGCCCCCAGAGTCTGCCGGAGGCAGGTTCTGAAACGAACGGGTCGGAACACGGAGCTGAAAGGAGGCTGGGACCTCCACAGGGTGCCTTGCGTCGGCCTCTCACCCAGCGGGCTTCCGTCTAGTTTCAGTATATGAACTGCATGGAGGGGTGTTCCCGCGCAGGACGGCAACACTGACAGGCCAGAACTGACCGCATCAAACCTGTCCAGCGACATCGGCTTCCGCCAGAGGATGTCGACATTCAAAACGGCAGGGCCGGCAGATGGGTGCAGAGGATGAGCACAAAAGCCATTACCTGCGTCCGAACGTTTACGGGAAGCGACAGGGGAGTGTGGAGCTTCAGAGCGGAAAGGAAACCAACCGCTGAGAACCGTACGCAAGCTGCAAGCACCTGTAAAACGATGCACTGTATGACCTTACGGCGCCGAAGAGATGTCGATCGGAAAAGGGCGATGCGGGACTGTCTGCCTTTAGCCGTATTGTGACCAGCTGACGACGTCAGCCGTCTTTTGGCGCAGACTGCGCCTGCGGCCGTCAAAATAATAATTGTCCCTGATCCAGCCTCCCCATATATCCGGGCTGCATCCCAGGGTCCGCCGCAGATGGTCCGCTGTCCTGTCGGCCACCACTGCGCCGATGACGTAATTATGTACGTAGACTGGATCCAGGCTGCGGAAGGTGTCAAGCACCCAGGCATCGTGAGAATCCTCCGCCCAGCCTATCTGGCTGTAGTGACGGCGGTACAGCTTATCTGCATGCTCTGGATGTTCCCACAGATCCATCTCAAAAGAGAAACTGATTGCCTGTCGGACGTTTTCCACCATGGCTATCTTCTCAGCCAGCCGTCTGTCACAGTCATCCAGCACAGTCTGCAGGCTCAACCGCTCCAGCAGTACCGCCATGCATTCATCATAGATGGCGCTCCAGGTGGTAAGCAGTCCCTGCTCGGCATTGTGAAGGTGATGAAGCGCGTGACCTAGCTCGTGGCAGGCAGTGGTCATCTGCCGCAGAGAATGAATGGGCTTGATCATCAACCGCACGTCGTCCGGCACGGACGCGGCAGTCACAAACCCGGAAAGCAGATCCTCTCCTACGTGCACCTGCAGTCCGTCCAGTACCTCTGTCGACAGACCCAGGCGGCCCAGCAGACAGCGGTAGAGGTCCAGCGGATCTACAGGTCGAATCCGGGAGATTTCACGCAGCCGTTGAAACCAGTTTTGCTGCTTCAGTCCGTATTTGGATATGACCCCGTATGCCTGTTCAATATGGCTGTCCAGATAACGCGCAACCATATCCTTCACCTGCCCTGGATCAAGAGATTCTGTGCGAAAAACCAGGTCGGGATAGGACTCAAAACCCTGCCGTCTAGCATGTTCATTCCTCACCTTCATCAGCCCAATGACCAGGGGCTTGAGCTCCGAGAGCGACGGGTCTTCCCCGGCAGGCGAGAAAAAGGCTTCATCTATACGGTTGCGAAGACCGGAGACCTCGGGATGATGATCTACCAGGCCGCGCCGGATTACATCTTCTGCGACTCCGGACTCTGGTCTTTTTTTCTCCTGGTCCATCAGCTTTTGTCCCCTAACAAGCAGTTGGTATATGCGGGCGTTTATGCTGTCGAGGCCGTCCTCATATCCCTTCAGGTAGTTAATCCAGAGCTTTTTTTGCTGAGCAAAGAAAAGCTTCATATACTGTTTGCTGAACTCGCAAAACCACATAGCCTAATCTCTCCTCACTGTTGGTCGCTGCCGTCGGTCAGCTCGCGTATCCTCTGTATCAGGGCCGGCCTGGTATTCAGAGACGGATTCTCCAGCACCTCATCCAGGAGGGTCTCAAGGACCCTGCCCACTTCCGGACCGGGGTCAAGACCTCCTTGCAGCATCACATCGTTTCCGTCCACCGCCAGGTCTCCAAGTCCGAAGGCTGCGTCTTCCGTCAGCACCCGGTCGATTCTGTCCAGAAGACGGCGCGCCCCCCTCGAAAGGGGCGTATCCTTGGTTCCTGAGCCAAGACGGTCGGCTATACGCAGCTGTACGAGGTCGGAGATGTTTGCGACTCCCACCCTGTTTATCAACCGGCGGATAGCGGCATCCTTCATCTGTGGATAGTGATGCAGCGCCATATGATGACGGATCAGATGCGTCACCCCGTCGGTGGTCCTGTTATCATACCGGAGACGCTGCAGCATCCGACGGGCAACTGCCGCCCCGACCACGTGGTGGTTGTAAAAGTGACGGCTGCCATCCTCATCGGCGGACATGCAGCGCGGTTTGGCCACATCATGCAGCAAGGCAGCCAGCCGCATTTTGAGGCTATCGGACCGCCTGGCCATGGCGGAAAGGGTTTGAACCGAATGCTCCCACACGGTGTGAGCGTGGTGGATATTCTGCACCACCCCCTGTCCTTCCATCAGCTCCGGCCAAAACTGCTGCAGCAGTCCAGTACGGGCCATAAGCCGGATTCCCCAGGCTGGTTTTGCCGAAAGCATAAGACGGTCCAGCTCCTGACGGATTCTCTCGGGGGCGACTTCCTCCAGCAGCTGACAATTGCACCGTATAGCCTGCTCGGTGCGCTTTTCTATATCAAAATCCAGCTCAGCAGCAAACCTCACCGCCCGCATCATGCGCAGAGCATCTTCAGAAAACCGCTTGGCCGGCTTGCCCACCGTTTGAATGGATTTGCAGGCCATAGCCCGCAGCCCGTGATAGGGGTCATACAACCCCCCGCAACGGTCCATAGCCATGGCATTGATGGTGAAATCTCGCCTTCCCAGGTCATCCTCGAGATGGTTGGTGAATCGAACCCAGTCAGGCCTGCGGTGGTCCGAATAGCTGCCTTCGGTGCGGAAAGTGGTCACCTCGATGTGATGCTCATTTCTCAGGACTGTAACGGTTCCATGTTCGACTCCGGTCGGGATGGTCCGGCAGAACAGCTGCCTTACTTTCCCAGGTCTGGCCGAGGACGCCAGATCCCAGTCGCCAGGTTCACGTTGCAGAAGTAGATCGCGCACGCATCCCCCTACCACGTAGGAGCGTTCCCCTGAGGAATCCAGCACGCGAAGCACATGACTGACCTCCTGCGGGATCAGGGCGGGGGCAAACTGTCGAATCCACAGTTGCCTTTGCAATAGCTGGGCAAAACGCCTGTTTTCTGTGTCCGTCATTGCCGATCACCTCCATGCCGTCTGAGCAGACATAAATAAGGTGGGAGCTCATCAGCAGCTCCCACCGGCGAAAATATGCCCTTCGTGGTCGGACTAGAGTTCGCACCACTGAGGATCCAGAGTACACCAGCAATCAAACCCCGGGGAGTCATCATCGTCATTTCCCATTACCCGGGAACCAGTTGTGCTGGAGGCAACGTCATCTTCAACCCGGTCCACCTTCTGCTCCTCCTCGGTGGCTGCTCCCAGGGAAGGCGGTTCGGGCTCCTCGACGCGAACGGACTCCAGCAGCTGCTGCAGGTCGCTGCTTTCCAGAGTCTCCCGCTCCTTCAGAGTTTCAGCTATCTTCTCCAGAGCGGAACGGTTTTCTTTGAGTATGCTCATCGCCCTCTGATAACAGGCGGCTATTATGCTGCGGATCTCCCGGTCAATCGCGGAAGCTACCTCCTCGCTGTAGTTTCTTCCCCGGGCCAGCTCTTTACCCAAAAACGGGTTATCCATCCGGTCACCGTAGGTCATCGGACCCATCTCTTCTGACATCCCGTATTCGGTAATCATTTTCCGCACCATCTTGGTTGATTTCTCCAGGTCATCCTGGGCACCGGTGCTGATTTCATCGAATATCAGCTCTTCGGCTGCTCTTCCCGCCAGGGCCATGGTGACTCGGTCCAAAATTTCGTGCTTGGTGACCAGGTATCGGTCTTCCATGGGCATCTGCAGTACGTAGCCCAGCGCCCCGCCCCGCGGAATTATGGATATCTTGTGGACCGGGTCGGTGTATTCCAGTAAGTCTCCCACCAGGGCGTGTGCCGCCTCGTGGTAGGAAATTATGCCCTTCTCCTTGTCGCTTATAACCAGGTGATCCTTCTCCGGTCCGCCGGCCATTATCCGGTCTATCGCGTCCTCAAAATCGCTCATTTCCACTTCTTCTTTGTTCTGCCTTGCTGCCAGAAGCGCCGCCTCGTTTACCGTATTTTCAATGTCGGCACCGGTGAACCCGGGAGTACGGCGGGCCAGTACCTCCACGTCAACATCCTCACTGATAGGTTTGCCCTTTAGGTGAATCTCAAATATCTTCCGGCGTCCCCGCAGGTCCGGTCTGTTCAGCGTAAGCTGGCGGTCAAATCTGCCCGGCCGCAGAAGGGCCGGATCAAGCACATCAGGACGGTTGGTAGCTGCAATCATGATGATTCCTTCGTTGACCTCAAAACCATCCATCTCGGTGAGAAGCTGATTGAGCGTCTGCTCCCGCTCATCATGACCTCCACCGTGACCGGCTCCTCGCTGACGCCCTACCGCATCTATCTCATCTATAAAAACGATGGCAGGGGAGTTCTTTTTGGCGTTCTCAAAAAGATCCCGCACCCGGGAAGCACCAACACCTACGAACATTTCAACAAAATCTGAGCCGCTTATGCTGTAAAAGGGCACACCGGCCTCACCGGCTACCGCCCTGGCCACCAGCGTCTTTCCGGTACCCGGCGGACCCACCAACAGTACTCCTTTGGGTATGCGGGCACCCATGCGCATGTACTTGCGCGGCTCCCGCAAGAAGTCGGTCAGCTCTTCCAGCTCCGTCTTCACTTCATCTATGCCTGCGACGTCATCAAAGTTAACGTTGGGCTTGTGTTCAGGCGTGTGCAGCTGGGCGCGGCTCTTTCCGAACTGCATCACCTGGCTGCCGCCACCCTGACTTCGCTGCATGAGGAAGAAAAATGCCCCTATAACCAGGGCAACCGGCAGAATGCTGGTCAGCAGCGCCATCCACCAGCCGCCCTGATCGGCCTCGTGAATATCATGCTCCACTTCCTGCTGGCGCAGGGAATCCAGCAGCATGGGATCGTTGGTGGGCACAGTGGTTTTGAATTCAGTGCCGTCAGTCAACACCCCCGAAGCCTCACCGGTTCCTGCCGCCTGGGAGTGAAAGGTTATATCGACCTGAGACACTCGCCCCTCATCGATCAGTCGAAGCAGCTGAAAATAAGAATACTCTGCTGGCGCCTCAGTCTGCCCGGCAAAATACTGGACCACGGTAAGCACCAAAAAGAGAAGCACCAGATAAAAAGCTACACTATGAAAAATCCGGGTCCATTTCATTCTCGTCCTCCTTTATAACTCAAAGTCTTTGCGCCGACACATGCTCTCCCCGGATATAAAGGTGTACAGCTTGGCAGGTGTCGGCGTCAACTTTGTAATGTTCACTGACTCGAAGGCCTGACAACCATACGATCCTGCTGCCACTTACCACCAGAGGAATGCTATCGCGGACAAGCCACGGGATCTTCTCATCTACCAGAATATCTTTGACCTTTTTATGACCCTGCATTCCCAGCGGCTGCATTCTGTCTCCGCTGCGGCGAGGGCGAACCACTAATGGCAAGTCCACTTTATTATAATCAATGAATGTATGGGTCACAAGCAAGCGCTGCCTGCGCTTCAGCAGGGCCTGCCTGACCCACTTCGTCTGTTGGGGCGTCAGCAATCTGGCCCTCAGACTCACCCCACCGCGCAGCATAACCTTTCCTGGAATCGGAAGCAAGCAGGGCGAAACGCGACGGCTCTTGCCTTCCTGGCACCGCGGCAGCAGGGAAAATGTGCGGTAATGTATCCTCACAGAAACTCCATCCGGCAGGTGAAGCCGGGTGCCCACCTCACCGCCTGCGATCTTGTTTCGTGTCTCTTCTACGTGCTCAAAAGTGAGATTTCTCTTGTCACCCTTGATCAGAGCAAATGCCAGGCGAAGCAGACGCCGCTGCACCGCCACGGGTTCGGACAGAAAATGCTGGCGGTTAAATTCCAAGATGCGTTCACAACTGCCCGGAGCAAACCCCCGGGTTGTGGCCAGGCGGCGGAAAGCATCACCAACCGTTTTCTGCACAAGCCGGTCTTCCGCCCTCACTATCTCCGCTGTCTGTACCAGCAGAGAGTCAATGGCCGGATTGAACTGCTCGCGAAGCTGCGGAAGCAGCTGCAGTCGGATCCGGTTTCTGGTGAACTCGGCCTCAAGGTTGCTGGCGTCGATGCGGTACTGCAGCTGGTTTTTGTCAAGGTACTGCATTATCTTTTGTTTGCTTATCTGCAGCAGGGGATGGATGAACGGGCCTCTCCGCGGCCGGATACCTGCGATACCCGTGGGACCTGCTCCCCGCATAAGCGCCATTATCACTGTCTCGGCCTGGTCATCCCGGTGATGCCCCAGGGCTACAGCATCGGCACCGTGCTCCTGCCTGACCTCGCGCAAAAATCCCAGGCGCACCCGCCGGGCGGCTTCTTCGAGGGATTCGGACCGGCCGTGAAGCTCACCCGCCGCAAGCGTCCTGATAATCAGTGGAATCCCCCAACGACTGCACATGTCGCGGACCAGCTTCTCATCGGCGTCTGATTCGCTGCCGCGCAGTCCGTGGTTCAGGTGAACAGCTGTCAGGTGCAGATCGAGAGCACCGCTTAACCTGTGAAGTATGTGAAGCAAAGCTGTGGAATCGGGTCCCCCCGAGCAACCCACTATAAGGTCATCCCCCCGCCTGACCCGGCAGCTTTGCAGCAGATAATTGCTGATTTTGCGCAAAAGATTGCTCTTTTCTGACAATTGCTCCACCCCTGTCCCACGAAAAACGACATCCTGAGAAAACCACTGGGCTCAAGTCTGCGGCTCACAAATGTCGCACTGGCCCAACTGCCCGGAGGCAAAGCTAATTATAACGAAAAACCTCCCACCTTACAGCCGAAAACTGCGCCGCCCCAATCGCACGGGGAGACGTTCAGAAGGAAAGGGCAGCAGTGAGTTTTTGACCTTCGTGGGCAAATCCGGTGCCGACTTCAGTGAAGGGAACAGGAAAAGTAAAATGAAGCTGTAGGATTAACGACCCAAGAAATATGCAGACCGCCTCAGCGTGACTGCAAACGAACCGCCACTACCGTCATATCATCGGGAGGTCCATCGGGACAGAAAGAAACCGCCTGGGCGACCAGTGCAGTGGCCAGATCCTCTGCGGAGTCGTGAGATGAACCAGCCAAAAACCTGCTGAGCCAGGTTTTTTTCTGCGTCTCTGTCAGTGAACCAAGCGCCGCCAGGATACCGTCGGTCATCATTATCACCGTATCATCTGCCCGCAGTCGGCGAGTGGCAGAATCCAGCGATACCTCCGACAGTATGCCTATAGGCACTACACCCGAACTAATTGAAAGCACTTCCCTGCCTCTTTTGACGAACGTTGGAGCGGCACCTATCTTGGTGAATTCTGCTTCTCCGCAGCTCAGGTCGACTGACATCATATCCACGGTGGCAAAGATGTCTTCTGTGGAGCGAAGTACCAGTACCGAATTGACCGTCCGCAGTGCCGACTCGCGGTCCAAACCCAGGCCCAAAAGCTCCTCCAGCAGCGATACTGCCGCACGGCTTTCCTGGGCAGCCCGGTCTCCTCTCCCCATGCCGTCGCTCAGCATCACCACCAGCTGGTCACCGTTGAGTTTTCGCACCAGGTGAGTATCTCCGCTCGGACCTTTTCCGTGAGCAAGATCGGCAATTCCTACCTCATAGCGAAGCCGCGGCTGCCGTTTCTTTTGATGGTTAT
>PUMD01000191.1 GCA_003551215.1 Clostridia bacterium | reverse complement strand
GATGGCCTCTCACCACAACTGCGATTCATTTAATCCGAGCAAAAACCCCGGGTTAGGGACCAAATAAAGCTAGCAGTTATAGATGGACAGGGGAGAGGACATAAGGTGCTGAATGCAGCTCATAGAGCGCAGAAACCAGTGAGACCCGCCAAGGTACTGGTAATAGGATTTCTTGTCGTCATCTTTACGGGTACTTTGCTGCTGCTTGTGCCCATCTCCACTGCGGAAGGATATCATACCAGCTTCATGACTGCGCTGTTCACCGCAACATCCGCTGTCTGCGTTACCGGTCTGATTGTGGTTGATACCGCAAGCCATTGGTCCAATTTCGGACACGTGGTTATAATGTGCCTGATCCAAATTGGTGGACTCGGAATCATGACCATGTCAACTGCTGTGGCTCTGGTCCTGGGCAGGAGAATTACGCTCAGAGAAAGGCTGCTTATAAGGGAAGCCCTCGGAGAAGTCAGCCTTGAGGGACTTGTGAGGCTGGTGAGGCTCATCTTGGTATTCACATTTACTTTTGTGCTCGTTGGTGCCGTTTTATTGGCACTACGCTTATCACACGACTATCCTGCCGGACAGGCTGCCTGGCTTGGCCTGTTCCATTCAATATCTGCCTTCAACAACGCAGGTTTCGACCTGTTCGGAGTAAGTCTGGTAAATTATGTGGATGACCCAGCGATCAATGGAGTATTTACCTTTCTCATAATATCCGGCGGGCTGGGTTTCACCGTGCTGGCAGAGCTTTACAGAAGAATCGTGAATCCGGAAACTAGATATCGAAAATTGGCGCTGCATACAAGAATGGTGTTGACGATGACTGCCATACTTCTTGTTGCTGGAACAGTCTTTTTGCTGGCAATGGAGCATGGTAATCCGGCAACCATGGGTGATCTCGGCTGGCCTGGCAGGATAATGGCATCGTTTTTCACCTCGGTGACACCGAGAACGGCTGGATTCAACACGGTGACAACTGGCAATCTAAAAACCGTGTCGCTGTTTTTCGTAGTAATGCTTATGTTTGTGGGAGGATCCGCCGGTTCAACGGCCGGTGGAGTGAAGACAACAACGTTTTACACCCTGGTTGCCTCGGTGATCAGCACCTGCCGCGGGCATTCAAGCGTTCACACCTTTGGAAGAAGGCTGGATTCAGACACTATACACGCCTCTTTAGCGATAATCACGTTATCTCTGAGCCTGGTGGTAACAGTTACCTTGCTGTTGTTGATAACCGAAGGTGGCAGCCTGATAGACTGTCTTTTCGAGACCACATCCGCATTTGGTACAGTAGGTCTGTCCACCGGAGTGACACCAAATCTATCTAAGGTAGGGCGCGCCATTATTACCCTGACAATGTTTGCCGGCAGACTGGGGCCGCTTACCTTCGCACTTGCCTTTACCCGCACGCAAAGAGAAAAGCGACAGTTCAGATATCCGGAGGAAAACATAATCATCGGCTAACTTTTCTGGGCTAAAAGGAGGTTATGGGATGGCCAATGACCGAGAATTTGCCATAATAGGATTGGGGCGGTTCGGCTCCCACGTTGCAACTACTCTTTATGCGATGGGTTACAGCATTCTTGGGATTGACAGCAATGAGGATAAAGTCCAAAAAAACCGCGATAACTGCACTCACGTGGTACAGGCTGACGCCACAGATGAGGAAACCCTGCGCTCTTTGGGAATCAGCAACTTTGACGTGGCGGTTGTCAGTATAGGCGACGACCTGGAGGCGAGCGTATTGGTCGCCTTGCTGCTGAAAGAACTGGGCGTCGCCGAAGTAATAGCAAAAGCCTCATCAGAGGTACACGGGAAAGTGCTGAAGCGTATAGGAGCTGACCGGGTTGTTTTCCCGGAAAAAGATATGGGCATCAGACTTGCGAATCACCTGGCGATCGACAACATTGTCGACTACCTTGAGATCACGCCGAATGTGAGCATTGTGGAAGTATCGGTTTCACCGGAGATGACGGGAAAAACCCTCAGGGAGCTTGACCTCAGGGCCAAACACGGGATCAATGTACTGGCTATCAGACAGGGACAGGAAGTCAATGTATCTCCGGATGCTGAGCGACCGCTAGCATCCGAGGATATACTTATCGCGCTCGGGAGCAACGAAAACGTCAGGCGCTGGCAGATGACCGGCAGCTAGTGCACAAAGCTTTTCGCAAACATGAATGTGCGCCATCAAGCCGTGGATCTGAATTTAGGAGGTCAGGCTATGTTGAAGTCAATACGAGGTAAGATGGTGCTGGGTTACCTTCTACTCGCAGTGTTGATTTTTTCAGTAAGCATCCTTTCTGTTAACATGATCGACCGCCTCACTGGCTCAATAAACAAAATCCTGGCAGAAAACTACCGCAGCGTTACTGCCGCAGAACGCATGATCATGGCGCTGGAAAAGCAGGAAAGCTCAATTCTGCTCTTTCTTCACCAGCAAGACCCATCCTGGATCAGGGATTTCCACTCAGCCCAGAGCGAGTTCACCAAGTGGCTTGGTCGCGCAGAAGACAATGTCACCCTCGCCGGTGAAGATGAAATTGTCGATGAAATTGACAGCGGCTATCAGCAGTTTTTACTTGGATTTGGAGACCTCCGTTCTGCACTGGGAGACGACCAGGCGACCCCCCAGCATGTAGACTTATACTTGGAGAACGTCCGCCCAGTTTTTCTTGATCTGGAGCAGCAGCTCGAGGAGTTGTTGAGGATCAACCATGAGTCTATGCTGCAGGCAAGAGAGCGTTCGGACGAGGTGGGGGCCTGGGCGAGTACAACCACAATAACGGCCGGTATGTTGGCTCTGTTGGTAGCAGCCGGTGCTTCATTCTACATCTCCAAGCTAATCATCAAACCAACAGAGGAGCTTACAGAATTGCTGCGCAGCATAAAGCCCGGAAACGTTGGCCACCTCGAAGCTGCCGAAAACCCTGACGAACTGGGAGAGCTGGCCAAAGCCATAAACGAGATGATTGCGCGCTTGAGGAGATATGATGAACAAGTCATATCCAGATTACAGGCAGAAAAACGACGTTCCCGTGCAATTGTGGAAAGCATAGCAGATGGGCTCGTTGTGGTGGACGAAGAACTGAATGTCCAGGCAGTTAACCAGACCGCCCGCAACCTGTTCGGGCTGCTTCCGGGTGATGTGGATGGCGGTCATCTGCTGGAATCTATTCAAGATGAACGGCTATTCGAAGCTATTACCGACTGCATGGAATCTGCAGAGATGATAGAGCTCAGGAGAACCAAGAATAAATGGGTGGGGGGAAGCAGCGACAGCAAACGCTATTACGAGCTGGCGGTGTCGCCTATAATAAAGGACGACGGTGATATCGCAGGAGCGGTCGCCAATTTCAGGGATGTAACTCACTATCATGAAGTCGAAGAGCTGAAAACGGATATTATTTCTACCATAACTCATGAGTTTAAGACGCCACTTACTTCACTTTCGATGAACGTTTCTCTCTTGTCAGAGGAACTGCAATCAGCTGACCTGACACCTAGTGATAGCGAGATATCAGAAATCGTGCCTGAGTTGGAGTCTGATCTGCACCGCCTTACTAATTTGGTTAATAATGTCCTGGATATCTCGAAGCTGGAATCCGAAGCTATGACAATCGACCGGCAGCATGCGCGGGTTGAGGACATCGTAACGCAGGCGGTAGACCCGTTCCACCGACAGGCAGAAGAAGCCGGGGTTGACCTCAATGTTCAAATAGCCGAGGATACTCCCGACGTTTATGTCGACCCCAACAAGATAGCCTGGGTTATATCCAATCTGGTAGGCAATTCCCTCAGGCACACCCAGCAGGGGGATTCAATACAAATCGCGGCCAACAAACGGGGAACCCGGGTAGCAATTTCAGTAACCGATACAGGCACGGGTATACCTGAAGATATGCAGGAGCGGATATTCGACAAATTCGTGCAGGCTTCAGACTCCTCCCCAGGCGGTGTGGGCCTTGGACTGGCCATATGCCGGGAAGTACTGGAGGCGCACGGCGAGCAGATCTGGGTCGATAGTGAATTGGGCAAAGGAAGCAGCTTTACCTTCACTTTGCCGAAAGCCAGCTAATCTTAGCAGGAGGGGGATCTGGTTATGTCCTGTTCTGAGGTTGACCGAGAAAAACAACCCCTAGTCCTCGTTGTGGATGATGAGATGAATATTCGGAGAACTATCAGCCGGTCACTGAAGAATGCAGACTGTCAGGTTGAGACGGCCGTCAATGGGGAGGAAGCACTGGCGATCATAGAGGCACATGTTCCGGATGTGGTACTACTAGACATGAGAATGCCTGGTATGAGCGGTTTAGATCTGCTCAAAGAGCTCAGCGAAAGAAAGATCCAAACCAAGATTGTGATAATAACCGCTTATGGAACGGTGGAAAACGCAGTAGAGGCCATGAAATTGGGAGCCGTGGATTTTTTACAGAAACCCTTTACTCCAAAGGATATCCGGGATCTGGTGGAAGATTTGCTGCATCAGCCTTCACCGGACGAAATGACCCCAGATGAAGAAAACTATGATGAGCTCGTTTACGCAGGACGCAGCGCACTGAAATCCGGTGATTATGAACTGGCAGAAGGATGGCTCCATAAAGCTCGTGCCGTCAGTGAGGGTAAAGCTGAGGTGGAGAATCTACTCGGTGCCCTCCACGAACTCCAAGGTAACAGAGAACAGGCATTGAAGATGTACAGATCTGCCTTATCGCTGCAGCCAGGATACCAACCCAGCAAGGAGAATCTCGATCGGATAACTGAACTGGGGTCCGAGAAGTACCCAATAAACCTCGGTGACCGTTGAGGGAACTACCGCCTCCATACAGCAGATTTGAAGTTCATCGGCTCATAATTTCAAGCCACCGCCTCACTGCGACAATTATGGCGAAGAACTCCAACCTGCCGGCAAACATGCATAACTTTTGTATCCACAGGACACCGGCCGGTGCATCGGGTGCAGTTACCCCCACCGAGAGTCCGACCGTCCCCAGGGCAGATGCAGCTTCAAACAGGGAGTCCGTCAGCGAATATCCGTAGGCGGCTATACCCAAAGTTGCAGCAGCGAGGGTAGCGAGAAACAAAAAAACGAAACTACCCACCTGTCGGATTTCCGAATCCGGTATGTCAATAACTCGACCGTGGTCTGATATTGAATGGGACACGACGGCCTGCGAAGGCAGTAGGTGTTCCCTTACCTGCCAGGCTATAGATTTATAAAGCAGGTATACTCTTCGCTGTTTCAAGCCTCCTGCGGTCGAATTCACCCCGCCCCCAATGCACATCAGAACTATCACCAACATGAGGGCTGCATCCGTCCACTGAGCTCCGTAATCTACCGTTCCGAAACCTGTAGTTGACAGCGCAGAGATCATTTGAAATGCGTAGTCCAGCTGCTGTCCTGCGGCGGAAATAGCCGGGGCAGCCCAGACAGCTAAAGCGGCAGCACCCAATGTGGAAAGCAACACCTTTAAATCAGGATTGTCAGCTGCCCTACGCCATCTGCCGTGTATAAGGTTGTGGTGAGTCATAAAGTTGAGGTTGCCCACTAGCATGGCAGCCATGGTGAAAAGCTCCAACCGGGAACTCTGCCACGCACCGATGCTGGCTCCCCTGGTGGAAAACCCCCCGGTAGACAGAGTAGTCATGGAATGATTAAGGGCATCAAACCAGGACATTCCGAATATGCGAAACCCCACTGTTACTATCACTCCATAAGATACATAGATCAGACCTATGGTGGTGGCCGACTGCTTGATCATCGGCATGATTTCCTGCCGTCCTTCTGCCCGACTCAGTCCGGCTCCAACCGGCCCGATGATGGCAGACAACATGGCGATGGCGAACCCAGCACCGCCCAGGTACTGCATAAGACTCCGCCACAGCAAAAAAACCTGAGGAATAGCCTCTTCTGTCACAACTGATAGTCCGGTTGTTGTCCATCCACTGACCGCCTCAAACAGACCCAGCCGGTAAGTTAGAATCCCTCCCAGAGAAAACGGCAGTGCAGATATGAAGAATGCAAAGACCCATCCCCCCACAACAGTTGCCATGGCTGCCCTGAGAGTAAGGGGGGGTAAGCTGTCTTCACGGTTGGTGAAATACAATGCGGAGCCCACAAGTAATGAGATTATTCCGGGAATGGCAAAGGAGAGGAAGTGATTGACCTCGCCAAGCAGTGCAGTACATATCGCCATAAAAAATAGCGGCAGAGACACCAGCATGACTATCAGACCGAAATAGGTTCGGGCAGCTGTGCCGCCTTCCCCGTCAGAAGCCGCATTCATGTAACTACCTCACTCCTCGTTGTTCTCTCCAACCAGAATTCTGAGAGCCATGCTGTGTGATTTTGGCTCCGTTACCAGCACCACCCGGTCATTTGGTTCAACCGACGTGTCACCCCTCGGTACTATCACACTACCTCTGCGAAGGATGGCTGCCAAAATGGTGTTCTGCGGCAGATCGAGATCCCGCAACGGCTCGTGTAAAGAGGGAGAAGTACAAGGTATGAGCACTTCAGAAACAACCAGCCTACCATCCTCTATGTAGATCATGTCAGTTATGGCCTGCACCATCAGGTGTTCCTGCAGCAGCGAACCTAAAATATCCACTACACTGACTGCAACATCAATTCCCAGGTCCCTAAAGATCCTCTGATAGGTTGGGTCGTGAACCAAGGCTACGGTGCGCGGGCAGTCAAATCGCACCTTCGCCAATCGGCTTACCATGAAATTCTCCGCATCATCTTCTGCCAACGAGACAGTAACATCCGCCCTGTGAGCACCAGCATCCGCCAGATACCTGGGGTCCGTCTGTTCTGCGCAAACAGTAAGTATGTTGGGGTTGCGGGCTATCGCCTCACACAGGTCCATATCCTCATTAAGGACACTCACTGATATCCCTTTTCCTGCGAGGCTCTTTGTCAGAAAGTACGCCACCTGCTGCCCCCCTACAATCAGTGCTCTGATCTTTGATCACCCCTCCATTTCAGGGAGGCCCAATGCCTCAAGAATTGCTGTGGCCCCGAGGAGCACCGGGCACACGGACTCCACTCCCATCTGCTCCAGTACCTCCTGTTTAAGGGGATCAAGGGCCCGAATTATTGCTCTCGGCACGTCGTAGGTGTTTTGAGCCACCTCTGCGACAAGCAAATTAGCGTTTTCATCTCCGGTGCAGGCCAACACCACATCGGCCCGTTCAATACCTGCCTCCTCAAGCGTCGTGATTTCTCTGACGTCGCCCCTGTAGGTTAAGCCGGTAAATGAATCAGACAAAGCCTCGAGGGCTTCTGCTGAGTGATCCACGACTATCACCTCAGTTCCAGACTGAAAGAGCATCTCGGCTACGTGTCTTCCCATCCTGCCGCAGCCCGCTACAAGGACCAGCATGTGCCAGCACCTCCCTTGGTAGCTATTGGTGCTATGTTAACACCGACGATACCGACTATGTCAATCCTGACCATGCGCAACACCAGACATAACCCACAGCATTATCTTTCTACTCAGAGTATTTTTCATTACGTGAAACTACCGGGTGCAAATGTCAACAAATGGGTCCCACCTTTCGTATCAGGTTGGGCTCTGTCCGTTTTCTTGGAAGGGACTGCTTTTTGCGGTATGCTTGTACTGGTAAATTACTCATGAGGGAATACTCGGATCATAGGACTCTACAACAACAAAGGGAGGTGGAGGACGTCCCCTGCGGGCGTCCGCAACAGGGTGACTGCCAAGCAAAAAACCTTTGTGATGGTCAAGCCAGATGGAGTGCACAGGAGCCTGGTCGGTGAGGTAATCTCCCGCCTCGAGGGGCGGGGGCTCAAACTGGTCGCGCTCAAGATGATGCAAATCGACCGGAACCTGGCCCAAAAGCACTACAGTGCTCATACCGACAAACCCTTTTTCTCTTCGCTTATCGAGTACATAACTTCCGGGCCAGTAGTAGCGATGGTGTGGGAGGGGCCCCATGCGGTACGAGCAGTGCGGGCACTCATGGGCAGTACCGACCCGCTGGAGGCAAACCCGGGCTCAATCAGGGGTGATTATGCCCTGGACATAGAAAAGAACCTGGTGCACGGAGCAGACAGTCCCGAATCAGCTGAACGTGAGATATCGCTGTTTTTCGCCGATGACGAAATAATGTGCCGGGAGTAACCAATCGGGCGGCAGAATGTGGCGCAACCGACAGGACTCGCATGCAGGCTTGAAGAATTATTATTCAGTGCTAATGCATTCCGTCGCCGCCGCTCGGTGGATACGGGGTCAGAAAGGAGGTTGCAATGGGGGGGAACCTGGGAGATTTTGAATCGACAGTCGAAGAGATTGATTATCTTCTGCGGCACACCAGCTACATCGTCCGTCGACGGGGGCGGGATATCCTGTCGGATTTTGACATTACCCCGCCGCAGTTCAATGCTCTGGTGACTCTGATCAGGCACGGGGACCTGACCATGGGAGCGCTGTGCCGGCGGCTTTATCTGGCTTCCAGCACGGTGACCGATCTCATCGACCGCATGGAAAGAGATGATCTTGTCGAGAGGGTGAGAGACGACAAGGATCGCAGGGTTATACGCCTTCATGTCAAGCCCAAGGGACACCAGCTGCTGAAGAAGGTGATGGCGGCCAGGCTCCGCTATCTCAACAAGATACTCGATTCCCTATCAGATCAGCAGCAGGAGGTCCTGTTGAGCTCACTGCACAGGTTGTATGAGCTGATGACCAAGCAGGAGACCAAGGACAATGATGATGACAGCTAGCAGCTGAGGATAGACCACCGGCGCTCGTTTTGCGTCTCCGGAGGGAGGAGAGTGCGAGACAGGATGATGAAATTAGGAATCATTGGAGGTACAGGTGTCTACGACATGCCCGTCGTGGACACAGTAGAAGAACAGTCTGTCGACACCGCTTACGGAGCAGTTCGGTTGAGAAAAGGGATCTTCCGCAATCCTTCCGGAGAGCAGCTGTGCGTGGTTTTTGTCCCCCGCCATGGAGCCGCCCACTCTGTTCCTCCTCACCGGATAAACTACCGCGCCAACATCAAGGCACTGTGCACACTGGGAGTGACGGACGTGGTGGGGACCACCGCTGTGGGTTCGCTGCGTGAGGATATTGCCCCCGGACAGCTCGTACTTCTGGATCAGTTCATCGATTTCACCCGAACGCGCAACTACACGTTCTTTGACGGGGGACCCGAAGGAGTTCGTCATACCGATATGACCTATCCGTATGATGAGTCGCTGCGCCAACTTCTGCAATCGGCAGCCTCCGAGCAGAATATAGACCTGCGTCCACGCGGAATCTACGTATGCACCGAGGGACCGCGGTTTGAAACAGCCGCGGAGATCCGCATGTTCGCCCAGCTGGGAGCAGATGTCGTGGGCATGACCAACGTTCCGGAAGTAATCCTGGCCAACGAAGCCCGTCTCAACTATGCCGCCGTGTCGCTGGTGACCAATTACGGCGCCGGAATCAGTGATTCTCCGCTGACTCACGATGAAGTCACCGCGGCGATGGACGCGAACATGCGCAAGCTTACCGCCCTGCTGACGGGATTCTTTGACAAAAAGATTGTGAGCGATGACGGAGGTGGCACAGGTGAGTGAACACACGATCCGCGACCCCGAACTGGCCCCGGAAGGCAGGCTGAAGATCGACTGGGTCAAAGACCACATGCCGGTTTTGAACAGGCTGCGGGAAGAAAAAGCCGATCAGCTGCCGCTGGATGGTGCTCAGGTGGGCATATGTCTGCACCTGGAGGCAAAGACCGCCTACCTCGCCGAAGTGCTGGCAGACCTCGGCGCTGAAGTAGCCATAACCGGTTCCAATCCGCTGTCCACCCAGGATGACGTTGCAGCAGCTCTGGCCTGTACCGATGCAGTACAGGTACACAGCTGGCATGATGCTACCGAACAGGAGTACCAGCAATTCATTCACCGAGTGGTTGACACAGCCCCCAACCTGATAATAGATGATGGGGGCGATCTGGTCGCGCTGCTGCACGAAAAAAGGGAAGAACTCCTGCCTGAGGTTGTGGGAGGAGCAGAAGAAACCACTACAGGGCTGGCGAGGCTGCGCGCCATGGCACAGGCCGGCAAGCTGGCCTTTCCCATGATAGCAGTCAACGATGCCATGTCGAAGTATCTTTTCGACAACCGATACGGAACCGGTCAGTCGGTCATCGAAGGGATCATCCGGAGCACCAACCTGGTTGTCGCTGGCAAAACGGTTGTTGTGGCCGGCTACGGGTGGTGCGGCAGGGGGATCGCCGCCCGCGCCCAGGGCATGGGAGCCCGGGTCATCGTCTGCGAAGTTGACCCGATCCGGGCCAATGAGGCGATGATGGAAGGCTGCGAGGTCACCACCATGAGCCAGGCGGCATCTCGAGGCGACATCTTCATAACAGCCACCGGCTGCCGCAACGTCATCCGGAAGGAGCACTTCGACAGCATGCGGGACGGCGCTATACTGGCAAACGCCGGTCACTTTGACGTCGAGATCAACGTCGAAGCCCTGGATGAAATGTCCGATTCCCGGCGGCGCGTGCGGGAACACGTAACTGAATACCGCCGCTCCGATGGAACCAGCCTTTACCTTCTGGGAGAGGGACGGCTGGTAAACCTGGCCTGCGCTGACGGTCACCCCGCCGAAATTATGGACCTCAGTTTCGCCCTGCAGCTGCTGGCGCTGGTAGATGTGTACCAAAACCAGAGGCTGACGCCCGGGGTCCACCCGGTAAGCGACGAAATAGACCGGAGAGTGGCCGCCCTGAGGCTGCAGGCGCTCGGAATCGACATAGACCGACTGTCAGAGGGGCAGCAGCAGTACATGCAAAGCTGGTAAACGTAAAGGAAAGGAGGGAGTTTTATGGGGGAAGAAAGGATACAGATTGTCACCGACAGCACTGCCGACCTGCCGGAGAAATTCGCCCAGCAGTATGATATTTCCGTGGTTCCGCTGACAGTTAACCTGGAAGGGGAGACCTTCGTCGATGGAACGCTCTCACAAAGGGAGTTTTTGCAGAGAATGGAGGCTGCTGACGAGCTGCCGCAGACATCACAGCCTTCTCCCGGAGACTTCATTGAAGTTTTCGAGGAAAGGGCGCAGCAGGGACCGTTACTGTGCCTCACCATCTCGCACAAACTCAGCGGAACTTATCAGTCAGCATCCGTTGCCGCCGACGTGGTGGACGGCGAAATTGAGGTGTTTGATACCCTTACCACCACCGGTCCGCAGACGGCAATAGTGCTGCGGGCGGCGAGGATGGCGGAGTCCGGCTGCAGCATGGACGAGATAATCGAGCACTTGACCGACTATCGCGATAGTCAGGTAACCAGGTTCGGTGTGACAGACCTGACCAATCTGGTCAAAGGCGGCAGGCTCTCAAGCTGGCAGGGAGCGATCGCCGGTTTGCTGAATATCAATGCCCTGCTGCAGGAAAAAGACGGAGCTCTCGAGCTGCTGGAGCGGGTGCGTGGCACCGAGCAGCTTTTCGAGAGGCTGGCCGAGATGGCTATTGAGGCCCTGCAGGAGGCAGAAGACCGCATCGTAGTCATAAGTCATGTGGACAATGAACCCTGGGTCGAACGAATGATCGAAAGACTGAAGCCCTACGACCCCGACGAGATGCTTGTGATTCCCGCGGGAGCAGTCATCTCAACTCACGGCGGGCGGGGTCTGTTCGTGGTCTCAGTCTGACTGGGCATCAGGCGGGGAGGATAATCTATCATGAGCGATTTGCTTATCACCGGGGGCGTTCTGCTCGTTCCGACCGACGGGGAAGAGGAGAGGCTGCGAACCGCAGCTGGCGACCTGGCGATACGTGATGACCGCATCCTCAAAGCCGGCGATCTGGGCAGCCTGCCCGATGATTTTGCCCCCGCCGCAACTATCTCTGCGGAGGGATGCGTCGTCATGCCCGGGCTGGTGAACGCTCACTGCCACGGCGCCATGAGCCTGCTGCGCGGCTACGCTGATGATATGCCGCTTATGGCCTGGCTGCAGGAAAAAGTATGGCCGGCGGAGGCTCACCTGCACCCCTCAGACGTCTACTGGGGAACCGCACTGGCAATCTACGAGATGCTCAGCGGAGGAGTAACGGCTTTTGCCGACATGTACTTTTTTATGTCCCACGCCGCCCGGGCAGCATCGGATCTGGGCATACGGGCCGCCCTGTCACTGGGGATCACGGACAACGATGATGATCCCGTGGGAGATACGCGCAGGCTGTTTGAGCGATGGCATGGCAGGGCGCAGGGCCGCATAAGCATTCAGCTGGGTCCCCATGCACCCTACACCTGCGGGCCCGACCTTCTGCAGCAGGTGGTCTCTACCGCTGAAGATTTGGACTGCGCTGTTCACATGCACCTGGCTGAGACAACTGATGAAATCAGCACCATCGAGCAGGAATACGGAATGACTCCCGTACAGTACGCCAGACGCTGGGGGCTCCTTCACAGACCATTTGTGGCTGCTCACTGCGTTCATCTGCAGCCCGAAGATATCGCCACTCTGACCGAAGCGAGTGTCGGAATCGTTCACTGCCCGCAGAGCAATCAGAAGCTGGGCAGCGGGGTTGCGCCCCTGGCGGAGATGCTCAGGAGGGGGACGACTGTCGGGCTGGGGACCGACGGAGCCTGCAGCACCGGACGACTCGATATATGGGCCGAAATGAGGGCGGCCGCCCTGCAGCAGAAGGTGATCAACCGCGATCCCGGACTGATAACCGCCGGGCAATCCCTTTACATGGCCACCCGCGGCGGAGCCAGGGCCCTGGGCCTGGATGATGTGGGCCTCCTGGCACCGGACATGAAAGCCGACGTGATTGTAGTGGACCTGCAGTCACCCCACCTGCAGCCGGTAAATGAGATTATCTCGTCGCTTACCTACTGCGCCGGCCCGGCTGATGTACGCGACGTGTTCGTCGACGGGCGACAGATAGTACTCGGCGGCGAGCTGCAGACGGCCAGCGGCGAGGAGATACTTTCGCGGGCCGAACGTTGCCGCGCCGATCTGCTGCGGAGGGTGGCGGCCGATGCAAAGTGACGGAGCAGAAAGCCGCAGAACTCGAATCGAGAACCTGTCCGCCCGGTGTATGGTCTGCGGCGCAGAAAATCCGCACAGTATGGGGGTGCAGTTCGACCGCGACGGCCCGGATGTTGTTTCTGCTGAAACTACCATCCCCGCTCAATACCAGGGCTTTGACGGCATCGCCCACGGCGGCAGCATCGCTGCCGTATTGGACGATGCCATGTGGTGGGCCATATACCGGGGTCGGGATGCCTGCACCATGACAGCTGAGATGACGGTCAGGTACCGCGAACCGGTTACGGTAGGTGAACGCGTGAGGGTGCTCGGCCGGGTGGTGTCGCAACGCAGACAGATATTTGTGGCCGAAGCTGCCATCAGCGCTGTCGGTGATGACGGCGATGGTGCCCTGCTGGCTTCAGCCGAAGGGAAGTATATTATCTCAGATCCCGAAAGATCCTGATTGAAACACTAGGCGCAGGAGGTGTTCTCCGGTGGAGGAGGAAAACGTATATGATCTCGCCCGTAGACTGGCTTCCGCATTGAAAGCATCTCAGCAGTACAGACGCTACAAAGCGACCAGAAAGAAAGTGGCAGAGGACGAAAAGAACCTGCAGCTTATCGAGCAGTTTCACCAAAAGCAGCTTCAGTACCAGCAGCAGCAGCTGTCGGGAAAAGATCTTACCGAAGAGCAACGAGAAGAGCTGTCCCGTCTGCAGGATCTGCTGCAGCTGAGGCCCGAAGTCAGGGAATTTCTGCAGGCAGAAGTTCAGCTGGCTCGCATGGTCGCCGATGTTCAGAAGATCATCAGTGATGCACTGGATATTGGAATGGCCCCCGCGGCTCAACCAGATGAGCCAGCCGGCCCGACTGGGGAGGATCTCATTGACACCGAGCAGTGAGGGAGGCCCGCGGTTGAATATAGGGGCACACATCTCCTCGGCGGGAAACTTTGCCCGTGCGGCAGAGAATGCCTCGAAGCTAGATCTGAGCTGCGTGCAGTTTTTCTCCCGCAATCCCCGGGGAGGAAAACAGCGCAGCATCAGCGATGAGGAAATTTCAGCCTGGCATAAAGCGGTCGCAAAAGCAGAGCTTGATCCGGTGGTGCTGCATTCTCCCTATACCGTAAACCTCGCCTCCGACCGTCCCCGGGTGGTGGAGTTTTCCCGGCAGATAATTGTCGAAGATCTCCGGCTGTGCCGCAGGCTGGGAGCCTCAGATTACGTGATACACCCCGGTTCCGCTACCGGTGGAGACAGGCAAAAGGGTATGGTTCAGATAACAGAGGGCATAAACGAGGCTATAGCCCAATCGCCCAGCGACTCCGACTGCGGCGTGCGCATCGTCTTTGAGCTGATGTCGGGGGCGGGAAATGAGCTGGGCAGCAGGCTGCACGAGATGAAAACACTGCTTTCGGGAATCTGCAGCCCTGAAGTATTGGGCTTCTGCCTGGATACCTGCCACTGCTGGGTGCGCGGCTACCAGCTGGCCAGTCGTAAGGGACTGGAATCGTTTCTCACAGCCTTCGATCGGGTGCTGGGCCTGCACCGTCTCACCGTGGTCCATCTCAATGATTCACATTATCCCTTCGCCTCAAGACGGGACCGCCATGCCCGGCTGGGGGAGGGGGAGCTCGGCAGGAAGGGAATATCCAACGTTATCAACCACTCTCGCCTTCGTCACCTCCCATTCATACTGGAGGTACCCGTGGACGAAGAACGGCAATACCAAAAGCAGGCCGACCTTGCCCGCAGTTGGCGCCGGTGAGGGCGGCACCGGTCGCGCCGCCTGCTCTGTCGGGGCAAACGGGGGGATCAGCTCCTGCGAGCCTGCCACCAATGACCAGACGACGATGTCGCCGCTGGTGATAATTAGACGGGCATCCCGGCGTTCCGCTTGCTGGTGATCTCCGGTTTTTACTCCCATATGCGTCGGCTGCCTCCAACCGGTTGTGATGCCACCCTTGGGGCCCACCCCGGAGGCATCGCCCGCCAGCTCTGAGCACATCGGTGCTGTCAGAGCAATCGGGCTGGTTGTGGCTTTTGTGAGGCTGACCTTTTCACTGCAGACCTCCGGCTCGATGAACGGCGTACGCTCTTTTGGTCCAGCATCCTCGAAGGCCAGGCAGCGGTGTGAGTTGTAACGCGGCAGGTAGTGTGCTATACTTTTGGCGATTGTTGAGTGCAAATCGTGGATTTGCTGAGGAAGAGTGGGTCTCCACCCACTCTTTTTCCTAGTTGCGCGGAAAATTTCAAAAAAGGAGTACTAAAATGTCCAAGGGCAAACGTAACGAACAGCTGTGGGAAATTGCCGAAGCGGTGGCATCCGCCGAGGATCTGAAGATAGTCTCGCTGGAGGTAAAGGGGGAGCAGGGTCGCCCGCATGTGGTGGTGGTACTGCACAAAGAAGAAGGAGTAACGGTAGGAGATTGTCAGCAGTTCAACGATCTGTTGGGAGCCAGGCTGGAGCTGGAAGAAGACATGTTCCCGGACGGCTACTATCTGGAGGTTTCTTCTCCTGGTCTGGACCGCAGGCTGGTTACCGATCGAGAATTCGACATTTTCCGGGGGCGAACAGTTGAAGTAAACACCTATGCTCCCGTAGAAGGAAAGAAACGCTTCAGAGGATCCCTACAGGGGCTCTGTGATGGATATATAGTCGTGACTGAGGACGACGGAACCACTTACCGCATACCGCGGGAGATGGCGGCTAGAGCCAAACTCTACTACGAACTGTGACAGGGGAAATCGGAGCAATCTCAAGAGGTACAGGAAATCTGGATCTGGTACAGAGAGGGGCATATCATGCAATATGACTTTATGAGTGCTCTCGATGACCTGCGAAAGCAACACGGCCTCGACAAGGATACCCTCCTGGAGGCCATTGAATCGGCCGTCAAATCTGCCTACCGCCGCAACTACGGCGGAGGTCACGATGTCAACGTGGAAGTGGACCGGGAAAGCGGCAGAATTAGAATAACTCAGTTCAAGGAGGTCGTAGAGGAGGTCACTGACGACCGCACCGAGATCTCCCTCGAGGAAGCCCGCAGCCGGGACCCCAGTTACGAGGTCGGCGACCGCATCGAGTTTGAGGTGGCCCCCGAACGGTTCGGGCGTATCGCCGCGCAGACCTCCAAGCAGGTCATAATGCAGAGAGTACGCGAGGCAGAGCGGGAAAGGATCTACCAGCAGTTCATAGACAAAGAAGATGAAATGATAACAGGTCTTGTACAGCGCGTGCACGACGGAAACGTGCTTGTTGACCTGGGGGCAACAGAATCTATTCTTGAACCGGCCGAGCAGATTCCGGGAGAGAGGTTTCGCGAGGGCGACAGGGTAAAGCTGTACATTGCAGAAGTGAACAAGACTACCAAGGGACCTCAGATAGTATTGTCCCGCAGCCACCCTCAGCTGGTCAAACGCCTGATGGAGCTGGAAGTCCCCGAGGTTCACGACGGTGAGGTGGAAATCGTAAAAATAGTCCGTGAGGCCGGCGCCCGCTCAAAAGTAGCGGTCCGTTCCGAGGAGGCGAACGTGGATCCCGTCGGGGCCTGCGTGGGACAGCGAGGGGCACGTGTGCAGAGTGTTGTACGCGAGTTGAAGGGAGAAAAAGTGGACATAGTCCGCTGGTCGCCGATTCAGGAAGAGTTCGTGGCCAATTCTCTGAGCCCGGCTGATGTATCAAGAGTAATTCTGCAGAAAGACAGCGGCATCGCTCGCGTTGTTGTCCCGGATGACCAGCTGTCCCTGGCCATCGGTAAGGCCGGTCAGAATGCAAGACTGTCGGCCAAGCTGACCGGATGGAAAATTGACATCGAAAGCGAATCCGAATGGCAGGAGAAGGGTGCAGAAGCACAAGAGGGCATCAAAGTCAGCACCCAAGACCAGGAAGTTCGTGTTCCCGGCTTTCTGCTGCGGGATGAAGAGGAAGAGGATGACAGACCAAGCCGCCTGATTGACCGCATCCGCAGCGATGCGGAAAAAGAACAGGTCCAGGAAGACGAGCATTCGGAGCAGGAGTCTGAATCGGATGAGGTCGAGGAGAGTCCTGACGAGGAGGCCGGGGGTCCGCAGAAAAAATAGATGATTGATACATTCTTCTGAAGGGTGTGAATGGGTTGTGCCAGATTCCCGACAGGAACCTATTCGCAGATGTATCGGCTGTGGTCAGCGGACATCCAAGCGGTCGCTTCTCCGGCTGGTCAGAACGCCGGATGGTGATATTCAGCTCGATGCTGACGGGAAAACGCCCGGTAGAGGCACTTACATCTGCCCAAGCGGCGATTGCGTTGAGGCGGCCTTTTCCCGAAACCGGCTGAGCAAGGCTCTGCGCACCGGCTCTCTACCGCAGCAGACCCGCGAGCGGCTGCACAGGCAAATAGCAGATTTGATTGAGGATGAAGGTGGAGGTGAAGTTTTTGGCCAAGGGCATTAGAGTATACAAGCTGGCCCGACAACTGGATATCGAAAGCAAGGAAGTTCTGCAAATTCTGCAGAAGGAGATGAATCTTGACGTAACCAACCACATGGCCACAGTTAACGATAGGGTAGCCCAGAGAGTCAAGGAGATCGTCGAGGGTGAACCGGAAGAAACACCACAACAGCAGCCCGAATCGACAAAAGAACCTTCCTCCGATGAACAGGCGGAGCAAACGGTGCAGGAGGCTGAAAAGCAGGAGGTTGCTGAGGAATCAGAGCCGACCACGTCAGAGCAGCGGACCCAGACCGACAGGCGTGAGCGGCAGCGCCCCTCATCCCAGGAGGATGAAGGTCTGCTGATCCCGGTGGAAAAAGTAACCCTCACGGGCCCAATTTCTGTAGGTGGTCTGGCTCAAAAACTGAAGGTAGAGCCGATCGAACTGATGCAGCACCTGGTGGGCATAGGAATCATGGCCAACATCAACCAGGAGCTGGACCTCGAGAGCGCAGCATTAATAGTCGGTGAACTGGGAGTTGAGTTCGAGCTGGAAGATGAAGGGGAAGAAGCCGAAGACCTTCAGAAAAGGGAACGGGAAGTACTGCAGCAGTTCATTGCCGAGGATGATCCGGACAATCTCACTTCTCGAGCCCCGGTGGTGACCATACTCGGTCACGTCGATCACGGCAAGACTACCCTGCTCGATACGCTGCGGGAGACTGCAGTCGCCGAGCGGGAGGCGGGAGGCATTACTCAGCACATCGGAGCTTCGGTTATCAGCCACGATGGCAGCGAGATCGTGTTTCTGGACACACCGGGACACGAGGCCTTCACCGCCATGCGCTCCCGCGGGGCACACGCAACCGATATAGCCGTATTGATGGTGGATGCTGTTGATGGAGTTATGCCGCAGACCATCGAGGCCATAAATCACGCCAAATCAGCGGGCGTCCCGATAGTCGTGGCGGTTAACAAGATCGATCTTCCCGGTGCACAGCCCGACCGGGTAAGACAGGAGCTGACCGGACAGGAGCTCGTCCCCGAGGAGTGGGGTGGTGAAACCATATACGTCGACATCTCTGCCCTTCAAGGGGACAACATCGATGAGCTTCTCGAGATGATAGTTCTCCTGGCGGAGATGGAGCAGCTCACTGCCGATGCAGACAAGCGAGCCCACGGGGTGGTCATAGAGTCGGAAGTGGAAAAGGGCCGCGGCCCAGTCGCCACCGTTCTCATCCAGGGGGGCACGCTGAAAGTCGGCGACCCCTTTATAGCCGGCATTCATCACGGACGGGTCCGCGCCATGTTTGATGAGACGGGCGAACGAATAGACAAAGCTCCGCCTTCAACTCCAGTAGAAGTTCTGGGAGCCTCCGATGTCGCCCAGGCGGGAGACCTGTTCGTGGTTATGGAGGATGATGCACAGGCCCGCGAGGAGGCAGAAAAGCTGCAGGAAGAAGAACGCGAAAGCGAACTGCAGGCCACCAGTACAGTTTCGCTTGAGGAGTTTTATCGCGGTGAAGACGACACCCCAAAAGAGCTGCGCATCATACTAAAAGCAGACGTCCACGGCTCGCTGCAGGCCTGCGAGCAGGCGCTGGAGTCGACACGGAACGAGGAAGTAACGGTCAATGTCCTGCACGGTGGTGTCGGGGCCATCAACGAGTCTGATATAATGCTGGCGTCGGCATCTGATTCCATCGTGGTCGGATTCAACGTTCGCCCCAACGCGGGTGCGACGGACAGCGCTGAGCGCGAGGGCATTGAAATCCGCACTTATCGGGTAATATACGAACTGCTGGAGGACATTGAGCGGGCGATTACAGGCATGCTGGCGCCTGAATTCCGCGAAGTGGTTATCGGCAGAGCAGAAGTCCGTGACACCTTCCAGGTCTCCAGTGTGGGCCGGATTGCCGGACTCTACGTCACGGATGGAGAAATCCGGCGAAACGCAAACGTGCGGGTTGTCCGCGACGGACGCGTGATCCACGAGGGTGGAATATCATCGCTCAAGCGTTTCCAGGACGATGTGCGCGAGGTAAGCGCTGGCTACGAGTGCGGTCTGGGAATCGCCAACTACAATGATGTCAAAGAAGGAGATCGCCTGGAGTTTTTCGTCGAGGAAGAAGTTCCGCGGGACTGACGTTCCCCCAACTACAGGAGGATGGTGATGCTCGGTGACCGAACACCAGCACACATTGCGTCGTGCGGCCAAGGAGGTCAAGAGAATAGTCGCCCAGGTAATTGACAGGGACCTAAAAGATCCCCGCGTTGGTCTGGCCTCGGTGGTGGGGGTGGAGCTTTCACCTGACTTCCGCCATGCCAGCGTCTACGTGTCGGTCCTGGGTGACGACGAAGAAAGGCGCATCACCTTCGAGGGCCTGGAAAGCGCCAAAGGATATATTCGCTCTGAGATAGGAGAACGCACCAGGCTCAAGTATGTTCCCGAAATCCGTTTTGTCGAGGACCGTTCCATAGAACGGGGAGCACGTATTGATGCTCTGTTGAAAAAGATCCGCGAGGACAGGGAGGGATGACTGGCTGAACCGCAAGCTAGCCGCCATTACTCGAATACTCAGATGCGCCGACCGCGTGCTGGTGCCCCTTCATCTGTCACCCGACGGTGACAGCGTGGGATGTGCTCTTGCTGTGAACATGGTATGCAGCCGGTTTGGGACACAGTGCCAGGTGGTGAGTGCCGACCCGCCGCCCGAGGAGCTGTCATTTCTGCGGGGATGGGAAGGTATCGCACCGCCCAAGGACTGCCTGGGTCACTTCGATGTAGTCCTGCTGATGGACTGCAGCTCACCGGCCAGGGTAGGGCGCAGCTCTGAGCTGATTGACACCAGGCAAAGCAAGGTGGTGGTTATCGACCATCACCGTACTGCACTGCGTAACGGTGATCTGGTATGGGTGGACCCCGAAGCTGCCGCAACAGCCGAGATGCTGTTTGACTGGCTCAAGTCTGCCGACATCCCCATCGACAACGATGTAGCCACCGCTTTGTACACAGGCATCGCCACTGATACCGGGTTTTTCGCCTATCCAAACACCGGGGCTGAGACCCTTCGCAGGGCAGCAGAGCTGGTAGAGGCAGGAGCAGCGCCTCATCTGGTGTACAGCCGCATTAATGAGCAGCGGAGGCCCGCCACCCTGCGCCTTCTGGCGCGGGCTCTGGACAACATGAACATCACCTTCTGCGGTAAGCTGGCCTGGACGCAGGTTACGCAGGATGAGTTTGCCATCTGCCGTGCGGGGGCGGATGACACCGAAGGAATTGTGAATCATCTGCGTTCCCTCGCCGGGGTCGAAGTCGCAGCGGTCTTTGTGGAGACCCCAGTCGGTCAGGTTAAGGTCAGCCTTCGTTCGCGGGATAACTACGATGTCAGCCGGCTGGCAGAAAAGATGGGCGGAGGCGGCCATTCCCGGGCAGCGGGCATGACCATGGAAGGGCCAATGTGCCGGGCCCGAAGACTTGTGCTTGACGAGATTGGCAGTACCCTCTGTGCGGAGGGCGAGGGCAGCCAATGCGGGGAGCACTGAACCTATTCAAACCACCCGGCTGCAGTTCCCACGACCTGGTCCAGCAGGTCCGGCGTTCCCTGCAGATACGCAGGGTAGGACACTGCGGCACCCTGGATCCGGGCGCCGGTGGGGTGGTGGTTGTTCTGGTTGGACGGGCAACACGCCTGCAGCAATACCTCATGCAGCTGGGGAAAGTGTACACAGCAGAGCTGACCTTTGGCATAACCACCGACAGTGGAGATGGCTTCGGCAAGGTTACGGCCAGGGGGCCAGTCCCATCAGGGCCGGCAGAGCTTCGCGGTGTCCTGGAGGATTTTACCGGCGAGGTCGAACAGGTACCTCCAATGACCTCCGCTGTTAAGCACGGGGGCGTGCCCCTATACCGGCTGGCCCATCGCGGAATATCGGTTAGGCGCGATCCGCGCCTGGTCACAATCGAGGAGATCAAAATCCTCGACTGGCGCCCCGGACCCCTACCGCGCGCCCTCCTGCAAATAACCTGCTCAAGTGGCACCTACGTACGGGTCTTACTTGAGGATCTTGCCCGTGCAGCAGGATATCCCGGCTACATGTCCTTTCTGGTTCGCGAACGCATCGGCCACTTTTCTGCAGATAAGGCGACGTTCCCCCACTGCATAGACAGGCTCCACCTCATTTCACCGGCGGAAGCTCTTGGGTTTATGAAGCAGGTACCGCTGCAGGATGAAGACGTGCGCCTGGTAGCCAACGGGGCCAGGCCCAGGCAAGTAGACACCGACCAGCTTCCTTTCGACGAGCCGCTCTGTCTGGTCAATCCCTGCGGGGACCTGGCGGCTGTTGCGCACATACAGCAGACCGCCGACGGTACCGCGCAAATACGCCTGCAGAAGGTCTTTGCCAAACCTGACGGATAAGAGAGAGGGAGAAATAGTGCAGCAAGCAACCTACCAACAGTACCGAAAGCAAACGAAGCAGCAGCCGCGGGTGATGGCGATCGGCACCTTCGATGGCGTTCACTACGGTCACCGTCAGCTGATCGATGCGGCCCGACAGCGGGCCGAACAGCTGCATGGTGAGCTCGTGGTGTTGACTTTCTGGCCGCCGCCTGCGTTGTTTCTAGACGAAGGCCGCAAACCCCAGCTGCTGACAACGCGAAAAGAAAAGGCAGTCCTGCTGAGCGAAACCGGTGTAGACACCCTCATTACCGCAGAATTCAACGATAAGCTGGCGCACCTCAGTCCGGCCGATTTCTGCCGACAGGTACTGACGGATGACCTGTTCGTCGACTGGGCTTACGTGGGCTTTGACTTCACCTTCGGGCACCGGGGACTGGGAAAAGCCGAGGATCTACGCACGCTGGGCCAGCAATGCGGATTCGATGTCTGCGTGCTCGATCCCGTCATGCTGAGCGGACGACAGGTGTCCAGTACGCTCATCCGGCGCCTGGTGGAAAAAGGTGCCGTGAAGCAGGCAGCACGGCTGCTGCAAAGGCCCTACCGGCTGCGGGGCGAGGTGATCAGAGGAGCCCAAAGGGGCAGCACGTTGGGGTTTCCCACAGCAAATCTGACCTACTGTTCGCACAAGGTACAGCCCAAAGCTGGGGTATACCAACTGCAGGTGCACGCTCCAGACGAAGGCCTGCGTTCTGCCATGGCGGTCGGTCATACCGGCGGCAGTCCCACTTTCGCACCTGAATGCACACCCAGAAACCGCCTGGAAGTACATATTATCAATTTCCGGGGTCGCCTCTACCGGGCAGAATTGACCTGCGATTTTCTTCAGTGGATCCGGCCCAACTTCCGGTTTGATTCGCAAAAAGAGCTGGCCCAGCAGATAAAGAGGGATATTGAAGCCGTAATGAATTCTGATGCTTATCCGCAGCAGATCCGTGCAGAGGCCGTCGATTCCAGATCGCAGTGAAGCAGACGGCGTCGCCTGCGAGTTTGCCCCTGCAGTGCTGTTGTGCTAGAATGCAAATGATGTAAGTCATGCCTCAACCTTGACTGGGATGTTTGATCTCCTCCGACGGCATCTTGGTCATAGGGGGTCATGCAACACAAAAAGGAGGTATCAGTCGATGACGCTTTCCACGGAAAGAAAACAGCAGATCATTGAGAAATACAAGCAGCACGAAAACGACAGTGGATCATCGGAAGTGCAGATAGCCCTGCTGACCGAAAGGATCAAAGACCTCACAGAACACCTACGCGACCACCCTCAGGATCATCATTCCCGTCGAGGCCTGTTAAAGATGGTAGGACAGCGAAGGAGTCTGCTGGATTACCTGCGAAAAAAGGACAGACAGCGATACACAGAACTGATAAGCAGCCTGGGTCTGCGCAGATAACAACTATAGATCTTTGCGCTGAGGTAACTCAGGAGCAATTGCACCAGGAGGTGTGCCTTTGACAGAAGCGAAAGAATACAATTTTGATCTGGCAGGCAAGAACCTGAACATGCAGATAGGTAAAATGGCCACGCTGGCCGGAGGGTCGGTTACTGTAAGCTACGGAGACACCGTGGTTTTGGTGACTGCCTGTGCCTCCAGTGAACCGAAGGACCTGAATTTCCTGCCCTTTCGGGTAGATTACGAGGAACGACAGTACGCTCAGGGGAAAATTCCCGGAAGCTTCTTCCGGCGGGAAGGCAAACCGACGGAAAAGGCTACCCTGATGTGCCGGGTAATTGACCGCTGCCTCAGGCCCCTTTTTCCGGATGGTTACCGCCACGATATACAGGTGGTAGCTACGGTGCTGGCTTTTGATGAGGACAGCTCACCGGAGGTATGCGCCCTGAATGGTGCATCGCTGGCGCTGTGCATGTCGGAAGTTCCCTTCAGCAAGCCGGTAGCCGGAGTCAAAGTCGGACTGATTGACGGCGAACTGATTATCAACCCCACAGAGCAGCAGACGGAAGAGGGAGACCTTGACCTCACCGTGGCGGGGACCAGTGATGCCGTGCTCATGGTCGAGGCGGCAGGCAGGGAGGTTCCAGAAGAGAGAATACTGGATGCCATTTTCACCGGGCACGAGGAGATCAAGAAGCTGGTCCGGCTGCAGGAAAGGATTCTGCAGGATGTGGGCATGCCGCAGGTCGACCACGAAGCAGACGTCTGCCCAGATGAGATTATGGAAGCAGTCAGTGATTTCGCCACCGAAAGGCTGCGCGAGACATGTTTCGTAAAAGACAAGGACGCCCGCGAAAAGGCCAGAAAACAGCTCGGCGAGGCGGTACAGGAAGCACTAAAGGAGCAATTTCCCGAGCAGGAGGAGTATATTGACGAGGCGCTGGAAGAGCTGGAAAAAAAGCAGATGCGCAGGCGCATCGTCGAGGACCGGATACGTGTGGATGGGCGCCGCATCGACGAGGTGCGCGAGATTTCAGCCGAAGTGGCGCAGCTGCCCCGGGTACACGGCAGCGGCCTGTTCACGCGCGGGCAGACGCAGGTCCTGACCGTCGCGGCTCTGGGTCCCGTAGGCGACCGCCAGCTGCTCGACAGCCTGGGTCATGATGAGGAGCTCAAGCGCTACCTGCACCACTACAACTTCCCACCCTTCAGCACGGGAGAAACCTGGCCGCTGCGCGCACCAAGCCGCCGCGAAATAGGACACGGAGCCCTGGCAGAGAAGGCCCTGCTGCCGGTCATTCCACCAGAAGAGGATTTCCCCTATACCCTGAGGCTGGTCTCTGAGGTGCTGTCATCCAACGGGTCGTCATCCATGGCCAGCGTTTGCGGTTGTTCTCTTGCCCTCATGGATGCCGGAGTGCAGATTTCGGCACCTGTGGCAGGTGTAGCAATGGGCCTGGTTAAGGAAGGCTCTGAGACGATAGTGCTTTCGGACATCCAGGGGCTTGAAGACCACATGGGAGATATGGACTTCAAGGTGGCCGGAACTGCAGAGGGGGTCACAGCGCTGCAGATGGACATCAAGATATCGGGCGTGAACCGGCAGATCCTGCAGACAGCACTGCACCGGGCCAAAGAGGACCGACTCTTCATTCTGGACAAGATGTCAGAGGCCATTTCTGAGCCGCGGCCGGAGCTTTCCAAAAACGCTCCGCGTATACTGACCATGTCCGTAGACCCCAGCAAGATCCGCCACATTATCGGTCCTGGCGGAAAGACCATAAACTCGATCATCGATGATTTCAGTGTGGAGATAGATGTTGAGGATGACGGTACCGTCTACATCAGCTCCGAGGACGGAGAAGGAGCGCTGGGAGCCCAGGAACGCATTCATCAACTTACGGCCGACGTGGAAGTCGGCACCATCTACAAGGGCAAAGTCAAGCGAATAGTGGACAACCTCGGAGCTTTCGTCGAGGTGCTGCCCAACCAGGAAGGCCTGGTGCATATATCCAAGCTTGATACCGAGTATATCGATGCTGTAGCGGATGCAGTGTCTGTAGGTGACGAGATAGTGGTCAAACTGGTCGAAATCGATGATCTTGACCGGCTGAACTTCTCACGTGAAGCGGTTATCAAGGAAATGGGAAGGGAACAGGTTAAGAAGATAGAGCGCGGAGATGAGCAACTCAAAAGCAAATGATTCTGCCCGTGTTCGGGCTGGCGGCAGCTTTTGGTCTTGATCCCGGAGGCGCTTTGACTTCCTTTCTGAGCATCTAAACACAGATACGGGCTCATCGGGCCCAACAGCGAAGCGAAGGGAAGGGAAGGTTGCCGCATGTCCCAAGCCTCTGCATCATCTGATGATCAACTCCTGGAGGAAATACGCAGGGTCAGGGCGCAGATGTACGAACTAGCGGAGGACAGCTGCGATTCGGATTCTTTCGATGACCTTCAGGAGGTAAGCAAGCGTCTGGACAAGCTGGTATACCGGTTTATGACACGAACAAAAGCGACTAACCTTTGACTCAGGAAGCCAGCAGCGTCTCCGGCACAGAGTCCCCATCCTACCAGGTGGGAGGCTCTTTTTTTATGGGCTCAGGGAGTCATCTGCTCGCTGGATGCATACTGAACTAACAACAGCAGTAAGCATAGCAAGGAAATGGGGTGGGAATGGTGCGCTGGTCTGACCTGGCCGACAGGGAGATGATAGACATATACAATGGCGCCCGTCTGGGCAAGATCAAGCACGCTGATATGGTGATAGACCCTGAAACGGGAAAAATTGCCGAGCTGGTTATAAACCACGAGGGCGGCCTGCTGGCTGGCCTGGGGCGCAACCGAGAAATCAGGATCCCTTGGGCTGCGGTCAAACAGGTAGGACCCCAGATTATTCTGGTTGAATATTCCAGCGAAATGACCGGAGACCTATCCAGAAGCAGACCGCGGTGAGACAACGGCCACGAATAGCTCAATCCTCAGCTGGTGAGACTACGCACAGAGATGATGTTGGTCTCGAGGTTGAGCTCATTCCCATAGTCAGGAGGGTGAACGTGGCCGAACAAACCATTGTCGGAGTTTTCGGGTCGCAGGATCGGGCAGAGAAAGCCGTAAATCAGCTGAGAGAGCGGGGATGGGACCGCAATATCTCCATTCTCGCGCGAGATGACCAGAACGAAGGACGCGGCGAAGGGCAAAGAGGACAGACTGGGCAGACTGGGCAGAGGCAAAGGACCAACATGCAGGGACAGGATCTTTCTGAGGGCATGACTGCTGGTGGTGCACTCGGTGGCCTGGCAGGACTTGCCGCCGGCGCCGGGATGCTCACCATACCGGGCGTCGGACCTGTGCTGGCTGCTGGCCCAATAGCAAGCACTCTGACCGGAGTTGTCACGGGAGGACTTGCTGGAGGGCTGGTCGATTACGGAATTCCACGGGAAGAAGGCCGGCAGTATGAAGAAGATGTCCGCCAGGGTCGAATCCTGGCCATGGTAAAATCCGACCAGGACCGCGCACAGGATGCAGAGCGCATTCTACGTGAAAACGGAGCAGATAAAGTAGCCAGACATTGAGCTAGTCAATCGGCGATCACCTGCTTCTCCCGGGGCGGGAATTGAACTTCATCCCCGCCCCTAGTCCAACCATATTGTTTCGATATCCCACTGATTTTCGCCTTCAAGCCACGATACGAGCATGCAGGACGGATGACTGCTGCGCGGCTGCGTGATCGAACCCGGGTTGAGCACATATCCGTCCGAAAAAGGCACGACAAAGGGGAGGTGCAGGTGCCCGTAGATAACCATATCAGCCTCGCCTTGAAACTCTCTCCATATCCTGGAAGGGCGCGGGCGTCCCCACTGGTCGCCGTGGGTCACCACAATTCTCTGTCCTGCCACAGAAAACCTCTGCACAGCCGGCAGCAAATCCTGCAGCTGCTCCGGGTCGTGATTCCCGCGTACTGCCCTCAGGCAAGAGCACTGCTCGGAATATTCGCGGTAGACGGCGGGTGAGGTGAAATCACCTGTGTGCACGACCACCGAGGCTCTCTGCAGCAGCTGGGCAACCTGAGGAGGTATGCTGCTGACACCCGGGTTGTCATCGATGTGAGTATCGCCCAAGACCAATATGTGCACAGTAAACCTCCTTTTACGTCATTGCGCAATCTTTCCTACAATTGACATAGTATCATATAGGGTGATATGTTGACAGAAGTCAAGGTAAGTGATTAGGTGGGTCAGTTGCGAGCATGAACCTACGGCAGGACAGGTGGCCCAAGCCGCCTGCTTGAGATGATCGGAAAGCGGGATAATATAAGTGTGGTTTTTGAGACGGGACAAAAATCAAGAGGATAAAAAAGAGGATGAAGTAGCCGGGCAGCAATGGGCTGTACCTGATGATTTTCCCACCATACAGGAGGCGCTCGATGCCTCCTCTGATGGAGATACCATCGTCGTACGAAGGGGACGCTATCAAGAAAACATCGACCTCTCCGGCAGGGATGTTCACCTTACCAGCTGTGATCCGCAGGACCCCGAAGTGGTAAAGGAGACTGTTTTGGATGGGCAGAGTAAAGGCCCGGTGGTGCAGTTTGCCTCCGGGGAATCATCTGCCTGCCGGCTGTCAGGGTTCACCATAACCAACGGGTACTGTCCAATGACCCGAGGCATCGGCGGGGGAGGTGTGGCCATATCCGGCGGGGCCACGCCGCTTTTGGAGCTAAACATCATTACTGAGAATCGCAGCGAGCTGGACGGCGGGGGAATCTCGGTGGATGACGGCTGGCCCACAATCATCAACAACACGCTGGTGGGAAACCGGGCCTGCGGTTCCGGCGGCGGCATACACTTAAGCAGGGATGCAGCCTCCGAAGACAGAGGTGAGACAGCTCCGCAGACTCCCGCTGAGAGTTTTGCCGGGTACCTCGATGGGGTAACACCCGGTAAGATCGATATGGGTGAGGCATCCGGAGAGGGTGGTCATTCCGTGCCGGCTGAGATGGGCGACGCTGAGTCGCTAGAAGATGGTCAGCAGGGCCCTCGCAGTGTAATTATCGAGGGTAACCACTTCGTGCACAACTCAGCCTGGGCTGGAGGGGCAATGGCAGCTGCTGATCAGCTGGCGATTGTGCGGGGAAATACGTTCGAGCAAAATAGAGCCAGCAGGGGTGGGGCCGTCAACCTCTGGGATAACACCGAAGTATTATTCATCCGAAATAATGTTATTGATAACGAGGCGTCAGTGGAGGGAGGCGGCATAATGGTCGAGTGGGGGTCCGCTCCGGTGATTGACTCAAACCGTTTCACCGGTAACCGATCCGACCGCGGCGCCGCCATTTCAATTGCCGAAAGCACCGCCGTACAGCTGTCAGGCAATTTTATCGAGACCGGCTCCCTCAGCGAGGCGGAAGTTCTTCACATGTGGCAGCGCGATGCCGTAACCATGCACAAAAACAGGCTCAGCTGACTGTATGACCCTACCTCAGGGGACAAAGCTCACAACACGTCTATAACCACAGACGATCACAATATGGAGGTGTTCACTTAAGTTGAACCAGCGAAAATCTGAACCGAACATTCATTCACCGGACACAGTAGACCTGATCCCACTGGGTGGCATGGGGGAGATTGGAAAGAACCTCTGTATCTGGGAAACAGAAGACGACGCCATAGTTGTGGACGCGGGACTGGCATTTCCCGAGGAGGAGATGCTGGGAATCGACATCGTCATTCCTGAGCTGGAATACCTATTTTCCATCAGGGATAAAGTATCGGCCATCATTGTAACCCACGGGCATGAAGACCACATCGGGTCACTACCTTACGTTCTGCAGCAGATGACCGTTCCGGTCTACGGCCCGGGATTGGCCATAGGTCTGGCCCGTCAGAAGCTGGAAGAATTCGACCTGAGCCTCCCTGCGGGTTCCAAGATGGTCAAACCGCGGGAGCACATCGTAACCGACAGGTTTGATGTCGGGTTCTTCCGGGTTTCTCACAGCATTGCCGATGCCATGGGATTGGCAATACGAACTCCTGCCGGCCTGATGGTTCACAGCGGAGATTTCAAGTTCGACCAGACGCCAGTCAACGGAGAAATCACCGATTTTTACACCCTGTCGCAGCTTGGTGATGAGGGAGTCCGCTGTCTCATATGCGACAGCACCAATGCAGAACGCCCCGGAGTCACCGGTAGCGAACGACTGGTAGGGGAGCACCTGCGTGAGATCTTCCGGACCGCCCAGGGACGCATCCTCTTCACCACCTTCGCTTCAAACATCCCCAGACTGCAGCAGGTGATTGAAATCGCCGCGCAGTACAACAGGAAGGTTTCGGTGGTCGGCAGGAGCATGCGCAACAGCCTCGAAGTCTCCCAGGAGATGGGCTACGTTGACATCCCTGACGGGATTATCGTGGACTTGAACCAGATGAAAAACCTTCCCGACGATCAAACCGCCATACTGGTGACCGGCAGTCAGGGAGAACCCATGAGCGCCCTGACTCTCATGTCGCAGGAGCGCGACAGGAGGATGAACATTCAACCGGGCGACACCGTGGTGATCGCCGCCAACCCTGTACCCGGAAACGAGAAGCTGGTCTACCGGACCGTCGACAATCTATCCCGCCTGGGGGCCCACGTGGTTTACGGCTCCGATTCAGGGGTGCACGTGTCCGGACACGCCAGCCGCGAGGAAATAAAACTAATGTTGAATCTGACCCAACCGGACAACGTGATTCCGGTTCACGGAGAGTACCGGCACATGAAGGCCTTCGAAGAGCTGGCAAAAAGCATGGACTACAGCAACGACTCCATATTCCTGCTGGAAAACGGCCAGAGACTGCGTTTCGACGCTTCGAGCGCACGACGCGCCGGCAGCGTTGACGCGGGACAGGTGCTGGTGGACGGGCTGGGAGTCGGCGACGTTGGCAACGTTGTCCTGCGCGACCGGGAGAGGCTATCCGAACACGGCATCGTAATGGTTGTGCTGTGCATCGACGGCGATACCGGTAATATTGTGGCAGGACCGGAGATTATCACCAGAGGTTTTGTCTACGTCCGAGAATCAGAAGAGCTTCTGAACTTCGCCCAGAACAAGGTAAAAGAGGCGGTATCGCCGGCGCTGCGTCGAGGGGTAACTCAGCGCGGACAGCTGAAAGATGTAATCCGCGACTCGCTGCACAGCTACCTTTACGAAAGCCTGCAGCGCCGCCCCATGATCCTGCCCATAATCATGGACGTGTCCTCATGAAGCAAGTAGTATGATGAATCAATTTCACACCGATTCATCATACTACTGAAAGCGCCATGAAAAGTTTCTGAGGGCAGGTGTGAAATTTGCCGAGATCCAACATCAAAGGCCAGGATTTTACCGATGATCCTCCCTGGGGAACGATGGACAGCGAGCCCGAGCAATCCCCTCCCCGGGGAGGAACGGACGAAACCCAGAACATTCAGCAGCTGGGAACCCCCGATGTCCCCTCTGTTTCCAGTGATGTTCACTGCCTCAGCATTATCGGTCAGGTCGAGGGACACATGGTGTTGCCCTCGCAGAACAAGACCACCAAGTACGAGCACGTTATCCCTCAGCTGGTAGCGGTTGAGCAAAACTCCGATATCCGTGGGCTTCTGATCCTGCTGAATACTGTCGGAGGAGATGTAGAGGCAGGTCTTGCTATCTCCGAGATGATAGCGGGCATCAGCAAACCAACGGTATCCGTGGTGCTGGGAGGCGGACACAGCATCGGTATTCCCATAGCTGTGGCCGCTGATGTCTCCTATATTGCCCCGAGCGCTACTATGACCATCCATCCGATACGTCTGTCCGGTCAGGTACTGGGCGTCCCCCAGACCTACGAGTACCTGGACAAGATGCAGGACCGCGTTGTGCAATTTGTCGTTTCTCACTCCGGTATTGACGGCAAGGAGTACCGTCGATTGATGTTCCGTACGGGTCAGCTGGCACGGGATATCGGGACGATACTGGTGGGCAATGACGCGGTGCAGGAGCGCCTGATAGACCGGGTAGGCGGAATAGGCCAGGCGGTCGACCACCTCTACGACATGATGAACAGCATAAACAATCCTCACCAACCGCCGCCGGAGCAGCCCGTTGGTCCGAACCAGGGACCGGGGCCTCCTCTTCAGCCCGGCAGAGGAGGAAGCTGAATTGCTGTGGACCATATACCCGATGCAAACAGTCATGAGTGGTCAGACAGATACTCCCAGGCGCCGCGAAATATCACGGGACGGACGACTCCTGATGGTATCTGAGGCCCAGGACGGTAACTACAGGATCGAGAGATTAATATCCACCGACCCCGCTGACTACCTGGATCCCCAGTGGCAGCCCGGCAGAATCATCCCTTCCGACGGCACAATTTGACGCGGGCCTGCTGACCTGGTGACCTTCAGGTGTGCAGTCTTTTCGGCACAAAGTGCTAACAGGCGGGCTTTTCGCATACTAGTTTGTTGGTCTGGTTGCATATAGACTCCTGCGGGGAGGTGAGAGCGGCCGGTGCGACTGCTGTATGTACTTCTGCTGGGAGTAGTTCAGGGATTGGCCGAGTTTCTACCCATCAGCAGCTCTGGCCATCTGGTCTTCCTGCAGCACGTTTTCGGCCTGCAGTATCCCGGAATCACGCTTGAGATCGCCCTGCATGTTGGCACACTTGCTGCGGTAATCGCGGTGTACTGGCGGGATCTACTCAAGATCATCGCTACCCTGCTGAGGGTAGTGTGGGCGTCGCTGCGAAGAGAGACTTCGGTACGCAAATGGTTTTACGAACCACGATTTTACCTGGGCTTCAGTATACTGCTGGGTTCAGTAATCACCGCCTTGGTAGTGCTGCTTACGGAAGACCTTGTGCTTGCAGCCTATGAAAATATCGCTGTTGTGGGGGCTGCCTGGCTTGTGACCAGCCTGGCCCTGTGGTCAACCCGGGGAAGCAATCCTTCAGCCCGGTTCCCTTCCCTGGGGGCAACGATACTGATCGGGTTGATGCAGGCAGCAGCCGTGTTACCCGGCATCTCGCGCTCAGGCGCAACCATTACGGCGGGAATTCACTGCGGCCTGTCACGCCGCGAAGCCGCACGGTTCTCATTTTTGCTGAGCGTACCGGCGATAATCGGGGCGACCCTGGTTGACTTCCGGCGAGCCCACTGGTTGCTGTACGACCCTGGGACGATGCTGACAGTCGCCGTGGGCACCGCGGCGGCCGCGGTCACCGGCTATGCAGCGCTGAGAATTCTGCTCAGGGTTGTCGCCCGCGGGCGGCTGCACCGCTTCTCTGGGTACCTGTGGCTGGCCGGAGCGGCTGCACTGTTGGTAAACTGGCTGCTGTGAACGGACGGGGTGCTTCAGCGAAAGCCCCGCAGGAGGTAAAACACGATCCCAGCCATAAGAGAAAAAGATACAGCCGACAAAATGGCATCCTTTCGGCTCATCTCCTCATCTATGGCCATACCAAAAAGGTCATTGCTCTGAATGATATACCAAAGTACGCCCGCAACAAGGACAAATATGACGGTTTGCAGATCCACCTCAGTTCAACTCCCTGTCCCTCAGGATTGCTGCCCTGAACCACACCGGCGGCAGCTGCCGGGGAAGACGGCTGATCTGCCATTGCACAGGCAGAAACCTCACCGCAAAACACTCCCATGGGTCAACCAACCCTCTTAGTTATAATTGATGAATAACCTCTTTCATTGCAAGCAAACAGCAAAGATACTTGCTTCAGGTTTCCCGACCATCCCCTTCAGCCGGGAAAACACCCTCCACCTATCTTGCATCCCCGGGCGAGAGGTGCGGCTGCCGCAAAGCTGCGGCCGTGGGCAACAAAATGCACAGAACGCTGACTTATGGTAAAATGGGATTCGAAGTGAGCAGCCTCCGTTTTATCCGTGTGGGGCTTCCGGCCTCAGATGGAGGCGGGTAGTTTGGGAGGGATCTCTTTTGGCGAAGCGAGGAACAGGCAAAAAGAAATCCTCCGAACAGGGGAGGGCCATCAGCGAGAGAGTCTGGCACGAGATCATCGGCACCATTACCCTCGCTGTAAGCGCCATACTGTTTCTTAGCCTCTATCATTCCGGTATGGGCTATGTTGGGGGCATCATAGGCAACATATTGATGTGGACCATGGGGCGGGCTGCCTGGCTTATTCCCACCTTCGTGCTGGTGGGAGGACTTCTCTGGCTGGGCAAGTTTGACTTTGATTACACGCCCCGCATGTTTGGTCTGCTTCTGGCCGGCATGAGCATGGCCGGCCTGTATCACGCGGGCCTGCAGGCATCAGAACCATTCTCGATTTCTGCTGCTCGGGCGGGGGGAGGCTACCTCGGCGCCCTGCTTTACTGGCTGCTCAGACAGGGTCTCGGTTACGTGGGTATGTACGTGGTTCTGGTGGCAGCCATGCTGGTTGCTGCTCTGCTATTGCTGAATATGCCCGTATCCCGCCTGGTGTTCGCCGCCGGCACAACAGTCGCGCAGGGCGGCAAGCAGTTGTGGGCGGACATGGTTGACTTTGTCACGCAGCCAGAAGAAAAAGGCAGCGGTGAGTCTGGGTCCGATGGCGAGCAAGCCCAGGTCGGCAAGCGAACGGGAGTACCGATCCGTTCATACCCCGGGGACTGCGATGAAGGGAAACAACCTGAATCCGAGGCGGCAGACAGCGCGGAGCCATCGGCATCTCAGGTGATACAATTTCCCAAGACCGACGGCCAAAAGGGGCAGGCGAAGGAATCATCTGCAGCAAAGGACAGCCAGGCGGAGGATTCATCTGATGACGATAGTGAGATTTCCATGCCGGGTGAGCCAGAGCAGGTGCGAATGGACATGGAAGCCATCTATACCCTGCCGTCGCCAGACCTTCTGACTGCTCAGCAGGAGGACGACGACTCCGGCAGAAGCCGCGCCCAGCTGAACAGGGAGGCTCAGAAGCTCGAGTCGACCCTGGACTCCTTCGGCATTGACGCCAACGTGGTGGAGATAAGCCACGGTCCCACCGTCACTCGTTTCGATCTCCGACCCGGCCGGGGGGTCAAGGTCAGCCAGATATCGAACCTTGCTGATGATATCGCGCTGAGTCTGGCATCCGCTGGGGTTCGAGTGGTCGCGCCGGTCCCCGGTAAGTCGGCGGTTGGCATTGAAGTCCCGAACCGCGAGCTGACGCCGGTTTTTTTGCGCGAGATACTGCAAAGCGCAGAGTTCCGCAGCTCAGAGGATCCGCTGACCGTTGGTCTGGGCACAGATATCACCGGAAGACCAATCCTCGCACGCCTCGGCGACCTGCTTCATCTGCTCATTGCCGGGGCCACCGGATCGGGCAAGAGCATCTGCATCCGGTGTTTAATCGCCAGCATTTTGTTCAAGGCCAGACCGGATCAGGTCAAGTTTTTGCTTATCGACCCGAAGGTCGTGGAGTTCCGCAGCTACGACGGTCTGCCTCATCTTCTCGCCCCCGTGGTCACCGACCCGCAGAAGGCCGCCGGCTGTCTGACCTGGGCAGTAAAGGAGATGGAACGCCGTTACGACAAATTTGCTGAGGCCGGCGTAAGGGATCTGCAGGGATACAACCGGCAGGCAGCGAGATTTGGGGAACCGCAGGTGCCGCGCCTGGTTATCATCATTGATGAGCTGGCTGACCTGATGACCGTCGCGAGGGTGGATGTCGAGGATGCCATTCAGCGGCTGGCGCAGATGGCCCGGGCGGCGGGAATCCATCTGATCGTCGCCACACAGCGCCCCTCGGTGGATGTAATTACCGGAGTGATCAAGGCCAACATCCCCTCGCGTATAGCCTTTGCGGTATCCTCGGGAGCCGATTCGCGGACTATCCTCGATACCGGCGGCGCCGAGAAGCTGGTCGGCAGCGGAGATATGCTGTTTGCCCCGGTCGGCCGAGAAAAACCTGTTCGCGTTCAGGGCAGCTTCCTGTCGGATGAAGATCTCGGCCGGCTTCTGGATTTCGTAAGCCAACAGGCAGAGCCGAACTTCCACGAACAGGTCATGCAGGAAGCAGAGAAGACTTCTGACTCCGGCAGCACAGAGGGCGAAAAAGACCCCAAGCTGGAACAGGCGGTAGAGCTGGTCCTGGAACGCGGTGAGGCCTCGGTATCCATGCTGCAAAGGAAGCTGCGGGTTGGCTACACACGGGCCGGGCGCCTGATAGATACGATGGAAAATATGGGAGTAGTCGGACCACATCAGGGTCCTAAACCAAGAGACGTGATAACAACCAAGTCAGCCTACTATGAACAGAAAAATGACCCGTCACCACAAAAAGAAGGTGACCCACAGCAAAACGGGCATCCAATTGACGGTGAAGATCCCCCCGAATAAAGCCGACTTTGTGCCAGCAAGACGAAGTAGGCAGAAAGGGTGATTTCCGGTTGCATTTTCTTATGCTTATGCTACTGCGTGCCTACGTTATTTTCATGGGAGCGTTTTTTCTGTGGGCGCTCGTGGTGATGCCCGATATGGACACCTCATTTCGTTCTGCCCACGGGGTGTCCCAAAGCAGAAGTACGCGCCAAAGGGAAACGGCCCGCCGGGAACTGGCCTCACGTTCCCAGGATCCCTGGACTGAATACGCTGAGACAACCCAGCAGCTGGGTGACGGCTCAGCCCAGAAGGACAGCAAATCCCCGGAAGGAGGCTAGTCGGCAGACGGCTTATACCTTCGCCGTTGCACCTCGCCATGACAGCCCGGGAGGAGACTCCTCCGCCCGGTGGGAGACCGTGTGATAGAAATCATCCTCAATCTTGCAGGGAAGCCGGTAGGGAGGTAAGTTAATTGGGTCAGTACGCAGGCCTGGCGCTGGATCTGGACGATACGCTGCTGGGGCCGGACAGGAAGCTGGGAGGGCTGGCCTCGCTGGCAGTGCAGCAGGCTCACCAGCTGGGAGTGACGGTAATTGTGGCTACCGGACGGGACCGGTCATCTGCCAAGGGAGTGGCAGATCAGCTGAACATGCGGAGCCCAGTCATTGCCAACAGCGGTGCGGTAGTGGTGGATGCGGATGACCGCCCGCTGCGGGTTCTTACGCTGGGCGGGGAGATATACCAGATGATCATGAGCAAAGCTGCGGACAGTTACCTGCTTTACGTGTACAGCAACCGGGGAATCTTAACCAACCGATCCCATCCCCGCACAAAACGGTACTCCGAGATCCTGGGTGTGGATATCGAGGTGAAGCCCTGGCTGATCCGGTCTGGTTCCTGGGTAAATGATTGGGATATCTACGGCGTATCCATCCGCACCGAACCCCAGCAGGCCAGCCGTCTTGGTGAGTTTTGGGAAAGACAGCTCATCCGGCGAGCTGAGGTAGTGCACAGCGTTCCCGGTCTGGTCGAGATTCTTCCCCTCGGAGCCTCCAAAGGAGAAGGGCTTGATTTGGTAAGCAGCTATCTGGACATCCCCCTTTCGAATTGGGTGGCTGTGGGAGACAGCCGCGGCGACATAAGCATGATTGAAAGGGCAGGATGCGGAGTGCTGGTGGCAAACGCCCCGCAAAAGCTGCACCATAGTGCAGACTGGGTGACGGACAAACCCTATACCCATGGAGTAATGGAAGTGATAAATCGCTTCTGGGATTCACATTCATCGGCACAATCGCACAGTTGAGGTCTGAAAGGAGGTACCGGCCAGGGGAGCCGGATGGGGCAGAGAAAGATGAGACAGCCAGGAGACGACAAGAAGGCCATGGTACCCAGCTACCGGACCATAGGGACTGCTGGACAGGGTGAGATCAAGAGGAAAGGCTCGCTGTTTTTCGGTGTTGCCGACTCGGCAGATGACCCCGACCAGGTGGAGATTCTGCTGCAGCAGCTATCCGAGCAGCATCCCAAAGCCAGCCACCATGCCTACGCCTATAGCATAGGCCTGCGTCGGCCAACCGTCCGCTACTCCGATGACGGAGAGCCGGGCGGCACCGCCGGTTTGCCGCTGGTCAGGCTGCTGCAGGGACGAAAGCTGACCAACTCAGTCATCGTGGTCACCCGAATTTTCGGGGGCACACTGCTGGGCACCGGCGGTCTTGCCCGGGCCTATACTGATGCCGGGCGGGCTGCACTGCAGGAGGCGGAAACCGTCGACAGGGTCCTGTGCAGCGTACTGTCGGTGGCTGTGCCCTACGACAGGTGGGGCAAACTCCAGCACCACGTCAAGGAATCGGGGTACGTCATCGACGAGGTTGAATACACCGCCGATGTCACCGTGAGGGTCATGGTACCCATACAGCACCGCGATGATTTCGACCGCCAGGTAAAAGCGTTGACCGGTGGAGCAATCCAGCCCATCGAGGAGGGAAAACAGTATCTATCCAGAAAGTAAAATATATTGAGCGGAGTTTTCTGCAGGCGAGCGGATACTGATGAGATGAGGGTGTCATATTGCATGGACAACAGTCACTACATACCTGAAGTGGTGGCTACCGCCACCACAGAGACTCCAGTGGATGAAGAATCTGTTGCCCAGGTTCTGGATAATTGTGCCCGGCTGAAAGTGGTCCCCTGGCAGGGCTGGGGTCAGCCTGACAGCGAGCAGCTGGCCAGGAGCATGATGTCTGCTTACGGCCTGCTGATCAGAACGGGCGTGGTCGACGCTGACCTGATGGATAAGTGCAGCAATTTACGGGTTATAGCGCTGCACGGCTCGGGGACAGACCAGGTCGACTTGGCAGCTGCGCAGAGAAGAAACATAACCGTCACCAATGTTCCCGGAGGTAATGCAGTGTCAGTGGCCGAGATGACCATCGGGCTGGCGTTGAGCCTGCTGCGGGGAATTCCGCAGGCCCACCTCAAGCTGACCAGGACTGGTGACTGGGATGCAGCCCGGCGGACCGGCCGCCAGCTGCGGGATACGACCTGGGGGGTGGTTGGTATGGGATATACCGGCCGAACAACCGCCCGCCTTGCCTCGGCTTTGGGATGCTGCATCATCTACCATGACCCGTATCTGCGCCCGGAAACTCAGCAGGAACTGACCGGATGGGAGAGGATAGGATCGCTTGAAGATCTGCTGTCTGAATCTGACCTTGTGTCGGTTCACGTTCCGCTGAACTCCGATACATACCACCTGATCAACGAAAATTCGGTGTCGGCGATGAGTGCGGGCAGCTATCTTATCAACGTCTCCCGGGGGGCAGTATGTGACCAGCTGGCCGTCGCCCGGGCATCGCACGAAGGGAATATCGCCGGGGTGGCGCTGGACGTCTTTGACCCCGAACCCCTCAGTCCGGAACAAGTCGAAAAACTGACCGGACCCGGAGTGATTCTCACTCCTCACCTGGCCGGGTCCACCACTGAATGTCTCGAGGCAATAGCCCGACAGGCAGCCGCCGACATTCGCAATGTGCTGAAGGGCAAGGAGCCGAAAAATCCAGTAGCCATCAACGATACAAGCTGAAGGGAGGCTTTGCTAAATGAAAGGACGCAAACTGCTCATGATTCCCGGTCCCATCGAGTTTACACCCAAAGTGCTGGCAGCTATGTCTGAGCCAACAACCAGCCACGTTGCTGACGAATTTTGCCAGTGCTTCGGCGAATGCCTTGACATGATGCTGGATGTATTTATGGCAAAAGATCACGAACCTTTTGTCCTGGCTGGAAGCGGGACCCTGGCCATGGATGCGGCCGTGGCAAACCTGCTGGAGCCCGGTGAGCGCGTGCTGGTGGTGAATTCGGGATACTTCGGTGACAGAATCGGGAACATGATGAACAGATACGGAGTAGAAAGTGAGCACCTGCGCTCTCCTATAGGCGATATAGCTTCGGCGGCTGAGGTTGCTGAGTCGCTTGAGAATGAGGATTACCGGGCGGTCGTTCTGACGCACGTGGATACATCGACTGCAGTGCAGGCAGATGTGGAGGGTATCTGCCGCGTGGCTAAAGAAGCCGGCTGCCTCACCATAGTTGACGGAGTCTGCGGTACGGGCGGAGCTGAATGTCGCACCGACAGCTGGGGAGTCGATGTTTACCTCACTGCCTCACAGAAGGCCCTAGGAACCCCTCCTGGATTGGCTCTTCTCACAGTCAGCCCGGAGGGCATGAAGGCATTTTACCGACGGAAGGCGCCAGTTCAGAATTATTATGCGGACTTCGACAACTGGCTTCCAGTAATGCACGCCTACCGCAAGCGGGAGGGCGCCTATTTTGGAACACCTGCAGTCAACCTGATATACGCCCTCAACGTCAGCCTCAAGCAGATACTGAAAGAGGGCATGCAGGAGAGGTTCGACCGACACCTCCACCTCGCTGGAGCATTCCGTGCCGGAACTGATGCCCTTGGACTGAAGACCGTGCCGGTATCCAAAGACCTGCTGGCACCTACGCTTACTGCCCTTTACTATCCGGAGGGCATAGACAGCCAGCTGGTATCGCGTATAGAGGATGAAGGAGTGCTGGTGGCCGGTGGTCTGCACAGTGAGATCAAGCAAAGATACTTCCGAGTGGGGCACATGGGGGCACACACTGAATCTGACATAATCGCCACGCTTGCTGCCATTGAACGGGCACTCAGCAAAAGCGGTTACGATTTTTCCGCAGGTGAAGGTCTGGCGGCAGCAGAACGGGAACTACTGACCGATTGATCCGGAGATCCTGATGCAGGATGCGCAACAACTGACCATTTCTGCAAATCATGACAGTAGTTGTGTGACTCTTCACAAATGGACCGACATGCAGTAATCTAGCATCATGGAATAGGGACTGATGCACAACAGCCGATTGCGGGACGGAGAAACGATTCTGTTAACTGCGAACTACGGCGCCGAAGATAAAGAATAAACGTTAGGGGGAACACAATGAACAAAAGTCAGCCCCAAGGCAAAGGAGCGTCACAACCATGAAATCCTTAAAGATCGTCCCAAAGGATGCATTTGATTCATTCGTCCGCAGCCTGGCTGAGGACGGCGAAGTGGTGGCTCCTGTGGCTCGCGAACCCGGGCAGTACGTGTACGATTCCGTATCGGATGCGTCTGCTTTGGAGGATGAGGACTACATACCCACCCTCAACCCTCCCAAGAAGTACTTCATGCCGGCAGAGGAAGTGCTTTTCAAGTTCACCGGCAAGGGAGCCCCAACACACTCCGGTGTGGAAGTGGAAACCGAGGCGCAGGCCGAGGCTGAAGAAGAAATCGTCCTGCTGGGAGTACGTCCCTGTGATGTGGCCGCCATTCGACTGACCGACCAGGCCTTCGAAGATACCTACGAGGATGAGCACTACCTCAACCGTAGGGATGCGGCGACTATCATAGCGATGAACTGCCAGGAGCTTTGTGATGAGCACGCCTTTTGCGCCGCAATGGGTTCGCTGAAGGTGGAAGCGGGGTATGATCTGCTGCTGACCGACCTGGGCGACGCCTGGGCTGTCGCTGCTGGAACTGAAAAGGGAGAGCAGCTGCTGCAGCAGATTCCCGGAGCCCGCGACGCCGACGCAGCTGCCCAGAAAAAGCTGCAGGATCTCACCGACCAGCAGGAGGAGAACTTTGAAAACGTAAAAGATCGGCTTGACTTCCCGGCCGAAGACCTGCCCGAAATCCTCGGAGAAGCAGAAGATCACCCTGCCTGGCAGGAATTCGGTGACGAGTGCATGGGCTGCGGCCGATGTAACCTTGTCTGTCCGACATGCTTTTGTTTCGATGTGCTTGATGAAGTGGACCTCGGCCTGGAAGAAGGCGAAAGAAAGCGTCAGTGGGACGGATGCACCCTGCTGGAGTTCGCCATGGTCGCCGGAGGAGAGAACTTCCGCGAGGACCGGGATGAGCGTCTGCGCCACCGATTCTACCGTAAGGCCAAATACCTTCCGGAGAGATACGACGGTGATATGTACTGCACCGGCTGCGGCCGCTGCATCCGCACCTGTCTGGTTGATATAGATCCAGCTGAAGTCTTTAACACTGTTGCTGAAAAACCGGGGGGTGAAGCGAGTTGACCAAGGCAGCTGAACAACAAGGATCAGTCTATGTCCCAGAGCCTGCGACGATAGTTGATAAAAAGCGCATGACCGAAGAGGAGACCTGGTACGACCTTCGTCTGGATTCCGGAGAGCAGCTCGATCACGACCCCGGACAGTTCGTTGAAGTAAGCGTCTTTGGCGTGGGAGAGGCTCCGATTTCCATCAGCTCCCCGCCGTCGAAAGAAGACGGTTTCGAGCTGTGCATCAGACACGTGGGTAACGTGACAAACGCGATCAAGAAACTCGGAATGGGAGACAAGGTGGGTATCAGAGGGCCTTTCGGCACAGGATTCGACCCCGATGCCGTCGTGGGTAAGGACATCCTGTTTGTTGCCGGTGGGCTTGGACTTGTTCCACTGCGCTCCCTGATCTGGACGGTTCTTGAAAGACGCGAGGACTACGAACGGGTCATCATCTTCTACGGCACCCGTTCGCCGGCCACCATACTGTATGAGGACGAACTGAAGCAGTGGGAAAATGACCCCACCGTCGAATACCACGGTACTGTGGATATGGCCGATGACACCTGGAAAGGAAACGTGGGAGTCGTCACCACTCTGTTTTCGCGAGTGGACCTGGACCCGGATAACACCGTGGCATTCATCTGCGGCCCGGATATCATGTTCAGGTTCGTGGTGCAGGAAACCGAGAAGGTGGGCATCCCCGACGATATGACGTTTCTTTCTATGGAAAGAAGGATGAAATGCGGCATCGGTAAGTGCGGACACTGTCAGGAGGGTAGCGTATACATCTGTCGTGAGGGTCCCTGCTTCAGCTATGAGCAGATAAAGGCCTTGTAGGAAGGGGGAGAAATCGGGTGAAACCAAGAGTAGGTATATTCAGCTTTTCCAGCTGTGAAGGCTGCCAGCTGCAGATACTGAACATGGAAAACGAGCTTCTGGACATCGTTGGAGCCATCGACCTGGTTACCTTCCGGGAGGCCATGGACCCTGTTGCCAGGGACTATGACGTAGCTTTCGTGGAGGGTAGCATAACGCGAGAATCCGAGATACCGATGCTGGAGGAGATCCGACGCAAGGCCGATGTGCTGGTCGCGCTGGGTGCCTGCGCAACTATCGGGGGAGTCAATGCGATGAAGAACAAGTTCTCCCCTGAGGAAAATCTGCAGGAGGTCTACGGGGATGCCGGTTCCGAGTACTACGACACCATCCCCACCCGCGGAATCGATGAGGTGGTGGACGTGGATTACTACATCCACGGCTGCCCCATCGACCGCACCGACTTTGCTCAGACGGTCACCTCGCTGCTGCTCGGCAAGCGGCCCTATACGCCTAACTTCCCGGTGTGCGTCGAGTGTCGTCTGAAGGAGAACGTATGCGTGTACGACCGTGATGATGACGAAATCTGCCTCGGACCTGTAATTCGTGCCGGCTGCAGCGCTGTCTGCCCCAGCTTCGGGTCCGCCTGTATCGGATGCCGGGGGTACGTCGACCAGGCCAACTTCGATTCACTGATAAAGGTCATGGTCGAGCACGGCATCGATGAAGAAGAGGCCAAAAAGAAGTTAAGAATGTTCAATACGGGCAATGCTAAGGCACAGGAGGTGGAAGCATGACAGCGCAGACTGACCGCAACCTCAACATCACCGTGCATCATATGACCAGAGTTGAGGGACACGGCAACATTGTGGTTGATGTGAAAAACGGCACGCTGGACCGGGCCGAACTGGAAATTGTGGAGTCTCCCCGCTTCTTCGAAGCCATGCTTAAGGGCCGCAAGTGGCACGAGGCCCCCTATATAACTGCCAGAATCTGCGGCATCTGTGCGGTGGGACACGCCCAGGCGTCGATCAACGCGCTGGAGGATGCGCTTGGCGTAACTCCATCCGAGCAGACCCTGAAGCTGCGCAGACTGCTTTTCAACGCTGAGACCATGCAGAGCCACTGGCTGCACGTGTTTTTCCTGGCGGTTCCCGATTTTCTCGGAGCGGGAAGTGCCATAGAACTGGTGGATGACAAACCGGAAGCAGTGAAAATGGCCCTGCGTCTTAAAAAACTGGCCAACGACCTGGCGGATATGATCTGCGGCAGAAAGGTACATCCCATTTCCATGAAGGTAAATGGATTCTCCAGCCTTCCCAGTCCTGAAGAGCTGGCCGCCATCCGTCCGCGTCTTGAGGATGCACGTTCGGATCTGCGAGCAGCAGTGGATCTGCTCAAAACAGTGAACATTCCGGACTTCGAGCGTGAAACGGAATACGTCGCGCTATCTCTGGATGACGAATACGCCTGGATCAGCGGAGATATTCATACCACCGACGGATTCAGCTATGACGTCAGCGATTACCGTAAGGTCACAAATGAGAAGGCAGTTCCACATTCGACTGCCAAGCATACCAGTCACAACCGGGAATCATATATGGTTGGGGCCCTGGCTCGGGTGAACAACAACTACGAACATCTGCGTCCCGAGGCCAAAGCAGTAGCCGAAGAGCTGGGCCTGGAAAAGGGCTGCACAAACCCGTTTATGAATAACATAGCCCAGATCGTCGAGTCGGTCCACTGCCTGGAGGATTCCATCGAGCTGATCGACGAATTCCTCACCGAAGGCCTCAATAAGGAAGACCGGAGCGTCGAGGTCAGTGCGGGCAGAGGCGCTGGCGCTGCTGAGGTCCCGCGCGGTATCCTCTTTCACGAATACGCCATCGACGATGACGGCTACATCACCGAAGCCAACTGCATAATTCCCACCGGACAGAACCTGGCCAACATCGACCAAGATATGAAGGCCCTGGTACCCGCTGTCCTTGACAAGAGCAAGGATGAAATTACTCTGATGCTGGAGATGCTGGTGAGAGCATACGATCCCTGCATATCGTGCTCAACCCATTTCCTGGATGTCTCCTTCAAGGAGTAATCAGTTAAAAGCGCCGGGAGAAGTTTCTTCTCCCGGCCTTTGACCCTATCTAGACGACAGGGGGTCTAAGCAACACGAGAGCCTTAGAGGCCAAATCCTGTATGGGTACTGTTATCATCTGACGCGTGAAAGCGAGGAGTACGGCTGACATGGTGGACTCGGAGTGGAAGCGGCTCTCTTGGCTCTGGGTGCGTGCTTACCACATAGGTCTCGGGGCTACTGGCGTGGGAATTACCATCTGGCTGACCGCCCAGCTGGAAGGCTGGCCAGCTGAGCGGTATGCACAGCTGATAGCCATTGCCGCCATATACTTGGTCAGCTCTTTTTTCTTGATTCCTCTGGGCAGGGCAAACCTGAACATAGGCTATCCGGTGCTGTTTGCCACGCTGGTAAATTTCGGGCCGGTAATGGGGATGTGGATCATATGGCCGGTATTTATGATACGGTGGGCCAGACAGGAAATAGACGCGGAGAAGGCGTTTTTCAATATCGGCCAGATAAGCATATGTGTCCTGTTAGCCCACCTGATACTCACGTACCTGGGTGGTGACCCACAGCAGCTGACCCTACTTGACAGCCTGGGACCCCTGCTGGCCGCTACGTTGCTTTTCGACATGCTCAACATATTGCTGGTCAGCTGTTCAGTGGCGCTGGAATCCGCCGATAACGGTTTGCTGTCGCAGTTTCGCCTTTTTTACTGGGATTACCGCCGGGAATCGCTGCCTTTTTATCATTCTCTGGCCATTGTGAGTTCAGTGCTACTGTTTCACGAAGGGGTTATCGCTCTGGTGCTGCTGACCGGAACTTTTCTGGGCATGCACTCATTGCTGCGCCTGCCGCAGGAAGTAAAAAAGCATCGCGACGCGGCCATGCGGGACGGTATGACCGGAGCACTGAACTACAGGTTCTTCGATCAATGGTGTGAAGGGGAGGGGGCGCAGCTGGTAGCGGAGAACACCTGTTTTTCCATGCTCATGGTGGATATCGACCAGCTCAAGGCGATCAACGACACGTACGGACATCCAGCAGGTGATGAGGTCATACGTCAGGTTGCGGGATGTCTGCAAAACTGCTGCCGGCGTAATGACTATGTGATCAGATACGGGGGAGACGAATTCCTTGTAATACTGCCCGAGACCGATCCGCAGGGTGCCAAGCAGGTAAGCAGGCGCTGGTTGAGGGCGCTGCAGACTGCTGATGAAGGCCAGGAAGAAAAAGCAGTTTCATTCACCACCAGCGGCGGCGTGGGCGCCTTCCCCGCACATGCTGATACTGTCGAGGACCTGTTTTCACTGGTTGATAAGGCATCCTACCGCGGTAAATCCATAGATGACAACACGGTATTCGTCGCACAGGAGGAAACCGAACTGAAACCAGAGATGGACGGGATAACCGACCAAACTGAGGTGGTGAATCTTCGTACTGGAAAGGAACAGGATGAGGCACAAAAGAGTTCAAAAAGCGGGTAAATTCGATGACTGACTGGATCAAGGTTATGGGTTCGAGCGATCACCCTTACAATCAGAGGAAGCACCGCGGCAGGGATCAGCGACACGTGTGGTTCCCCGGCCGCAGCAGCACCGTTGACGAGGGGGACCGGCTCTTCCTTTATTCCGGTCACCCACTGCAGCGCTTTTTCGGGGTGGTGCTGGTCATCTGCGCTCCCAGGGTGACTATCGGGTCCGAAGACGGCCTGAGGCTGTGCTGTCGGGTGTTCACTCAGCTGCAGCTGGTGGACCTGGAGAATTTCGGGGTTCCGGCCAAAGATGTATTCCCCCTGCCCGGCGGCACCCGGCTGGTCAGCATGCGTCAGAATTCCCACGTTGAGATTCAACCGGATGATGCAGCCCGGCTTTACACCCACCTGCATACTGCCGCAGCCCGGGAGCAGGCAGAAATGACCAGGGCTCCCGTACAGCGAAACCTGTTCACAAGGTGACTCGGGCCGAACCTTGGAGTGCGCTGACCTGCCTGGCTGCGCTTTGAGAACCTGCCGGATCACACAACGTGAAAGCGTGCACCTCACAAACACAGGCGAGTATATTTCGCAGCTTTGCTTCTTCATTTGCTGTCCTCATAATGAGACAATTCCCATAGTTCTTCTAACAGCAGGAACGTTAATTACCATGCGGCCTGGCCAGATCCGTCCGGGGAAACGGCTCCACCGGGAAAGATTTCGCCGGCCAACAGGTGTTTATGCATCAATTGTATAATGGTACACTTATAGCATCAGCAACATCTCGTGTCAGTCAAAAGAAAGGAGTTAACCATGAGCAGCAAACAGGACATCATTGTGATAGCACTGGGTGGAAACGCCATTCTCAAACCTCACGAGGAGGGAACCGCCCAGGATCAGATGAACAACATAACCGAAACCTGTCGGCAGCTGGTCCAACTGCTCAAACGCGGCCACCAGCTGGTCCTTACACACGGTAACGGCCCCCAGGTAGGAGCAATACTGCTGCAAAACGAGGCGGCCCGCAACCAGGTACCTCCGATGCCGCTTGATGTGTGCGGGGCGCAAAGCCAGGGCCTTATAGGATACATGTTTCAGCAGGCGCTGCGGCGTGAACTGTCACGGCAGGGGCTGAGTCAGTCGGTGTCCTGCGTCATAACCCAGACCGAAGTTGATGCAGATGATCCGGCATTTGAGAACCCGACGAAACCCATTGGCCCCTTTTACAGCGAAGAAGAGGCTGCAAGACTGCAGCAGGAGTTCGACTTCGCAATGAAGGAAGATGCCGGCCGTGGTTACCGACGGGTAGTTCCCTCGCCAGACCCGCGCAGCATAATCGAAAGGGACGCGATTGCAGCGCTGCTGCAGCAGGGGGGAATAGTAATCGCCTCCGGTGGGGGAGGAATACCCGTAACCGCAGAAGGCAAGCAGTTGAGTGGGGTGGAGGCCGTTGTTGACAAGGACCTCGCCGCCCACCGACTGGCTGAAGACGCAGGAGCCGATGTGCTCCTCATTCTGACCGATGTTGAACGGGTAATGCTGAACTACGGGACCGACAGCGAGAAGCCCGTGTCACGCATGACGGTAGCCCAAGCGAAGACATACCGAGATGAAGGGCATTTCAAAGAGGGCAGCATGGAGCCGAAAGTCCGGGCGGGTATCAGGTTCGTCCGCAGCAACCCTGAAGGTCGGGCTATTATTGCACGCCTGGACCAGGCAGTCGAAGCGGTGGACGGAACGGCCGGCACTGAGATTATCGCCTGACCCGCGCGAGCATTCCAAAGCCGGAACAGAAGCCGGTCGATACCGCCTATTTTTCTTATTCAGACCTGCCTCAGTGCCTGATCGAGGTCTGCTATGATATCGTCCACGTGTTCGATACCTACGCTCAGCCGGACCAGACCGGGCGAGATGCCGGCGTCGGCGAGTTCTTCTGGGTCCATCTGAGAGTGGGTCATGGAGGCGGGATGCTGGATTAGCGTATCAACGGCTCCCAGACTGACGGCCAGACCGCACAGTTCAACGGAGTTCATCATGGTCCTG
>PUMD01000116.1 GCA_003551215.1 Clostridia bacterium | reverse complement strand
TGGCGTATTCCTTTTCCATGCTCAGCTCGGGCTTGAGGCCGGCGATAATCTCCGCGGCATCATCCAGGTCGATGTAATCGAGGGTAACCCGGAGGTCCTGCTCCTCAATCTCTTCGGCATCCATCGCATCCAGACGTGAGAGACCGTCCTCCACCCTCCTTTTGGGGCCCGCCAGCACGATGCTTTCTTGTAGGACTTCAAGCTGGAGTCCGGTTTCTTCCGGCAAAACTTGCCGCAACCTGGAGACCAGATCGGAAGGTTCGGCGTGCAGTGGGCGGTAAACATTTCTTGTCTCCCTGTCCTTGATATCGAGCTTGGCGATGAGTTCTTTCAGCTCCTGCAGGCAGGTTCTGCGTCCGCCCAAAACCAGATCCCCCGTCTCCGGCCGGGCGTTGATCTCCACATCGGGGAAGTACCTGGCCGCGATCGTCGCAACCTCCTCGGGTTCGCGGTGCACAAGCTCCACCACCGTGATGGTATCCGCCCGGGGTTCGTCCAGCCGCTCCACCATAGCGAAGACCTCCCTGAGATCGTCGGTGAACCCGCTCAGGATCAGCCCATTCTGGCTTGCAAGAAGGCGCACGTTGACACCCGGGAAGAGATCGGTCAGCACATCCTGCAGTTCCTCGATCGCAATAGAATCGGGGTAGAGAATTTCCCGTTCGACCTCGTGGTAGATATCCCTAATCCTCTCTTTGGAAGCAATGATGATCGTCCCGCGGTCGGTGTAGCTTTCCAGGTCTTTCACCTTCAAGATGTGGTCCACGGCCTCCCCGAAGGAAACCCCGGAGAGGTTGATCGTCATCGCCCCCTCCACCGAAGAATCCAGCACAATGTTTCTGCTGCTGATGGTGGCCAGGGAGCGGAGGATATCCCGTACATCGGTGCGGCTGAAATCAAGGTCGAGCAGGTTCTCGGCCGCAGCTGGGGAGAGAACAACGACCAATACGAAAAAAACGATTAGGCCACCCAGCTTGTTCATCTCACTGGCCCCCAATTTGCAGCGTGTAATGCCTGCCCTCGTATTTAAAGACGACTGCTCGATCATTTGATGTGCTGAACCTGTAGCCCTCGTACTCTTCGCCCTTATGCACAAGCACCGTATCCCCCTCGTGGAGGAGCACCGCCAGTTCCCTTCCTCCCCGGCGGACCAACCCCTGCAGCTGAAACGCAGGAGGCGAGAGAGATTCCTCCTTTTTACGTTCCTTTTCCTTGGCAGCATCGGCCTCGTCGTCTTTCGTTTGCGGTTCGTCCTCCCGGATGTCCTCCTCCGGGGGGATGATCATGCTGGTGCTGTCCCGATAGTCCCAGAAGGGATCCCGGAATTCTTGCAGGGACTCGACATCGATATCGAATTTTGACATCAAGACCATGATCTCCTCCTGGGTCAGAGCGCTGGCCTCGGCCGAGAAAAAACCACCATATCCAAACCATAGGACGAGGAAAACACAGAGGATAAACTTTTTCATACCGCTATTCCTCCTCTTCTTCGACTAAGTGGTAGAACAGATCGATGTCCATCTCCAGCGCCTCGGAGCGGGCGTGGATAGCAAACGATCGCACTTCCAGCCGGGGGTCTAGATCCTCGAGAATGCTGATCAAGTTCAACATCGGATGGTACTTGCCCTCAAGGCGAAAACGCATGGAGAACCCACTGTCATCCATGGTGGGCTGGTATCCAGTTGCCACGAGCCTGACGCCCTCCACGGCGGCGATACGGTAAGGGAGTCCTCGATCACCGTGACACCTTTGGGCAGTATGTGTAAGACGCCATTTTTTTCGGTGGTTAACGGTTGCAATGGTTCCTTCATTGAGTTGTTGATCTTTTTGTAAACCGCCTGCCGGGTTATCCTGCACTGTTCGGCCACTTCTCTTACGGTCATCAAGGTTTCCACCACCCATCAAGGTTCTGTAAACTATTTCTTTAACCATCCGTCAACCTCCTTCGCAGATGGACCGCGTTTTCCCGACGGCCTGCATGGGCACCGCCGGGACTTTTGGTGGTGGTCGTCACTGTGACAGGGACAACGAGTCGTTTGCGTGTCAAACTGGCAGAGTTCATCGCATCCAGTTATCTGGGTACAGGATTACAGGCTGTACAGCCGGAATATTGTACAAGGAGGGGGACTTCCTGGGAACGTTGGGAGGGCTTAGCATGAAACGACATTTCCAAGCAAAGATGCAGGCTCTCCGACAGAAGAAAGGAAAGAACTCCGATACCGGATCAGAGCCCAGGAAGTTATCCTGGCCGGACGTTCTCCCCATGACTACTCCAGTCAGCGGACGTGCGAAGCGGCTGGAAGAAAGGCCAAAAACAAACTGCGCCGGTTTTCAGACGAACTTGCTGGTGCAGACAGCGAAAGGAGAAGACACACCATGCCCCAAGGAACCATAAAAACGATCATGTCCGACCGCGGCTTTGGCTTTATACTATCCGATGAAAAGAAAGAGGATGTTTTCTTCCATGTGTCGGCCCTGGTGGACGTGCAACTTTCGGAGCTGCGTGCGGGAGATGCTGTTACCTATGAAGTAGAGCAGAGCGAAAAAGGACCCCGGGCCGCGGTGGTAAGAACGGTGGAGGAAGAATAGCGATGCAGGCTCTAGTTTGCAGGGGCAAAAGAAAAGGACAGCCGTTTTGTTTCCCCGCGCTTCTCGGGTGCGGCTGTCTTTTTCCATCGTATTCAAAGTCCAATGTGTCCCTTTCCACCGCAGTTGGGACACGTATGCTCACCCTCGCCTTCACACCGCTCACATTCGGAAGCGCCGAAAAGTGAAGCAATCCGCCCTGGTTTTCCAGTTCCATTGCACTCTTCACATGCAACCTTCCCCTCACCTTCACACTGTTCACACTCTTGAGCCATCCCCTGCACCTCCTTTCCAAACGCTTGGCGAAAAAGCAGAGAACCCCGTAAGTTTCTTATCGCAAGCCTCGTTTGTAAGCCCATGGAACCGGCGGGCACCACTTGGAGGTGAAAAAATTGATGTTTCTTAATATTGGGTTTGGCAATGTTGTATCCGCTGATCACGTGATTGCTATCGTGGAGCCTGATTCCGCTCCCATCAAACGCCTTGTTGAAAAAGCAAGAGATGATAACAAACTGATCGATGCGACGTATGGCCGCAGTACTCGTGCGGTGATTATTACCGACAGCGACCATGTTCTTCTTTCGGCTGTACAGCCGAAAACTGCGGCCAACAGAATGGAGAAGGTATAATGGCAATCCATCGCTCACCTTCGGGAGGCGGAAACACTCTATGAGCGATAAACAGACGTACATCTTAAACCAACTGCGCAGACAAGAAATTCCAGTCTCAATATATCTCATGAATGGCTTTAAACTCGAAGGAATCATTGCAGGATTTGATCGATTTGTCGTGCTCCTACAGGATGACAAAGGGGGGAAACAAAAGATTTACAAGCACGCCATCTCCACCATCCATCCAGAAAAGCCGATACCGCTTAGGGAAGATGATACATCTTAAACATGTGATAGACACTCCTTTTTGAGGCCGCTCCCTGTAGCGTCAACATAAAAAACAAAAGAGGGGTCGGGCATCGAACCCCATCGGGATGCTCATCATAAACGAACAGCCAGCCTCTCGCAGTACAGCATGTTTGACTTTCAATTTACAAGCGGCGGGGCACGTAGCGAAACTCTTTTCGTGCCTCCCGGACGCAAACCCGGCAGACGGTGTTGCCCTTTACCATCACCATCCTTCCCCCATCCTAGAAGTTGGACAGGGTTGGACCGAGAACTCATA
>PUMD01000024.1 GCA_003551215.1 Clostridia bacterium | reverse complement strand
TTCCGTCTTCGCCAAGGCTGCGCCGGACAGGTCGGTTGCCGATACATCCCGGGCTGCGGCGTTGCTCGTCGGTCAAATACCGTTAAGGTATTCTCCCTCCTCGCGCCTTGCATCCCGGGCGCCTCGACACCCTCGATATGACACCATATTTATGAACAGGCGTACTTAGGGGACGAGGATTTTGGTGAGGCAATTCCGGTTCAGCGGCCGGAAGGACCGGGATCCCCTCCGTCCTCAATCGGTTCCTCAACCGGGTTGAACATCAACCGGATTGGGGGTTGCCCTTCTCCCCGTGCCCTGCTAAATTCGACCCGAAAAAGCTGTCCCGCGGTCCGATTTCGGTAGTTGGCGCCGCCAGGCCGCGAAACAGGGCTTGCCCGGTGAATGCCAAAGGAGGGACACCATCGATTTAACCGTATCCCTGATCGTCATTTTCTACCTGCTGGCTATGCTGGGGGTGGGATACTACGCCTCCACCCGGATCAAGAACAACGCCGACTTTATGGTAGCCGGGCGGCATATGGGACCAATGTTCGTGGCCGGCAGCCTGGCGGCCACCCAGATCGGCGGCGGCAGTTCCCTGGGGGTGACCGAGATGGCCTACGGGGACTGGGGCCTAGGCGCGGCCTGGTACGTCCTGGCCATGGCCGTGACTTTCTTCGTCCTGGCCTTCGTGGGCCCCAAGCTCCGGAGCGCTATGGTCAAGACCGTCCCCGAGTATTTCCGGCGCCGCTACGGGGAAGCCCCCGGGACCGTCACCACGGTCATTATGATCCTTCCCCTGATCGGCCTGACGGCCGTCCAGATCATCGCCTCGGCGGTGGCTCTGTCGGTGATGACCGGAATGGCCTACGGCACCTCGGTGATCGCCGTAGCGGTGATCATCACCCTCTACTCCATTATGGGCGGGCTCTGGGCCGTGGCTCTGACCGACGTGGTCCAGATGTTCCTGATCGTCATCGGGATGGCCCTGTGCATCCCCTTCGCCCTGTCCCGTGCCGGCGGCTGGAGCGAAGTCACGGCCTCCGTGCCGGCCAGCCAGTTCCAGTTCACCAGCGGCATCTCCTGGCCGGTGATCATCGGGCTGATCATTATGTACACCGCCTCCTTCGCGGTGGGGCAGGAATCCGTGGCCCGGTACTACGCCGCCCGGGACGACCGGGCGGCGTTTCGGGGATCCATGGTGGCCTCTCTGGTCAACCTGATCTTCGCCTTCATCCCGGCGGTGCTGGGGATCATTACCCTTTCCCTGATCAACCGAAACCTCATCGACGGGGGCGCCATTATGCGGCACGGCGCGCGGTATGCCCTGCCCACCCTGGCCATCGAGACTATGCCGCCGGTGATCGTGGGTTTCCTCTTTGCCGGGATCATCGCCGCCACTATGTCTTCCGCCGATTCCAACCTGCTGGGGGCCGGATCCATCTTCGGCAACGACCTCTACAAGATCTACCTCCGCAAGAACGCCACCGAAAGGGAGATCCTGAAGGTGACCCGGATCTCCATGCTGGTGATCGCGGCGATCTCCACCGCCGTGGCCCTGATGGAAACCGGGGCCATCATCATCCTCCTGATGTTTGCCTTCACCCTGAGAGCCGGGGGAACCATCATCCCCTACATCGTGGGACACTACTGGAGAAAAGCCAGCGCCGCCGGGGCCCTGGCCTCGATCATCGTGGGGAGCGGCACCGTGATCCTGGTGGAGAATGACTTCCTGTCCTTCTTCGGGCTGGACGCGATTTACCCGGGCATTCTATCCAGCCTCGCGGCCTTTCTGGTCTTCACGACATTGTTTCCCAACAGCTCGGAATCCACCGACCTGGCGGACGAAACAGTCATCACGGATTGACATCCCCGGTTACCTTTTGGGGTCAAATCTTTACTCTTGACTTTACGCTAATTGGGGTCAACCCATTGCATTTAGCAATTTAGGGGACGTAGTTAACTTATCAACTAATTCCACTCCGACGACCAACTTAAAATTCCCTTCCCCCGATCTTCTTTGCGCGACGGACGATCCCGTCAGTCAATGTTGCTGGAAACCTTCCCGGTGACGGGGTCATACTCCCAGTAATACTTACCGACATTGGACGGGGGAACCTTGCCGTCGATAAACATATCGTCAGCGAGCTCGGCGGGAAAGGCGGCTTTACCTTCTATTGCCGATCTGGCGTAAAATATATTAACCGCGGCCTGCACCTGGTTGGTGTAGGCCTGAATAGTAGCCCGTTGGATGCTGGCGGTTAACTCTTGGTGTCTTTTCACAGTGGTCATATATTTATCGACCACCAAATAAACCGCTATCGCGACAATTATTCCTGCCGCCAGCACCAAATACACCTTAAGCAAAGTCTTCATTTTTCCCAGGGTCAACCCTTTACAATTTACAAAACGCCCGTGAACCGAAGGAGGAGCGCTAAGCGGGTTTGGCCACAGAAACCTTTTCGTCGAAGGGATTGGTCCGGGCGGCCAGGGAATAGAGAAACGGATAGCCCTCTTTGAGATGCTGGACAAAGTCCATCCAGGAGAGGACCAGAAGGTGATAGACCCGGGCAACGTCCTCCTCCAAATGCCGGGCGTCCCCATCCTCGAGGTTTTGAAGGTCATCCCGATGCCCCAGTTCTTCCGCCAGGTGAAAGACCGCCCAGACCAGGTTGGTGAAGGATTCCTCTTCCGGAAGGGCCGGGTTGAGGAGCAGGTCGAGGAGAAACTGCTTTTTCCCGGAGAGGAGGCGCCGGACCGCTTCCAGGTCGCCCTTGCGGCTGTAGATCTCCGGGCCGGCCCGGAGGATGGTCTCGCGAATATCGAGAAACTCCCTTTCCGACCAGTCATCGGGCACCGCCAGCCACCGGTTGATCCTACCGGCATCGCCTTCGAAGATTGCCAATTGCCGCAGAAGCTCGGTTCCGACCTCGCTGAAGAACGCCCCGGTGAGCATATTGATCTTCTTCCTCAGCCTTTCCTTTTCCCGGTGGTGGAGGAGCCGGTGGATGACCAGGGTTACCAACAGAACCTCGAAGAAGACAAAGGCGACATCCCCAATGAAGTAGATGAAGATATGGTGGACGTCCCGAAAGACGAAATAGTGGACGAGGTAGAAAAAGGCGGTAAGGAAGATCAAGACCAGGCCGAGAATCACCTGCCAGTCAAAGAAGCGCTTCATGTTCACCCCCCTATCCGCCGGTGGGATACAGCCTTGAAGCTGGATTATATCCTAATGGGGGGAATTCGTGAAGAAAACAGATTGCGGATTACAGCCCCGAAAAATGGCTCCGCCATATCGGGGTAGCCAAGCCCGGCGGGGGCGTCTGGGGGACGGGTGGACTTAGTGGACAGGGTGGACAGAGTGGACGACTCGGATGCCCCCCTCACCCACGACCTCCATTACTTCGTTCAGGAAAGGCGGGCAGGCCTCCCTCGACAAGCTCGGGACAAGTTGCCCTCTCCCCCCGCAAGCGGGGGGAGAGGGTTTTTTTAGGGGGCGCGCGTGGTTAGCTGATAATCTTCCGCTCCGGTGGGTCAAGCCCACCGGGGGCGCATTGGTAGAGAGCGCGGTTAGCTTAATCTTTCGCTCCGCCGGTACAAGCCCGGCGGGGGCGTTAGGCAGGGCTTAAGCCCTGCGCTACGAAAAGTATAGAAACAAGGCAAGCAGGTTAAACTTCATGAAGGGCGTTTCAGGCGGTTCTCCAGGGCTTCCAGGGCGAAGCGGGACCACTCCTCGACGGTGACTTCCGGGTCGGAGCAGAGCCCGCGGAGTTCGGACA